>NZ_JAOZYC010000117.1:0-106513 GCF_035798155.1 Streptomyces endophyticus | reverse complement strand
CGGGCCACGTGCTGCGGGGCGTGGGGCAGGGCCCGGTGGGTGCCGCCCTCGCGCAGCGCGCGGGCGACGTCGTACGGCAGCTCGGCGAGGTCCGTTCCGACGGGGACCAGCATGCCGCGCTCGGCGAGCCAGTCGGTGCCGGGGTCGCCGGAGCCCTGCTCACGGAAGTGGAACTTGGAGTGGGGGCCGGCGTAGTGGCCGTACTCGGACATGAAGCAGTGCGTGGCGAGCGACGGCGGCCCCGGGACCAGTTCGGCCAGGAGGTCGTGGGCCTCGGCGGGCGCGTCGGCGACCAGGGCGCGGACTCGTTCGGGATCGGAGAGTGTCTCGACGATCGCGTGCTGGGCGGCGTCGCGGGTGCGCTCCTCGGGCAGGCCGAGCGCGGTGGCGATGCGGTGGATCTCGGCGGCCTTGAAGGCGTCGATGAGCAGCGGGTTGAGGGGGCGGCCGTAGCCCTGGAGTTCGGCGGACCTGCGGTGGAGAAGGACCGGGACGGTCAGCAGATCGCCATGCGGTGGCAGCAGGAGGGCCCGGTCGGCGAGCCGGACGAGGACGGCCTCCGCGACGACCCGCCGGTCGGCCTCCTCACCATCCTCGCCACCGCTGGCGATCCGGTCGAGGAGTTCCGCACGGTCCACGGCACGGCTCGCGGGTTCGAGGCCCGACTGGGTGGCCTGTTGGTGGCGCAGGTGCGCCGAAACCTCCGGAGCGGGCTCGACCGGGCCGTGGATCTCGGCAGCGTACGCGGTGATCTCCGCGAGTACGACGCGTTCGGGCAGGGTGACGCAGTCAAGGGCGCGACTGACCGAGGCCGGGGCGAGCAACTGCCGGGCCAACTCCGCGAACACGGACACCGGGGCGCCGGAGGCCGGCAGATCCCGCTCCTCCAGAAGACGCGTCAGTGCGGTACGGGAGAGTGTCCTCAGCCAGCCGGCAAGGGTGTCTTCACTGGTCACGGCCGCCAACCTAACGGGCGCGCGAGCCACGAAGCCAACGTCCGATCGGACGTCCTGGGCGCCACGGCAAATACCGCACCATACCTCCGTCCCCCAACGCGCCACCGTCGTGCAGGAATACGGTGAACCTGCGCCACGGAAGGAGCGGGACCATGCCCGACATCACGGTGCTCCTCGTGGACAACCATCAGGAGACCCTCCTCGCCCTGAAGGCTTCCCTGGCCCCTCTGCCCTGCCGCATCGAGACGGCCGAGAGCGGGGACCAGGCCCTCAAGGCCGTCCTGCGCGGCGGCATCGACCTCGCTCTCCTGGACGTCGTCATGCCCGGCATGACCGGCATCGAAGTGGCCCGCTACCTGCATCGCCTCGACCAGACCCGGCACATTCCAGTGATCCTGATGACGGGAATGGTCGGCCAGGCACGACTCACCGAAGAGGCCTACGAGATCGGTGTGGCCGACCTCATCATCAAGCCCGTCTCCCCCTGGCTGCTACGCCTCAAGATCGCCGGCCACCTGCGCTACCTGAGGCGCATCCGCGAACTGGAAGCACCGGACCCCGCCTGACCCGCTCCCCGCCCCTCATCCCCTGTGCAGCACACCATCGATCTCGGCGAGCTCGCCCGCCGACAGCGGCCCGAACTCCAGCGCCCCGGCGTTCTCCTCCGCCTGAGCAACCGTCCTGAAGCCAGGAATCGGCACCGTGCGCGGACTCCGCGCCCACAACCAGGCCAGCGCACCCTGGGCGAGGGTACGGCCGCGGCTCGTCAGGATGGACCGTACCGCCTCCACACGCGCCAACCACTCCGGATCGACGCCGCCGCCCACCGCGAACCCCGGCAGCCAGGCGGGCGGAGCGCTGCGGATGTCCGTGGCCGCGAGCGCGTTCCCCGGCGCGAACTTCCCCGTCAGCAGGCCCATCGCGAGCGGGCTGCGGTTGATGCTCGCGAGGCCGAACTCCTCGCACAGGGCAAGCATTTCGGGCGCGTCCTGCAGGACGTTGCAGCGGTGCTGCACGGCGGCGCAGTGGGGGCCCGCGGCGAAGACCGCCGCGCGCTCGGGGTCATCGGTGCTCCATGCGTACGCACGGATCAGCCCCTCCCCTACGAGGTCCTCGCAGGCGTCCCGAAGCGGCGCGGCCCGCTCGGGATCGGCGTCCGACAGATGCAGCTGGTACAGGTCCACATAGTCGGTGCCGAGCCGGGCCAGTGACGCGGTCAGCGCGCGCCGTACGTACTCCGGCGAATCGTCGCCGCCCGTGCGGACCCTGCTCTCCTCGTCGAAGAGGTTGCCCCACTTGGTGGCGACGACGACATCCGCCCGGCGCCTGCCGAGCGCCCGCCCCAGTACGCGCTCGCTGTGCCCGGCCCCGTACGCGTCGGCGGTGTCGAAGAAGGTCACGCCGAGATCCAGCGCACGACGCACGGCACGCACGGACTCCTCGTCATCGACCTCGCCCCAGCCGAGTGGCTCCCCGCCAAGCCCCTGCCAGGGCCCGCCGATGGCCCAGCAACCGAAGCCGAGCGCGCTGACCTCGATCCCGCTTCGTCCAAGGGCCCTGGTGTACGGCGCGTGCGGCGCGGTGGTCGTCGACCCGTTCTTCGCGTTGGTGGTCTCCATGCCTGCGAACGCTAGGAGTTGAAGTGCACGCGAAGGCAACCCCCTGCGCACGACCACCCGGACCCGAGAAGCCGCCCCTGCGACTCACCGCGTCGGCGACCCCCGCTGGCGTTGCTACGCGGTTTCCCTGACGTCGATGAGGACCTTGCCCACCGTGCCGCTCTCGACGGCCTCGTGTGCCTGCGCCGTCTGCTCCAGCGGGAAGCGGACCAACGGCAGACCGGCCTCGGCGCCCGCCCGTAGCGCACCGGTCGCGACGGCCTCCGAGACCGCGGCCACGCCGTTGCGCATCGGCTCGGCGGGGACGGAGTAGAGGGACAGGCCGTGCCAGTCCAGGTTGCGGCCGAAGGTCGCGCGCAGGGGCAGTCGCAGTTCGTCGCCGCCGTTGTTGGCGTAGAAGGCGATCGTCGCGTTGTTCCTGGTGACCGCCAGGTTCAGCTCCGCGTTGACCGCCGGGGCGACCTCGGCGACGAGGTCCACGCCGTCCGGCGCCAGATCGAGAATGACCTTGGCGACGTCCTGCGTACGGTAGTTGACGATGTGGTGGGCGCCGGCGGCCTTCGCCAGGTCGGCCTTCTCCGGGGAGCTGACGGTGGTGATGACCGTCGCCCCGGCCCAGCGGGCCAGCTGGATCGCCGCGTTGCCGACCGCCCCCGCTCCCCCGGCGATCAGCACGGTCCACCCGGCGAGCGCCCCCGGCGCCAACCGGTCCGGCCCGTCGGCGGCGAGGGTGAGGGCCCGGTGGGCCGTGAGCGCCGGCACGCCCAGCGCCGCACCCAGGTCGTAGTCGGCCCCGTCCGCCAACGGCACGGCCCGCTCGGCCGGAATGGTCAGGTACTCCTGCGCCGTACCACCGTCCGGGCGCCCGGCCGCGGACAGATACAGCCACACCCGCTCCCCGATCCGCGCGGGGTCGACTCCCGCGCCGACCGCGTCGATCCGACCCGCACCGTCCTGGTTGGGCACCTGACTCTCGCCGTCCCCGAGGCTGCCGGACAGCCCCGCCCGGACCTTCCAGTCGGTGGGGTTGACCCCGGAGACATGGACCTCGACCCGGACTTCGCCGGGACCGGGGTCGGGGACGGGACGCTCCTCCAGCTTCAGAACCTCGGAGTCGCCGTTGCTGCTGTACACGATGGCCTTCATGCTCTGGCCAATCATGATTGCGCTCGTCGTATTCCCGGCTGCGGGCGGCTATTGGAAGAGGGTTCCGGTCTTGTCGCCGATGGCCTGCTTGCGGTGGAAGTAGTCGTTGATGACGACCCGGTAGAGGTCCGCGTCCGGGCGCGCCCAGTTGCGCATCAGTTCGCACCCGAAGGCGAGCGACGTGATCGGTCGCGCGCCGGCCTGCGTCATCCGTTCGATCGCCGTGGTGTGGGTGACCGGGGAGACGCCGCCGACAGCGTCGACGACGGGGTAGATCTCGAAGCCCTCGCGGAGCATGTCCAGGGTGGGGAAGGCGAGGCAGACCTCCGTCCACAGTCCGGCCATGACGATCTTCTTGCGGCCGGTCGCCTCGATGGCTGCACGGAAGTCGGCGTCTTCCCAGGAGTTGACGCCGGTGCGGTCGATCTCGGGAACGTCCGGCAGCTCGCGGGTGATCTCCGGGACCGTGGCCCGGTTGACGCCCATGCCGACGGCGACGGTCGACAGCACGGTCGGAACTTCGTAGGCGCGGGCGAGCTTGGCCAGAGTGATGGCACCGAGGTCGATCTCTTCGCGGCTCGCGGAGCCGATGGTGGCGTACTGGCCTTCCTGGTAGTCGATGAAGACCACGGCGCAATTGTCCGGCGTGAGCAGATGGTCGGCGACGGTGTCCCGGACGGGCTCGGGAGCGGTCTTGATGTGCGCGGCGTCGGCGGTCATGCCGTGTCCCCTTCTCGCGTCTGGATCGTGGGCGGTGGGCGATGGCCTTGCGGGCAGGAGCGTACCCACGGCCGGGCAGGCCCGGCCGTGGGCTTCCTGCGGCGCGCCGACGATGGCTGAAAAAGGGGGAGGCGCTCCCCGTTCAGCCGAGCCGGCTTCGCAGCCAGTCCGTGATCTCCCGGTTCACCGGGTCGACGACGTCGGCCGTCTCCTGCTCGCGCTTCTTGAGGTACTTGGCCCAGTACGGGCAGACGGGGACCACGCGCTTGCCGCCGGCGCGGACGTCGGCCAGGGCCTCGGTGACGAGGATCGAGGCCAGACCCTGCCCGGCGAAGCGGTCGTCGACCTCGGTGTGGAAGAAGACCCGCTGCTCGCCGCGGTCGCGGTACTCGGTGAAACCGGCGAGTTCACCGTCGACCGTGATGACGTAGCGCTGCTCGTCGGGACGGTGTTCCACGGCCGGAGTGGTGTCAGATGTCATGGCGCTTGTCTCCTTGGGCGTTGGTGTGTTGATGTGTTGGCGCGGTGGTGTGTTGGCGTGGTGGTGTGTTGGTGTCTCGTGCTGCTGGTGTGCTGTTGGTGTGCTCTTGACGCGGTCAGCGAGGCTTGCGGTTGCCGCGCGCCTTGAGGGTGCTGTTGGGCAGCTCGGGGGCCGGCAGGCGTTCGCCGGAAGAGCCGTGGACCGTGCCGAAGCGTTCCGCTCCGGCCTCCCATTCCGCCCGGGCCGCCACGATGTCCTCGTGGCTGCGGCCGATGAAGTTCCACCACATCACGATCTCTTCGCCGAACGGTGTACCGCCCAGCAGCAGAAGCCGTGCCGGATGGCTCGCGTCGTTGGCGAGGGTGATGGTGTCGCCACCCGGCGCGAGGTGGCCGAGCTGTGCGTTCGGTACGAGGGTCCCCTCGACCCGGACGGCTCCTTCGTCGACCAGGACGCCGTGTTCGAAGGCCGGGTCCACGGCGAGGGTGGTGTGCGCGCCCGGTTCGAGCACGATTTCGGCGCCGAGCAGAGGGGTGTGGGTGGGGACCGGGGAGGTTTCTCCGGCCAGTGTGCCGAGGAAGACCCTGGCCTCGCCTCCGTCCAGGGCGATGGTGGCGGGGGCGTGGTGCCGGAACGCCGGTGCGACGTCGCGGTGCTCGTCCGGGAGCGCGATCCAGAGCTGGATGCCGCGCAGGACCGTGGTGTCGGGGGTGGAGACCTCGGAGTGGCTGATGCCGCGTCCGGCGGTCATCAGGTTCAGTTCGCCGGGCCGCACCATGGCGTGCGTGCCCAGGCTGTCCCGGTGCTCGATCTCCCCGTCGAACAGCCAACTCGCCGTCTGCAGACCGGTGTGCGGGTGCGGCGCGACGGCCATCCCGCCGGTGGCGGCGACGGCGTCGGGCCCGTAGTGGTCGACGAAGCACCACGCTCCGATCAGGCTCCGCTCCCGCTGTGGAAGGGTGCGCCGCACGGTCATCGCCCGCGGGCCGCCGAGCGGAACCTCGCGGGCCGAAAGAACCTCCACCCGCCTTTCGGCCACGGTGTCCTGACGTGACGTCACGGCCGCACGGCGCGTCTCGGCCGGCGCCTGTTCGTATGCAGACATGGTGCCCTGCCCCCTCTTTCCGATCTTCCCTGCCGCAGCTTTCCGGTCTTCCCTGTCGCAAGGTGATTGAACGGTAAACTATATTGGCGTGGGCCGCCACTCCCACAGACGGCCACGAACGAGGAGGCTCAGTCATGACCAGCAGCACATCGACCACCACCGACACGCAGGACCGGCGCCGCGTCTTCATCGACAAGCAGTCACCGGGCGCGTACCAGGCCTTCCGGCACGCCGCCGACACGGTCCGCGCCGAGGCCGTCGAGGCCGGACTGGAGCCCGCGCTGCTGGAGTTGATCAACGTTCGCGTCTCCCAGATCAACGGGTGCGCCTTCTGCCTCAACACCCATACCCGTGCCGCCCTGCACGCCGGGGAGTCCCCACTGCGACTGGGGGTGCTGCCGGGGTGGCGGGACGCGGAGATCTTCACCGACCGGGAGCGGGCGGCCCTCGGCCTGGCCGAGACGGTCACGCATCCGGACGACGCCGCCGCACAGGAGTCGGCGTACGCCGCGGCCCGGGAGGTGTTCGACGATGCCGAGATCTCCGCCGCGATCTGGGCGTCGATCACCATCAACGCCTTCAACCGGGTCTCCATCCTCAGCAAGCACCCCGTACGCCGGCCTGCCACGCCGAACCAGGCGGTGCGGCGACCGAACGCCCCCACTGCGTAAAACTGCGCAGACAACCCAATCGGCAGCCGACGGTACGTTCGGCGCCACGACCGGCGACACGACCGGCACCACGACCGGCTCCACGGCTGGCGACACGACATGGAGGGCCCACGATGGCCATCGAGATCACCGACTCCCCCGACGCCAACCGCTACGAGGCCCGAGTCGACGGGCAGCATGCGGGAGTCGCCGAGTACATGCGCACCAAGGAGAGCGGGCTCGTCGTCTTCACGCACACCGAGGTCGACCCGCAGTACAACGGGCAGGGCGTCGGCTCCGCGCTGGCGCGCGCGGCACTGGACACCGCGCGGGCGGACGGGCTCCGGGTTCTCGCGGTATGCCCGTTCATCTCCGGCTGGATGGCCCGGCACCCCGACTACCAGGACCTCGCCTACCAGAGCCGCAGCAAGGTCGAGGACTGAGAGCCCTACCGCCACTGGCCGTCCTCGCGGTCACGCCGTCGACCCTCGCGCGTCCGCGGAATTGACAAGGCGTCCCCCCGCCCAACGACGTCCCCCCGCCCACTGATTGAATGCACATGCCACTCACGGCAACCACATGCACACGGGGAATCACGGGGAACTCATGAACAACACGCATGTCCTGTCCGCATCGACCGCCCGCCGCGCCGCCACCGCGCTCGCCTGCGCCGCCGCCCTGGTGTCGCTGACGGCCTGCGGCGGCGGCTCGGACAAGGCCGCGGACGCCGACAGCAAGCCGTCGAGCGCCACCGACAAGCCGGCCAAGGCCGACGCCAAGCCGAACGGTGTCGACAAGCTCACCGCCGTCGAACTGCGCGCCAAGGGCACGGAGACGAAGGCCGCCGCGGGTTCGGTCCGCGAGGTCATGTCGCGCTCGGACGCCAAGTCCGACCTCCGGGTCTCCGCCACGGAGTGCACCGGCACGGTCGACCTCAAGGACATGGGAACGTTCGACGTCGTCCGTAAGGGCAACGACGTCTGGGGCAAGGTCGACTCCACGTTCTCCACCTGGGCCAAGAAGAACGGCGCCGGCACCATCAAGGCCGACCAGTGGATGCACGGTTCGCCGACCGCCGCGCTCACGAAGGTGCTCGTCTCCTACTGCCACGGCGAGCAGTTCGGCGAGCCGGAGAAGAACTCCCTCAAGCTCACGAAGGGCTCCGCCGCCGAGGTGGCGGGGCAGCCCGTCGCCACGGTCGTCGCCAAGGGCGCGGACCCGAGCAGGCAGGCCACGTTCAGCGTTGCGACCACGGGCAAGCCCTACCTGCTGCAGCAGGAGACCCCGTACAGCAACGGCACCGGCATGGCGACCATCACGTGGTCCGACTTCGGCACGCCCGTCGGCGCGAAGGCACCGACCGGCAAGATCGTGACTGCCCCGAAGATCTGACCCGCGGCACCATCGCCGCGCTTGAGGGCCGCCCCGAAGGGGCGGCCCGTGCGCGTCAGTTGAAGACGACGGTGTTGGTGTCGGGTTCGCCGGTCGGCAGCATGGTCGCCTGACCGGTCGCCCCCTTGAAGTCCCCCGTGCCTCCGGTCACCGCGGAGCGGGTGGGGCGGGGCATGGTGTCCTCGTCCTTCTGGATGGGCTTGAAGGCCTGGGTGAAGATCTCACCCCTGCCCTCGACGACATAGGCACTGGAGCACAACGCACCCACCGTCGTCTTGCCGGGCGCCGCCGTGGTGCAGTCGTAGTAGAACCGCCCCACCACGTCCCCCGAGGCATCGAGGAGGCGGGCGTCACCGTCGAACTGCTGCCCCTCGCTGCCGCTGGGCTCCTCGTCCTCATAACCGAAGTCCACGGTCATGGTGGGCAGCGGCTCCGACACCGGCGTCGGCACCGGCACCGGCACCGGCCCCAGGGCCACCGCGGGCGCGGCCAGGGCTCCGACCGCCACCGTGAGCGAAGCGGCCGCGAGGCCGAGTGGCCGTCCGAGCAGGCGGATGGATGTCATGAACGATCCTCTCCATCGAGGCGCATGCGGGGGCTCCCGCACGGCAGGTACGCACGGCAGCTGAGTGACTTCGGTGTGTGACTCAGGCTGTGCGGTGCGCCCGTCGGCAGGAGCCCTGTCCGCCATCGGCGCCTCCGCATCAACGGCTCCGCATTGACGCCTCCACACTGACGCCTCCACATCGACGCCTCCGCGCATCGGTCAGATGACCGATGTCGCGCCCCGCGGCCGGGCCTACTGTCCCCCTTCATCAGCACCGAAGGGAGTGATGGCCATGGGCCTGGACGGCAAGATCGCGGTGGTGACGGGCGCGGCGGGCGGGATCGGGGCCGCCGCGGCCGACCGGCTGGCGGAGCTCGGTGCCGTCGTGGTGCGGGCCGATGTCCAGTACGCGGAGGACGCCGGCGGGGCGGGGCGGGTGCGTCTCGATGTCACCGAGCCCGCGTCGTGGGACCGGCTGCGTGACATCGTCCGCCGAGAGTTCGGGCCGGCCGACCTGCTGGTGAACAACGCGGGCGTCAGCGCCCGGGCGGACCTGCTCGGCACGAGCGACGAGGACTTCACGCGGGTGCTCGCGGTGAACGCGTTCGGCCCGTGGCGGGGCATCAAGACCTTCGCCGACGACCTCGCCGACACCCGGGGTGTCATCGTCAACATCGGCTCGATCTACGGAGTCACCACCCCTCCCGCCGGGGACGGCACGGTCCCGTCCTCGGTCGCGTACCAGATGAGCAAGGCCGCGGTGCATCAGCTCACCAAGGTGGCCGCCGTCGAGCTCGCTCCGCGCGGTATCCGGGTGAACGCCCTGCTGCCCGGCGTCTTCCGCACCGCACTCCTGGACGACCTTCCGCCGCAGGCGCTGCGGGCCCGCGTCGACGGCGCCCCGCTGGCACGGCCGGGCGAGACCGACGAGCTGGCCCACGCCCTCGCGTTCCTCGCCGGGCCCGAGTCCTCGTTCGTCACCGGGGTGCTGCTGCCGGTGGACGGCGGCTACCTCGCCGCCGCCTGACGACCTGTTACCTGCCAACCCTTGCGAGAAGAGTGACCATGAAGGCATCAACGGCCGAGGCACCAGTCACCGACACGGGCCCCAGAGCGGGCCTCAAGCTGCGGGCGGTCGTCTCCGGCAGCATCGGCAATCTGCTCGAGCAGTACGACAACCTCGTCTACGCCTACTCGACGGTGTATCTGAGCGCCGCGTTCTTCTCCGGCGGCGGCTCCGTGTCGTCGCTGCTGTCGACCTTCGCCGTCTTCGCCGTGGGCTTTCTGGCCCGGCCGCTCGGCACGGTCTTCTTCGGACACATCGGCGACAAGATGGGGCGCCGGCCCGCCCTGCTGGCCAGCGTGATCCTCATGGGCTCGGCGACCGTCCTGATCGGGCTGCTGCCCGGCTACCGGACCATCGGCGTCGCCGCCCCCGTGCTCCTGGTGGTGCTGCGGCTGTTCCAGGGCTTCGCCGTCGCCGGCGAGTGGGCCGGTTCCGCGGCCATGCTGGTGGAGTACGCGACCCCGCGCGCCCGCGGCAGGTACGGCAGCCTCAACCAGGTCAGCACCGCCGCCGGTTTCCTGGTGGCCGCAGGCGTGGTGGCGCTCAACTCGCTGTTCTGGAGCGAGCAGGGCATGCGGGAGTTCGGCTGGCGGGTGCCGTTCCTCATCGGCGCGGTGACCGCGGTCGTCGCTCTGCTGCTGCGTTTCGGCCTGGAGGACACACCGGCCTTTCGCGAGCAGGAGGCCGCCGGGGAGACCAGCGCGAGCCCGCTGCGGCTGGCGCTGCGCACGCAGAAGAGCGCCATGGCACGTGGCTTCTTCTTCACGGTGAGCTGGACCGTCGCCTATTTCTTCTTCCTCACGTACCTGCCGACGTACCTGCGCGAGGAGGCCGGAATCGCCCCCGGCATCGTCGAGGCTTCGAACATCGTGGGCCTGGTCGTGCTGACGGTGGCCATCTTCGGGTTCGGCGTGCTGTCCGACCGGATCGGCCGCAAGCCGCTGCTGCTCATCGGCTCCGGCGGGCTCGTACTCCTGAGCTTCCCCGTCATGTTGGTGTTCCAGACCGGGAACACGGCGGGCGTCTTCCTCGGCCAGATCCTCATCGGGCTCATCATCGCGGCGTTCTCCGGGCCAGGACCCGCGGCGCTCGCCGAGCTGTTCCCCACCAACGTCCGCTACTCGGCGCTCGGCATCGGCTACAACTTCTCGGTCATGGCCTTCGGCGGCACGGCCGGCTTCATCGCGACGCTGATCGTCAACAGCACCGGCAACGCCGTCCTCGTCGCCCTGCTGCCGACGCTCGCGGCCCTCATCACCTTCGTCACCGTGTGCCGCATGCCCGAGACCTACCGGAGCGAACTGAAATGAGAGGCACCACCGTGTCCCAAGCGACCTTCCAGAACCCGCGGTTGATCGTCGTCCAGGGCAGCTACCGACAGATGGGCGAAGACCTCGGCCGCGCCACCGCCGACCTCATCGCCCGCAGCCTCGACACCTACGTAAGCCGGTTCCGCGACGACGCCGGGCTCAGCGACGCCGACATCGACCGCTGGGGACGGATCTACCTGGACATCGCCGCGTCGTACTCCCCCGAGATCGCCGCGATGCTCGACGGCATGGCGACCGGCTCGCGCCAGCCCGCCCACCGGCTCGCCGCGCTCAACGCGCGCACCGAGATGCTGTACGGCACCGGCTACCGCGACGAGGGCTGCACCTCCCTGTCGGTGCTGCCCCGGTACACCGGCGACGGGCACACCCTGCTCGCCCAGAACTGGGACTGGCACCCCGAGCAGGCCGAGGTCACCTTCCTGCTCGCCACCCGCGACGAGTCCGGGTTCGCCGTGCTGTCCCTGGCCGAGGCGGGCATGCTCGCGAAGAGCGGCCTCAACTCCGCCGGGCTCGGGGTCTGCGCCAACCTGCTGGTGTCCGACCAGGATCGGGGCGGCGCCGGCGTCCCGTACCACTATCTGCTCCGCGGGGCACTGCAAGCACGGACGATGTCCGGCGCCCACAAGAAGCTGCTGCCCGTCGAACGGATCTCGTCCGGCAACGTACTGCTCGCCGACGGAACCGGCGGCGAGGCCATCGACTTCGAACTGGCACCTGACGTCTTCGGGACGCTGCTGCCCGAGAACGGTCTGATCGCCCACGCCAACCACTTCGAGGCGCCGCTGCCGCTGCGCGACAAGAAGGCGGCGACCAGCGCGCTCACCCTCCTGCGCTCGGTGCGGGCCCGGCATCTGCTGGAACCCGCGCTCGACGAGCGCCGGGTCGGCGTCGCCGATGTCGTGGCGACGCTGCGCGACGAGTGGTCCTTCCCTGACGGCATCTGCCGTCACCCCGACCCCGACGTCCCGGCGGGCGAGCGCAACGCGACCGTCTACTCCGTCGTCATGGACCTCACCGACCGGGTGCTGTGGATCGCGCCGGGCCCGCCGAGCCAACACGGCTACGCCCGCTGGGAGTTGGACACCCTGTTCGACGACCCGGCCCCGAAGCCACTGGAGTTCCTCCCGAAGAACACCGCTGCCGCCCACCATGCCCACCATGAGGAGATACGCGCATGAGCCGCGGAACCGTCTGTCTGACCTTCGACTTCGACGCGATATCCCTGTGGATGGCCCGCGGCCAGACCACCCCGGGCCCGGTCTCCCGCGGCGAGTTCGGCGCCTACGCCATCGACCGCATCCTGGCCCTGCTGCGCCGCACCGAGGTACCGACCACGTTCTTCGTCCCGGGGCACACCCTGGAGACGTATCCCACACAGAGCGCGGCCGTCGCCGAGGCGGGGCACGAGATCGCGCTGCACGGGTACGCCCACGAGCCGGTGTCGACGCTGGACCGGGACACCGAGCTGGCCGTCAACCGCCGTTCCGCGGCGCTGATCGAGAAGCTGACCGGTGCCCCGCCCGCCGGACACCGCACCCCCAGTTGGGACTTCACCGAGCACACCGTCGACATCCTCACCGAACTCGGCATCGTCTACGACTCGTCGCTGATGGGCACCGACTTCGAGCCCTACCTCGCGCGCTCCGGCGACCACTGCCCGGCCGACGGACCTTTCCGGTTCGGCCCGGACTCCGGCGTGGTCGAACTCCCGGTGTCCTGGACGCTGGACGACTATCCGCACCTGGAGTACGTCCGCACCCCGCAGCTCTTGATGCCCGGACTCCAGGACGCCGACGCGATGTTCGACCGCTTCCTGCGCGACGTGCGCTACATGACGGAGACCGTGCCCGACGGGGTGGTGACGGTGACACTGCACCCGCAGGTGGTGGGGCGGGGTGCGCGGATGGCGGCCCTGGAACGCTTCATCAATGGCTGCCGCGACCTGGACGTGACGTTCGAGCGGTGTGTCGACGTGGCGCGCCGGGTCCGGCCGGCACTGGTCGGGGTGTGAGGGCCGTGGCACCCACGGTGCTCGTGATCGGCGCCGACGGGGGCATCGGCCGCGCCGTGGTGGACCGGCTCACGGCGGACGGCTGGTCCGTCACGGGCACCGACCTTCCGGAGATCGACCTGTCCCGCGGCGGCGTGGTGGCGGATCACGTGGCTCAACTCTGGGACGGGCAGGGCGGGTTCGACGCACTGGTGCACGCGGCGGGGGTGTTTCCCGCCGTACCGGTCGTGGACAGCGACGAGGAGCTCTTCGACCGGGTCATGGCCGTGAACACGCGCTCGGCGCTGAGCGCCGAAGCGGAGTTCGTACGCCGCTGCCGCACCGAGGGCCGGCCGGGGACGCTGCTCTTCGTCAGCAGCGGTGCCGCGACCCGCGCCCGGCTCGGGACGGCCGTCTACGCCGCGTCCAAGGCGGCCCTCGACGCGCTGGTGCGCGGCATCGCGCTGGAGCACGGCCGTGACGGCATCCGCTGCTGTGCGGTGGCGCCGGGCTTCGTCGACGTGGAGTCGGCCGTCAACCCGGTCCCTCGGTCGTACGTGGACGCGCTGACGCGGGCCTCCGTGCGCGGGCGGGTGGGGCGCCCCGACGACATCGCGGTGGTTCTGAGCTGGCTGCTCGGGCCGGACGCGCACTGGGTCAACGGGCGGACCGTCCCGGTCGACGGCGGCGACGGCATCGGCACACCGACGGCGCCGAACTGGCTGACCTGACCGCCGGCTCGGCCGAGCACTCGCTCAGCCGACCACGGGCTTCAGCTCACCAGGGGTGGCGCCAGCCGCTGGTGGGCGCCACCGGTGATCCGGTAGATGAGGTGCGGATGGCCGCGGGCGGGGTCGCCCGTCTCGTCCGGGTAGCTGAGCCCGCGCTGGCCCCGCCCCACGAACTGGTGGGCGCCCGTCACCCCGAACGACGTCGACGTGCGCAACTGCTCCCGTACGGCGGCGAAGTCCCACGGCCGGCTGACCCGGCTCCACGCCTGCGCGAGCACATTGACCATGTCGTAGTGGACGGCCGCGGCGGCGGGTCCCGGCTCCGCGCCGAACGCGGCGCGGAATCGCTGTTCGAACGCCGTGCACAGCGGGCCGTCGACGTTGCCGATCACCGTGGACCACAGCAGACCCTCGCTCAGCTCTCCGAGGCGCCGGGCGAACTCCGGGGCCGCCGGAGACCACGCCGCGTGGAACGTGGCACTGTCCCGCATCCCGGCGGTGGCCTCCAGGAACGCCCTCAGGGTCGGCTCCGGGAAGATCGACAACGACACCAGATCGGGGTCCGCCGCCTCAAGGCGGCGGACGAGGTCGGCGAAGTCCAGCGCGTCGTCGGCCACCGACTCCAGGAACACCAACTCCCAGTCGGCCTCGGCGGCCTGCCGCTGCACGCGCTCGACGACACCCGCGTCGAAGGTGCTCGCCCGCTGAAGGACGGCGAGGCGCCGGCGCCGCGGCCGGAACTCGCCGCTGTCCTCCAGGTCCCGGACGGTGCGCAGCAGGCCCGGCACGTACGCGGACTCGGTGGAGCAGACCTGGAAGACCGCGCCGAGCCCGGCCGGGTCCGCGCGCACACCTTCGGACAGCGCCTGCCCGGTCATGCTGTGCAGCACAGGGGTGCCGGAGGCGTTGGCGGCGGCGAGCGCGGGCAGCGCGACGGGCAGCGGGAAGTTCCCGAACAGGATGCCGTCCACCCCGCGCTCCGCCAAGTCCCGTACGGTTTCCGGGAGTTGATCGGGAGTCACGGACACGGCCAGGTGCTCGATCTCGCGACCGGACACTCCGCCACGCGCCGCGAGGTCCCGCACCGCGAGCCGGGCGCCGCGCCGCATCGCGAGGACGGGGCCACCGGCCAGGGGGTCCGCCGGGTACACCGAGGCGAGCACCGCGGGCCGCCGCAGCGGCGGCCGGGTCGCGGCCTGCCGTGACACCGGATCCCGCTCCCCGAGAACGCCGAGCACGCCGAGCAGCGCCGGGGGCAGGACGAGGCCGGGGCTCGGCAGTGGGGCGACGTAGGCGTCCTCCGCGGCGATCAGGGTCGCCACGGACGTCCGGGCCCGCACCCCGAGCTTGGCGAAGACGTGTTCGAGGTGGGTGGCGACGGTGCGCCGGGAGCAGGCCAGCACCTCGGCGATCTCCGGGTTGCCGAGGCCTCCGGCGACACACGTGGCGACCTGGAGCTCACGGACGGTGAGCCCGTACGGTGCCTCGGTGTCGTACACGTCGAGCCGCACCACACCTCGACCGGAGTCCGGCACGTCGAGACCGATACGGCGCACGGTGTTCCCGGTGATGTCCAGGTAGCGCAGGTTCCGGCCGGGCGGCGTGTGCGCGGCCCGCAGGGCGACCTGCACCAGGTCGGGCCGCGCGGCGAAGAACTCGGGGTCGCTGCCGCTGCCCGGCCCGTTCACCGGCTGCAACCACCGCCGTGCCCCGGGCGAGGGAGCGGGCAGTCCCTCCGGCTTTCTCACCATGGGTCTCCTCTCCACGCCCCCGGCATGGTGCCAGGTGGAACGCTGTCGCGAGCACCCATGATTCCCGAAGAGTGTGGATGACGACCTGGTGGCGATCAGCCGGATTCGCTCACACCGATCGCCGCGGTGGGACACATGGCCGCCGCTTCGCGCACGGCAGCGTGGTGCGCGGAGCCGGGCTCGGCGGTCAGGAGGGTCACGATGCCGTCCTCGTCCCGCTGGTCGAAGACCTCCGGCGCGGACAGGACGCAGGCGCCGGCGCCGCAGCACTTGTCCTGGTCGACGGTGAGTTTCACGATCCGCCTCCTCTCCGGGTCACCAGCTGACGGGGACTTCGCTCAGGCCGCCGACGAGGAGGCCCTCCGTCTTGCGCAGTTCGGCGGCGGGGACGGCGAGGCGCAGGGTGGGCACGCGGGCCAGCAGGACCTCCAGGACGACCTGGAGTTCGGTGCGGGCCAGCGCCTGGCCGAGGCAGGAGTGCGGTCCCACGCCGAAGGTGAGGTGGGGGTTGGGGGTGCGGGCGAGATCCATGGCGTCGGCGCCGGTGAAGGCGCGCTCGTCGCGGTTGGCGGCCGGCATGCTGCACACGACCGTGCTGCCCTCCGGCACGACCTGTCCGCCGATCTCGGCGTCCTCGCCGAGGTAACGGCGCAGTCCGAAGCCGAGGTTGCTGTCGAAGCGCAGGGACTCCTCGACGGCGGTACGCACCAGCGACGGGTCGGCCAGCAGGCTCTCCCAGCGGCCGCGGTCGGCGAGCAGCAGGGAGACCATCTTGCCGATCGAGTTGGCGGTGGTCTCGTGGCCGGCGACGAGCAGGCCCATACCCGTGGAGACGAGTTCCTCGTCGCTGAGTCCGCCTCCCTCGACCTCGCTCCCCGCGCCGCCCGCCTCCTCGCTCTGCGTGATGAGGACGCTGAGGAGGTCGTCGGCGGGCGCGGCTCGCTTTGCGGCGATGTGCCCGGACATGTAGGCGACGAACTCCGCCTGGGCGGTGCGGATTTCGTCGGCGCTGTAGCGGGTGACGCTGAGGAAGCTGTCGGACCAGCCGGAGAAGCGGTCCCGGTCCTCCGCGGGGACTCCGAGCAGGTCGCAGATGACGTAGACGGGGAACGGGAAGCCGAGACTCGCCCGCAGGTCGGCGGGGGCGCCGTCGGCGAGCATGGTGTCCACGAGGGACTCGGCGAGGCGGGTCATGCCGGGGCGCAGGGCGGTCATCCGCTTGGCGGTGAAGTACCGGCCCACCTGGCGCCGCCAACGCTGGTGCGGTTCGCCCCTGTTGGGGGTCGCGATGGCGGAGCTTCCGGTGGCGGCGGCTCCCCCGGCGCCTTCGGGTGCCATCCTCGCGGCGTTGTCCTGCTCGGTGGGGCGGACGAAGCGGGGGTCGGAGAGCAGGCCCCGGACGTCGTCGTACCGGGTCAGGTAGACGGCCGTGTCACCGCTGGGCAGCGTGGCGTGGGCGACGGGGCACCGCGCGCGCAACTCCTCCCATACGGCGGGTGGTTCGAGCGGGGTGTCTCCCGACAGCGGCAGGCGGACGGGCGGTTGGGTGCTGCGGGGGTGGGGGTGTTCGGCCTGGTCGGTCATGGTGCGGCTCCTCGTGGGGTGGAGGCGGCGGGTGTCCACGGTGGCGATGGGCCGACGCATTGCACCGTTCAACAAAAGTGCATCATGCATCCTCTGTGCATGATGCACTTCCTGTGCATGGCGCACAACCGTGCCGGATCCGCCCCTCTTGTCGAACCATTCATTCCTGTGCGTAAGGTATGCCTCACCTTTCCTTTGAATGTTTGATAACTGCTCCGGGGGCACCATGCTTCTCCGACGGCGCGGCACCGCCGCGGCCTCGATCGTTCTCGCCGGCCTGCTGTCCCTCACGGCATGCGGCGGGTCCGGCGACACCGCGGCGGGCGGCGGAAAGACCGCGGCCGCGGACGGCGGCAAGGACTCGAAGTCCGTCGCGCAGGGCGGCGAGGACTTCGGCGACGCCGCCAAGAAGACCGCCGCGATGGGCACCGGCGCCAAGCCGGGCCAGTGGCCGCGCACCATCAAGCACGCCATGGGCAGCACGGAGATCAAGCAGCAGCCCAAGCGCGTGGTGGTCCTGGACGTCGGCGAGCTGGACAACGTCGTGTCGCTCGGCATCAAGCCCGTCGGCCTCGCGCCGAGCGAGGGCTCGCCGGAGCTGCCGTCCTACCTCAAGAAGGACGCGGGCCACCCGAAGAACGTCGGCACCATCAACAGCCTCAACCTTGAGGCCATCGCCGCGCTCAAGCCGGACCTGATCATCGGCAGCCAGCTGCGCGCCGCGGGCTCCTACGACGAGCTGTCGCAGATCGCGCCGACCGTCTTCTCCATCCGCCCCGGCTTCACGTGGAAGGAGAACTACCTCCTCAACGCGTCCGCCCTGGACAAGACCGCGCAGGCCAAGAAGAACCTCGCCGCGTACGAGAAGCGGGCGAAGGACCTCGGGGCCGAGCTCGGCGCCGACAAGCCGACCGTGACGATGCTGCGCTACATGCCCGAGGGCAAGATCCGCCTCTACGCGAACGACTCGTTCATCGGCACCATCCTCAAGGACATCGGCATCCCGCGGCCCAAGAACCAGGACATCTCCGACCTGGCCGCGGAGATCAGCGCCGAGAACATCGACCAGGCCGACGCCGACTACATCTTCACCGGCGTCTACGGCAAGCCCGACGCCACGGAGAAGTCCGCGGTCCAGAAGAACCCGCTGTGGAAGAACCTCAAGGCGGTCAAGGACGGCCACGCCTACGACGTCCCGGACGAGACCTGGTACCTCGGGCTCGGCACGATGGCGGCCGACGCGGTCCTCGACGACCTGGACCGGCACCTCAGCAAGTAGCCACACCCCGCAACAGCCCGTAAGAGAAGAGAGTGAGCGCGGCACATGGCGCGAGCGACCCGCCGCCGTATCGCCTGGCTGCTGGGGTGTGCGGTGATGCTGCTGATCGCCGTCCTGCTGAGCCTGGCCGTCGGCAGCCGTCCGATCGCACCCGGTGAGGTGGTACGGGCGCTGGTGCAGCACGGCACCAGCCCCGACGCCCAGTTGGTGCGCTCCCTGCGGGTGCCGCGCACCGTCATCGGCGTGCTGGCCGGGGCGGCCCTCGGCGTCGCCGGGACGGTCATGCAGGGCATCACCCGCAACCCGATCGCCGAACCCGGCATCCTCGGTGTCAGCCAAGGTGCCTCGGCCGGTGTCGTGTGTGCGATCGCGTTCCTCGGTGTGCACAGCCTCACCGGGTACATCTGGTTCGCGTTCGCGGGCGCGGCGTTCGCCGCGGTGGCGGTCTACGCCGTCGCCGCCGGTGGCTACCGCGGGGCCTCGCCCGTCAAGCTGGCGCTGTCCGGCGCCGCGATGAACGCGTTCCTGGCCGCGATCGTCTCCGGCGTCGTGACCACCGACGCGCACGCGCTGGACGAGTTCCGGTTCTGGCAGGTGGGCTCCATCAGCGGCCGGGACAGTGAAGTCATCGGCCAGATCTGGCCGTTCGTCCTCGCCGGTCTGGTGCTGGTCGCGGTGGCGGCCCGCGGCCTGGACGCGCTCGCCCTCGGTGACGACGCCGCCCGGGGCCTCGGCCACAACGTGGGCCTGCTGCGCATCCAGGGCGCGGTGGCCGCGACGGTGCTGACCGGTGCGGCGGTGGCCGCCGCCGGGCCGATCGCCTTCACGGGGCTGGCCGTTCCGCACATCGCGCGGGCCCTGGTCGGCACCGCCCACCGGTGGGTGCTGCCGGCCGCCGCCCTGCTCGGCCCGGTGATGATCCTGGTGGCGGACGTGCTCGGCCGCATCGTCCTCCCGCCCTCGGAGGTCCCGGTGGCCGTCATGACCGCCCTGCTCGGTGTGCCCTTCCTCATCGCGCTGGTGCGCCGCCGGGCGGTGGTCGCCGCATGAACAGCGCCACCGCCACCGCCACTCCCGACCGCCGGATCCGTCCGGCCGGACACACCGTGCTGCGACCGGGGCGCGGCAGCTTCCTGGTGCACCGCAGGTCGGTGCTGGTCGCCGCCGCGCTCGGCGTACTGCTGCTGGCGGCCGTCATCGCGTACCTCTGCGTCGGCGAGGCCTTCGTCTCCCCCGCCGAGGTGGTCAACGTCCTGCTCGGCAAGCCGAGTCCTGACCAGCTCGTCGTCGGTACGCTGCGGCTGCCGCGACTGACGGTCGGACTCCTTGCCGGGCTCGCCTTCGGGATCGCGGGCGCCCTCGTGCAGACCGTCGCGCGCAATCCGCTGGCCAGCCCCGACATCATCGGCGTGACCCACGGCGCGGGCGCGGTGACCGTCGCGGCGATGAGCTTCGGCCTCGTCTCGTACACCGCACTGCCGTACGTCTCGGTGGCGGGCGGCATCGGGGCGGCGCTCCTCGTGTACGTCTTCGCCTGGCGGCGCGGGATGCAGGCCTCACGGTTCGTGCTCATCGGCATCGGCATCTCGGTCGCGCTCGGCTCGCTCACCCAGCTGTTCCTCACCAAGGGCGACGCGCTCGTCGCCCAGCAGGCGAAGGTCTGGCTGACCGGTTCGCTCAACAGCCGCGGTTACGAGCAGGCGGCTCCGCTGGCCGTGGTCCTGCTGGTGGCCGTTCCGGCCGTCCTGTGGGCCGCCAGGGCGCAGCGCTCGGCGTCCTTCGACGACGACACGGCCACGGCGCTGGGCATCCGCCTGAACCATGTGCGGCTCGGCCTGACCGCGCTCGGCGTCGTGCTCGCCTCGATGGCGACGGGCGCCACGGGCCCCGTCGACTTCGTCGCCCTCCTCGCCCCTCAGATCGCCCGCCGCCTGACGCGTACCGCGCAGATCCCGCTGCTGTCATCGGCGCTGACCGGAGCGCTCGTGGTCGTGATCGCGGACCTGCTGGCCCGGCGCCTGTTCTCGCCCGTCGAACTCCCCGTCGGCGTCCTCACCGCAGCGGTGGGCGCCCCCTATCTCATGTGGCTGATCGCGCGCGGCCGCAGTCGTTCCGGAGGCACCAAATGAGTCCGACGAGCGGCCGTACGAGCCGGCTCACCGCCGAGTCCCTGACGCTGGCGTACGACGACCGCACCGTCGTCGACGGCCTCGACCTGCGGATCCCCGACGGCAAGGTCACCGTCATCGTCGGCCCCAACGCGTGCGGCAAGTCCACGCTGCTGCGCGCCCTGGGACGGCTCCTGAAGCCGCGCGCCGGCACGGTGCTGCTCGACGGCGCCGAACTCGCCCGCATCCCCGGCCGCGACATCGCCCGGGCCATCGGCGTCCTCCCGCAGAGCCCGACCCCGCCCGACGGCATCACGGTCGCCGACCTCGTGGCCCGTGGCCGTCAGCCGCACCAGAAGTGGTGGCAGCAGTGGTCGGAGGCCGACGAGCGCGCCGTCACGCAGGCCCTGGAACACACCAACACCACGGCCCTCGCCGACCGGCCCGTGGACGAGCTGTCCGGCGGGCAGCGCCAGCGGGTGTGGATCGCCATGGCCCTCGCCCAGGAGACCGAGCTGCTGCTGCTCGACGAGCCGACCACCTACCTCGACATCGCCCACCAGGTGGAGGTCCTCGACCTGGTGCGCCGCCTCAACCACGAGCGCGGTCGCACCGTCGTCGCCGTCCTGCACGACCTCAACCAGGCCGCCCGCTACGCCGACCACCTCGTCGCCATGAAGGACGGCCGCATCGTGGCGGAGGGCCCGCCGGCCGAGGTCATCACGGCGGACCTGGTCCACGCCGTCTTCGGCCTGCACTCGGTGGTGGTCCCCGACCCGGTCACCCACAGCCCGCTGGTGGTGCCGGGCGCCCCGTGGCGGGCGACGCAGGACGAGGGCGCTCCCGTGTCCGTACCCGGCCAGGACGCCAGAACGGGGAACTGATCGGGGGCGCCCCGCGTCAGGACGGGCAGGTGCCTCCCTTGCCCGGGCTGGTCCGGAACGGCTTCGGCGGGCGGTACCCCTTCGACCGGGGGTACTCGATGACCGGGACGATCTTGCAGACGGGCCAGTTGTCGTTGCCCGAGGTGTACCCGAAGTCGCCGCTGGCGCCCCGGACACAGTCCCCGCACTCGCCGTCGGTCCCCACCTTCATGTTGCTGATGTTGCTGTTGACGTCGAACTTGGTGGGCAGTTGACCCTTGTTGTCCTCGTCGTTCGTGAACTGGGTGACGCCCTTGATGAGGATCTGGAAGGCGTCGTAGTGCATGATCGCGTAACCGTCGTTCAGGTCGGTCCCCTTGACGCCCGCGTCCTTGGCGAGGGTGTCGGCGAACGTCCGGTACTGACCGGGAGCGCCCAGGTCCCGGCTCCATGAAAGGTTGTCCGTGGGGGCGGCGTTGAGCGTGACGATCTTGGCCTGCGCCATCGACTCGCGCATGTCCTCGCTGGTGAGCCGCGAGGTGAGCCCGGTGGAGACACGCAGGACCCGGATGGGGTGCTTGTCCTTGTCCTTGCGGGCCTGGCAGTCGGCGTCCTTGGCGATCGCCTTCACCAGCTCCGGCAGATCCCAGTCCCGTCCTGCCACGAACACCGTGTCCGCACCCGACTGGCACAGCCTCGAAGCCGCGGGCGCCATGGCGGCCGGCGCACCCTCGTAGGGGCCCATGGTGCCGATGTACGAGCGGTCCCGGACCGCGAGCTGGTACTTCGTGCCGAAGTTCTTGAGGAGCTCCGCCTTGGTGTTGGTGACGTAGTCGTCATCGGCGCGCGAGTCCCAGACGAGGAAACCCTTGCCGTTGCCCGGGTGGTCCTTGAGGTAACGGGCCAGGGCCAGCACGGAGTTCCGGTTGTTGGGGGCCGCCTTGTAGAACGTCCTGGCCTTGATGTTGGGCGAGCTGAGGACACCACTGACCGCGGGGATGTTCTTGGCGGCCAGAGCGCTCGCCGCGTCCTGCGAGTCCTGCTCGCTGTTGGGCAGTCCCATCACGCCCACCAGCGGGGAGTCGCCCTCCTTCTGCTTCCCGCTGCCGGTCAGCTCGGCCGCCGCGGCCACGGCGGGCTCCCACAGGTCGAGGTTGGTGCCGATGTTCCCGAGCAGCATCTGGAAGTTGACGCTGTTGCTGGAGGTGTTGGCGTTGCGCTGCGCGGCGTAGGCACCCGCGAGGCTCCGCTTCAGGAGCGGGGCGGTCATCGCCCCGGACTTCGAGGTGTTGAACGGGAGCAGCAGGGCGACCTTCACGTACGGCTTCTTGTTGGCGGCGCCCTTGGGGTCCTCCCACAGGAGCCGCACCCGGTCGTTCTCCCTCGCGATGCGCTCGACCAGCCCGGAGATCTCCTTGCCCGGCCCGTCCTCGCCGGGTTTGAACACCGGGGCCCGGACCGTCGCGTCCACGAGGCCGACGCACTCGCCGTCCTTCTCCTTGAGCCCGTCCCCGCAGTCGCTCCCGGTGACGATCGGCACGACGATCCAGGCCGTGGCGCCCACGAGGACGAGGGCCACGAACGCGGCAATCCATCGGCCCAGGATGCGCTCCCCGCGCCTGAGCGGGCGCCCCCTGACGAAAGGGCGGACGAAAAGGTCAGTGAAGCTCACCGTGGCTCCCTTCGGGGCCTGGCGCCGGCCGGGCGGAGGCGGGGGTGCGCAGCTCGCGCAGGTCGTCGTGCCACTCCTGCGCCGCGTCGAAGAGCGTGCCCGCGCCCGTGACATGACGGCCCGAGAGGAGTTCGAGGTCGAACCGGATCCGCTCGCAGAGCTTCTCGTCGGGCGCGGTCAGCGGATCGGCGGCCAGCCATACCGCGTGCAGGAGGCGGTGCACGGAGCGCAGCACATCGTCCCCGGCGGGCTCCGTGCCGCCCTTTCCGCCGGCCTTGTCGCGGCAGTCCCTGGCCCAGTTGGTGTCCGGCGGATGGGGAGCCGACGCCACCTGCCACAGGTCGCGCAGCCACTGCTCGGCGCCGCCCGGCCGCACGAACCGCTCGTACAGGCTGTTCACCACATGCCCGGCGTCGCCGCCCGCGAGCGCGTGGTGCAGGGCGTCGATGTCCTGTCGGGCCCGCTCGTGATGGATGCGGAGCAGTTCGTGGAGGTCGCTCCAGGTCGGGACCGACCGTGTGGGCCGCGCCCGCCGACGGCGCAGTTCGAGGACGAGGACGGCCCGCAGGAACGGGTCGGTGACGAACGGCTGCGGCGCCTGCGCACCGTGCTCGGCGCGCAGATGGCTCCGGGCGGTCTCCACCGCCGCGCGGTCCGGGGCGGCCGGCAGGTACTTGGTGGCCAGAGCACGCGCCGCGGCGCTGTCCCGGGCCACGGAGAACAGGGTCAGATTGCGGCGCAGCTCCGGGTCGGGCACGAGCCGCACCGCGATCTGCCGCGTCACCGACTGCCCGTTCAGTTGCAGCGCGCCGACGTCGAGCCCCGGCGTGGCCGCACTGCTGGGAGCGGCCCGCACGGCCTCGGTCAGGAGACCGCACCCCAGGGGCGAACCCTGGGTGAACCGACGTACCACGCGCGGCAGTTCACCCCGCAGCGAAGGCGCGGCGTCACTCAGCATGGTGACGATGTCCTGCCGCTCCAGTCGTGACAGTTCGATGGTGATGAGCCCGGCCGACGGTGTCCCCGTCTCCGGCCGCTGCCAGTCGACCGCCCCGCCGGAGACCTGCTCCAGCGTGCGGTGGGTGGCGTCCGGCAGCGAGCGGCGGCGGGCGCTGCCGCGCGCGGCGGCCACCACGACCAGCGGGTCACCGGCCCGCTTCACCCGGTGGGTGAGGAACTGGTCCAGGAGGCGGGCGCCCGGCGGCGTCTGCACGTTGTCGAGCAGCAGCAGCGGACGCGGCGGCCGGTTGAAGCGCATCCAGCGGGTGCCGTAGCGGGCCCGCAGATCTTCCAGGAGCGCGACGGCCAGCGAGGCCTCAGCCAGCTCGCGCACGTCGCCGCCCTGGTGGAAGGCGCGGGAGTGCGCGACCAGGGGCGACTCGTCCGGGCGGGTCCCGGGCCGTCCGGCGTAGAAGGCCAGCACCTCGTCGGCCTGACCCTTCTTCGTCAGATACCGCTCGGTGAACAGGTTCACCGAGGCGTCCACGACCGGCTGGAGCTCCTCCGGTGCGACGACGTTCGGCAGCCGGTCGTTGACGTCCCGCACCCAGCGGTCCGCCGCGGGGGAACCCCTGGCCTCCAGACCGCATCCGGTGAGCAGCCGCCCCACGCGGTCCTGGGCCGCCTCCTGCTCCCCCGTGTCGCCGAACCGCCAGGCGCAGACGGCCACCAGGCCGGTCCACAGCCGTGGCAGCTGCAGCAGCTTGCGCTCCCCGGCGACCGGCGAACACAGCCCGCCGGCGGCGTCGATCAGGAAGTCGGCGCCCTGCGAGGTGTTGCCGACCAGGCCCTCCCCGGCGCCGGCGCCCTGCGCGCAGTCCACCTCGGCCACCGGAATGCGGGCCGTGTACGAGCGGTACAAGGTGTCAAGGACCGCGGTGCGGCCACGGCCGTGCGGGCCGGTCAGGAGCAGCGCGGGCGGATCGTCCCTGTGCACCTGTTCGACGTCCCCGTGCTCCTCCTCGCGCGGGTACCCCACGAGCCGTGGCACCAGATCGTCGAGGAGAACGTCCCGGCCGTACAGTCTGCTCACGAGCGTCCTCCTCAGTCCGGCTCAGCCGCCGAG
This sequence comes from Streptomyces endophyticus, assembly GCF_035798155.1. Lineage (NCBI taxonomy): Bacteria > Bacillati > Actinomycetota > Actinomycetes > Kitasatosporales > Streptomycetaceae > Streptomyces > Streptomyces endophyticus. The sequence goes on along the minus strand of NZ_JAOZYC010000117.1, from coordinate 81,457 downwards.
CACTCTGGCCAGGATCGGCCCGATCGTCTGCAACAGGGCCTGTGTTGCCGTGGAGTTGGGCGCCGCCGCCAGCTGCGCACGGACGCGGGCCGCGAGGGTACGTGTCTCGGGGCTCGGCGGCGCGACTCCCGGGCGGTGCCTCAAGTCCCGGTCTGCCTCGATGAGTTGATGGATCTGCTCGGGGTCCAGGCTGAACCCGGTCTCCTGGTTGAACGTCTCGATGTCTCCGTACAGGACGTTGACGTTGCCCGTCACCGAACCGATGGTGAGCCCCGCCGGGGCCGGTTCGTGTGCCACGTACGCCGATACGTCGCCCGCGCCGCTGGTCGCACAGGTCCGCCCGCGGTCGGTCAGCTCGACGCGGGCCGCGATCGCCTCCCCGTCGAGCGTGAGCAGCCTGGCCTGCCGCAGATACGCGGCACTGCCCTCGACGACACCCTGACCGAGCACCTGGCCGTGGAACGACGACTGCTCGGCGATGAAGAACTCCTTGAGGCGCGGGCGGCGCCCGGACCGGTTCTCCTCGTACGCCCACATGATCAGGGCGTTCTCGGTGTACCGCCGGACCGCGTCCGGGTTCTCCAGATCGGCGACCAGCTGCTCCGCCTGCGCAAGCCCCGCCGCCGTGAGCTCCGCGTCCGGCGGCGGCCGCTCCCCGTCCTCGTGGACGCGTACGAGCCCGCGCTCCTGGAGCGCCTCGGCGAGAGCGGCGACGCCCAGCGCGGGCATGTTCTTCTGCCGCCCGAACTCGCCGGTCGGCACCGGCACATCGGCCTGCCGGCCGCACTGTCCGTGCAGCCACAGCAGCAGCCGAACTTCATGGCGGCCCAGCGAGGCCGTGTGGCGCGTCATCTTGAGCCGAACCCCCGTTGGCGCAGATGCATGAATCAAGCTGTTTGAGCAGTCGAATGTACCCCTCATCCGGTCCGGTCACCAGATCTTCGACACCTCGGGGGCCCCGTAACTCCCTTACGTCTCTGTGGAGTTGCACAAGGGTCGAAACGGCGCTCGACGGCGCGACCGCACCACACCACACCGTCCCTGGCGGCCCGCTACAGTGGCGAAATGTTCAAATCCCGCAAAGTACGCAAAGAAGACGCCTGGGACGGCATTGTCGTCGACAAGACCCGCAGGGCGACCGACGGCTCCAACCTCTACCACTACGTCGAGGTCCGCCTCCAGGACGGCACGACGATCAAGGTCCGCGTGGACAAGCCCCTGTGGGAGTCGCTGACCAGCGGCGACCGCCTCGTTAAGGAAGCGGGGGCCGACGCCCCGACCAAGGCACCTCACTGACCCCGCCGGACGGGACCCTCACGTGACACCGGTGCCTTAGGCTCGTCAACGGTTGCGACAGGCTGCAACGAGTGCGAAAGCCGCGTTCGGTGTGCGTGAAGGGCCCTCTGGGCTCGAAGGGGGTTCGTCATGACCAACAGGCCGGGAAGCGGGCCGGAACCGGGCGATCGGGAGATCGACGACTCGGAACTGATGGACGTCGCGCAGGATCCGGAACAGGCCGAGAGCCTCCACAAGGCATTGCGCACTCTGGCCAACAACCCGAACGTGCAAGGCCCGTTGCAGGAGATGGCCCAGGGCATCCTGTCGGGGCGCATGGGCATGACCGACGCCATAAAGGACGAGCGCTACATGGACGCGCTGGGCGACCGCATGACCGAGATCCGGCACGCCGCGGAGTCGCAGACCATGGAGGACCGCGAGGCCGAGCGCGGAAAGCGCGAGGAGTGGGAGCGCAGGCGGGACGAGGAGGAGCAGAAGGAGCGCGAGGAGCGCGACGGCCCTTCGACCAACCTGTTCACGGGCTCGAAGAAACGGGGTCCGGGCGGACACCGGGGTTGAAGCCTTGTCAGTGCCTCTGGGTACGCTGGCACAGACATGAGGCGGACGCGAACGGGCGGCAGGGCAGCGCCGGTTGGTGAAACGGGGGCGTAGTCATGGGTGACGGGTTCAGGAGCAGTCCGGAGACACTGAAGAACGAGGGGAAGAACTTCTCCGACATCGGCAGGGAGTTCTACGCGGCGACCAGTAGGCTGAGGAACGGCCTGGCCGCGCAGGGCGACGGTGGAGGCGGCGGGGGCGAAGCGCCGAAGGAGACGACGGTCGCGAGTGTCGCCCAGGACGCCTGGAAGGGCATGACCACCTTCAGCGACAAGCAGGGCACCCCGCCCTGGGGCGACGACGAACTCGGCGAGAAATTCGGCGTCGTCTACGAGGGCCTGCGCGACGGTATGACGGACTCGATGGATCACCTCGCCACGAAACTCAACGAGATCGGCAAGGCGTTGGAGCGGATGGCGAAGAACCACGAGGAGAACGAGGGCTTCAACGAGGCTCTGGTCAAGGAGCAGACGCCGGAGAACCAGTTCGGCGGCGAGGTCCACGTCCTGAAGTCCGTGAGCAAGTAGCACGGCCCGCGGCAACGCCTGACCCGCCGTCACCCCTTCACCTCGCAGGAGAGAGTCCGTGTCACAGCCCGGCCCGCCGGAACCGGTACAGCCCGTCCCCACCACAGGTGAAGAGGCGCTGGCCGCTGCCCGGTCCCGCTTCGAAGTACTGGACCTCGAAGGAAACCCGGCACCGCTGCACGTGGCGGAGTTCGACATCGGCTTCCTCGTCCACGCCGTCATGCCCCCGCCGCCGCCCGGCACTCAGGCGCCGTTGGGCGGCAGCCACATGGTGATCTCCAAGGCCGACGGAGCCGTCACCTACGTCCCCAACTTCCCGCCGGACTCCGCGATCGACCTCTACCGCAGCATGCGCCGAGCCCGCGGCTGAGGCGACCGCCTGTCTGCAACAGCACTGTGACACGGGATAGTTGAGGGTCCCGATGGACCCTTGGATAGTCTCTGGCATGAGCATGACGCCGCGCCGAAGGTGAGGCGCGAAGGGGGCCGGCGCACAAAGCCGGGACAACACGAGTTACATGGGGACAACGGGGGTCTTCGTCGTGGCTTTGATGCTGCCGAACGGGCTTGAGTGGCTTCTCGAGATGTGCGGCTTCGACTGGCCCACAGGCGACGAAGACAAAATGATGGAGTGTGCCAATACCTGGCGCCAGTTCGCCGCCGATGTGACGGAACTCCAGTCCCGCGGCTTAACCGCCGCCGGCAACGTTCTCGCGGAGAACGCCGGGGACTCCATCGACGGATTCAACAAGACCTGGGAGAAGTTCGCCGGAGGATCCGGCTACTTCGACGACGCCCGCCAGGGCGCCGAGCTGATCGCCATCTGCATGGACGCCGCGGCGATGCTCATCATCGGGCTGAAGATCGCGGTGATCGCCCAATTGGTCATCCTGGCGCTCGAGATCGCCGCGGCCCAGGCCGCCGCCCCGTTCACCCTGGGCCTGTCCGAGATCGGCGCGATGGGCGCGGCCGCCGCCACGCGCATGATCCTGCGCAAACTCCTCAAGGAGATCGCCCAACAGATCTTGCAGGCGGTGCTGGAGACCACCAAGGAACCCTTCGTCTCCGCGCTCGAAGCCATGATCTCCGACGTGGTCGCCCAGACCGTCGAGCAGAACTTCGGCAAGCAGTCGGGCTACGACCTGGGCCGCACCGCCAAGACGGGTTACGAAGAGGGCAAGAGCGCCCTGGAGAACTCCGGCTCCACGTTCGGCGAGTCCCTGCGCGACGGCGCGGGGTCCCGTGCGGGGCACGGAGCTCGTGGCGGACTGACCAACAGTGGGGGCGACGGGGACGGCGGCGACGGTTCGTCGAGCTCTGGCGGTGACGGCTCGTCGAGTTCCGGTGGGTCGTCCTCCGGCGATTCGTCCTCCGGTGGGTCGCCGTCGAGCGGCAACTCGCCGTCCGGCGACAGCAGTTCGTCCAGCAACTCCCCCAGCTCCAGCGATTCTTCGAGCTCGCCCAACTCACCCTTGGGCGACGGGGGTTCGTCGAGCGACTCCTCCACCAGTACCAGTGGCTCGACGAGTTCGAGCGGCGGCGACTCCGGGCGCAGGGCACCGGACATCGGCGGTCCGCCGTCCTCTTCCCCGAGTACGGCGCCGAGCGGCGGGACGGACGGGGCCGGCGGCGCAGACTCGTCCGACTCCTCGTCGTCCTCGCCCGCGCCGAGCCGTGGCTCCGAGCCGCCCAGTCCGTTCGACGTGGGCACGCAGGCGTACCAGGACAGCATCAGCCAACCGTCGGGCAGCGACTCCTCCTCTCCGGACTCAGCTCCAGAGTCGTCCACACCGTCTGCCACGACGCCGGACGTCGAGGGCGGACCGGCTCCGGACACCACCCCCGACTCCGCCCGCCCGGACAGCACGCCGGACGCTCCGCCGAGCACGCCGCCGGGTAACGAGCCGTCCCTGTCCTCCGACCCGTCGCCCAACGGGAGCACGCGAACCACGCCGGACGTCAGCACCTCCCCGACGCCGGACACCACTCCGGACAGCGCTGCTCCGAGCCGCCCGGAAGGCGCCGGCACCTCCGCCCCGGACCAGGGCGCGTCGGTCCCGGACCAGCGCAGTCCCGAGCCCTCGCCGTCCACGCCGCCCGAGGCCGCGCCGACCCCGGCGCCCGACAACTCCAGCCCCGATCCCGGTGCGCACCAGGTCGACCGCGACTCGGTCTCCACCATGCCCGCGCAGGCCCAGGGCCCCACGCCGGACGGCTCCGGCGACGGCACCAACAACGACAACCAGAGCCAGGGCAGCGGCGGCCGCGCCTCCATGCCGAGCGGCGCCATGCCCGGCAACGCGCCCACCTCCCACGCCGGTCCCGGTCAGGGCCACGCGCCGTCACAGTCGTCCCCGACCCCGCACGACCCGGGCGACCCGAGCGACCCGGACATCGACCTCATGGGCGGCGTCGCCACGGCGGCACCCCCCGCTCCCCATGCGCAGTCCGGTGACGCGGGCGTCCCGCAGCAGGCAGCCGCGTCCTCCGCGGCGCCCTCGACGCCGGCCCCGGGCGCCATGCCGCCACCGACGGCCGGCCCCATCCCGACCCAGGCACCGGCTGCAAGCGGCCCCACGACGACACCGCGGGCAAGCACGCCCAGTGCCACGACGCCGCGTACGGATCAGCCGAGTTCCAGGCCCGCGACGCCATCGCGGGACACCCCGCAGAACCGCCCCGCGTCGCCGCCGCGCACCAGCACACCGCGCAGCGAGACACCGAGCCGTCCGACCACACCGCCCCGCGGCGAGCAGCCAACGAACCGTCCGACGGACCACCAGTCACCGCCCCAGTCCCCCACGTCCACACCGAACGACCAGGGGATGCCGGCACCGAACAACCAACAGCCGAACACCCCACAGCCGGACAACCAACAGCCGGACACCGCCGACCAGACGCCCGATCAGAACCAGCAGCCCACGACGCCCCCGCCCACATCCCAGGCGGACAACCTCTCGGACATCCGCGACGACCTGAACATCCCGCACGAAGGCCTGGCCACACCCGACCCCGCCCATCAGCAGGACCTGGAGAACGCCCACCCGAGGAACCCCGACGGCACCCCGCAGGTGTTCGCGGACCCGCGGCAAGGAAACTGGGCCGGTCTGCAGAACGACGGCGGCCCGGGAGTGCCCGGCCGGTCCAACAACTGCGCCGACTGCACCCGTTCGTTCCTCGAGACATGGTTCGGCCGCCCGACGGTGTCCGCCCCGCGCACCTTGGACGTCAACGCGGACGGCAGCCTGAACACCTTCTCCGCGGAGCGCGACTCGGTCGACAACCAAGCACGTTGGGCCGGCGCCCCCAGCACGTACGCGGGCAAGGACCACCCCAACCCGTACGCGCGAATAGCCCACGAGCTGTCGCAGGCCGGGCACGGTTCGGCGGCCGTGATCGGCGTCAACTGGCCCGGCGGTGGCGGCCACGCCTTCGCGGCGGTCAACCACAACGGCCAGGTCCTGTTCGTCGACCCGCAAACGGGCGTCGTCAGCGAGAACCCGATCCACCTGGGCGCCCAAGAGGTCTTCTACACCCCGCTGGACGCCGACCGGAATCCGATCACCCCGTACTTCCTGACACCGTCGACACCTCAGCCGTCCACGGAGAACACCCCGGACACCCAGTCGTCCCAACCTTCCACCGAGCCGTCCACCGAGCCGCCCCCTGAACCGTCCACTGACGGGACGCCCTCCGACACCGACGAAGACGCGCAAGACGACCAAGACGCGCAAGACGGCCAGGATTCCCAATCCCCCCAGAATTCCCCGGACTCAACGGAACCGACCCCGTCCACGGCAACGCGCCCCTCCGGCCCTCCGGACGGCTACGACAACCCCAGCGACGCCGACAACCGCGCACAACAGGAACGCTTCCCGCGCAACGAGGACGGCTCGTTCCAGCAGGCCCCCGATCCGCGCGACGGCTCCTGGCTCAACGACATCCGCGGCCAGAACCCCGACGACTCCGGCCGCGACGTCAACTGCCCCGACGGAGCACTGGCGTTCACCGACTCATACGCGGGCAATCCCACGGTCGCCGCCCGCCGCAGCCCGAACGAGGACGGCACCGCGGCCGACACTCCCGAGCCGGGCGGCCGCGACCGCATCGAGAGCACCCTGGGCGCCGAGTTCGACGACTTCGGCGACGGCCGCGACGCGTACAACAACCTGGAGACCACCCTCCTCAACGAGGGCCACGGCTCACAGGCCGTGATCATCACCCAGAACGCCGACGGCCGCGCCCACGCCTGGAACGTGGTCAACCACAACGGCCAGATCGTCTACGCCGACCAGCAGACGGGCCAGACCAGCACCACCCCGCTCCACAACGGCAACAACGGCGTCTTCGCCATCCCCCTGGACGCCAACCGCCGCCCCCTCCAGACCACCGGCCAACCCACCGCTCAGAACCAGAACCAGAACCAAGGCCCAAGCCAGAACCAGAACCAGAACCGCACCTCACCCGCGCCCCACAGCCCGGCCGGTTCAACCCCTGATCCCAACGACCCCAGCGCGGAGGCCACCCGCGCGGACCGCAACCAGAGCCTCCCCTCCCCGGAGACAGCGGCACAGGCACACGCGAACCTCCCTCCGGACACGTCGCAGGCAAGCCTTCGGGACTCGCACCATGTCCACCGCATCGGCATGGACCCGGTCCAGCAGCAGTTGCAGCGGTGGGCCGACCCCGTGGGCGACCCGCCCCGGTCGCCCTTGTCCGACCTGCTGGAAGAGTCCGTCAGGCGCCGCCAGGAACACGCGTTGGCCGCGCACGAGGTGCGGGTGGCCCGGGACGCCTACGACAGGGCGCTCAAGGAGGTCTCCGACGCCAAGGCGGCTCGGACCAGGGCGGAAGGCGCCCTGGCGAGGGCAAGGACTCCCGCCGCGACAACGAGGGCCGAGGCCAGGATGGCTACGGCGCAGCAGCGGCTCGCCACGGCCGAGCAGGCTCTCGAGGCGCCCCAGGCCGCCCACAAGGCAGCGATGGAGGCGCATCAGGACGTCTCGATGCCGCCGACGAGCTTCACCGACAGTCATCTCCGGGACAATCTGGATCCGGCGTGGTCGCAGATGAACGACGGCGAGCGGTACGCCGCGATCGCCGCGATCGCTCGCATCAGCCAGTCCTTCCACGCCAACAACGCCGTCAGCGTGAACCCCGACCCGGCCGCGAACAACGACGCGTACGGCGACGGGAACTTCCACGAATCCGCGGCTGCCTGGCGCCGTGACTTCTCCTCGCGTCCGGACGGGGCACCCCCTGCGGACGTACAGAGCCTCAGGAATCTGATCGCGGCGACGGACGTCAACTCGCCCGACCTCTCCGGCAAGAACTACGCGGTCGTGGAAGTCCTCGATCCGAAGACCGGGGAAAGTCACTACATCGTCGATTCGTCGCTTCCCGCCGGCGTGGACGGCGCCCCTTCGGCGCACTCCGAGTCGCACATCCTGAACTGGATCGACCAGCTCAACGAGAACCGGGGGGAGCAGTTCCAGGTCAAGATCAAGGGCCTCTTCACCGAACGTGAGCCGTGTGGCCTGCCCACCAGCAAGAAGACCCATCCCGACGGCACCGTGACCAGCCATCCCACCGGCCACGCCAACTGCAGCAGGACGATCCAGAACTGCCGGGCGATGGACGGTGTTCCCGTCTACTACGGCACGACCTATCGAGCCGACCCGGAGGTCAAGGACCTGAAGGCGGCCGAGCCGGACAGGCTGCGCGACTTGGACGCCTCCGAGCGGGACATCAACCGGACGATGCGCCAGTACCGCACGCCGAGCCAGGCGGTCCAGGACGCGGAGATGAACGACCACCGGGAGTTCATCAGCGGCCTCGTGGACATGCTGGCTCCTCAGCGGCCGGTCCCGTCCACGCCGGAAGGCCCCGACCAGGACACACAGCCCGCCCAGGCACCCCCGTCGGGCCCGTCCGGCCCCACGGGCCCCGACCGCACACCTCCGCCGGACCCGGCGGGCGCGGACCGTCGCCCGCCGGCCGACCCCGCGGGCACCACCCCGCCTCCCGACGGCGAACAGCCCGGTTCACCGGCGGGCGAGCAGCGACCGGCCGACGACGACGCGCAGCAGCCGCAGGCGACGCCGGCGGACGGGCACGACCTGCCCGGCGACGACACGCTCCCCGAGGGCCCGCGCGGCAATCTGCCGGACGGCTCCTGGGAGGGCGAGAACGGCCTGCGGCTGACGCCGGACGAGAACGCCGCAGCGGACGACTTCCTGCGGCAGTCGGCCGCAGCCGAACCGAGGATCACCGAAACTCTTCAGCAGATAGCGCACAACGTCGACGACGGGCGCCTGACGGGACTCGACTACCGCCTCAAGGGCGAGGATTCCCTCAAGCGCAAGCTGGCAACGCAGATGCTTGATGAACCCGACCGGACAGCGCAGTCGGCGCTTGGCAAGGTCAAGGACTCCATTCGGTACACGGTCGAGTTCCCTGATTCTCACTACACGCACGGCGTGCAGCAGGCAGTTGACACCCTTCGCCACCAAGGGTTCGAAAACGTCACGTTCAAGAACACCTGGGGATCCGAAGGCTACAAAGGCATCAACTCGACATGGCTCGACCCTGACACCGGCAAGGTCTTCGAGGTCCAGTTCCATACGCCCGAGAGCTTCACGGCCAAGATGGACACACATGTTCTCTACGAGAACGGGCGCCTGCCGGGCGTATCCGAGGCAGAGCGCGAAGCCATCCGTGCCGCGCAGAACGATGTCTTCGGGAGAGTGCCGGTACCGGAGGGAACAGAAGCCATCAACGTGGCGGACGACCTGGCCTCCACCGACTCACCTGCGGACGACCCTCATGTTCCTGCCGGCCATCACGGCCCGGGCACAGTCCAGAGCAACGCCCCGCCGTCCGAGCTTTCTCCCGCTGAGCGCGAGGCGTCCGCCGAACGACTCCACGAGCTGGAGCAGCAGTATCAGGATGACTTCGATCAACTCAAGCAGGATCCCGACCACAGAGGCAAGGTCAAGCCCTCCGAACTGGACGAAGCCCGGGTCGCCCTCGACCTGCGCGAGAACGGCACTGTCCCGCAGGACATCCAGCGGCCTCCGGCGGCGAACCAGGGCGATCTGTACTCTCCCAGCACTCAGGAGTACTACGACATCAAGGGCGTGCACTCCAGCTGGCCTCCGTACAACAACGTCCGAGACCGGTCGCTCCCCTACAAACAAGCCTATGACCCGGCAAACAACGAGGCGTGGGTAAACAAGTTGCGGGAGCAGATTGTCGACAAGAATCGCGCGGTTATCCTCGACGTGCGCAATGCGAATCAGGCCGCGATCGACGACCTGGCACAGATCATCGAACAGAACGGCTGGAGTGAGCGAGTTGTCTGGTACCCGTGATGTGAGCAGAACAGTGCGGGTCATGCCGACCGATCCCACGGGTGCGGCGGCACTGCTGGCCTGGTGCGAGGCGAGCGACGACGAGACGACGTTGGATGCCTCTCAACTCGACCTGTCCCGCGCCGATCTGTCGGGCGCCGACCTCGCGCTGGCGACACTCTTCGACACCGACCTCACCGACGCGAAGCTCGTCGAAGCGGATCTGTACCGAGCTCAGAGCGCCGACGCCGTACTTGACCGCGCAGACCTCACCGGGGCGTCGCTGGTGAAGGTCGACTTCCGTGACACACGGTTGCGGGGCGCCGATCTCACGCGCGCCGATCTCGGCAGTGCGGAGCTCTGGAAGGTGGATGCGCGATCGGCATCCTTCCGTCACGCGGTGCTCGACGGCGCGGCGTTCCAGGAAGTGTCCCTGCTCGGCGCCGACCTCACCGGGGCATCAGCGCACAATGCGACACTCAATGTCGCACTCGACGAGAGCACCGTGGTCACCGGCCTCACTGGTGAAATTCGCGGTCCGGCCCGCCTCGGCGAAGGTGATGCGGAGCGCGAACTCGCGGGACTTGAGCTTGAGTTGTGGCTGAACAGTCGTGGGGCGTCCGTCAGCGTGCTCAACTCCCCTCCAGGCACCGTCACCTACTACGCCCGCGTGGACGACGAATTTCCCCGCGAACGACCCGCCGGCATCGTCCGCCGACGCCGAGCCGGGAAGTCACTCAGCGACGAGGCCTTCACCCGTAACCTGCGCTGGGAACCGACGGAGTACTTGCGCCGCTACGAGCTGGGCCACAACGAGGACGACCACGTCGAGATCACCGAGGAAGAAGCCACCCGGTTCATCCTCCGCATCAGGGCCAAGCTCCACAGGTCGCATGGTCCGGATCACGCCGGAGGCGATACCTCGGTCCCGCCCCTCGGCGGACAGCCGGGGTGATCGAGCGGTGCGGCTGCCCCGGCTACGCGGCCATCAGCCGCTCGGGGAAGGGGAGTTCCGGGCCCTCGGGAGCGAGATCCCGGCTCCGGCTCGTCGCCATCCGGTGCGACCGGGTCCGTCATCGGCTCGACGACGGTGTCGTCGAGTGCCTGCGCGCGTGCCTGCGGTGTGCCGTCAGCGCTCGCCGCGGCCGACTTGGCCCGCAGACCCCTCTATCAACGTGACATACATGCTCTCAGCTCGTCGGCCGGTCCAATCTGGATGAAACAATGAAGGCTGTGGTCAGGGAACTGCGAGCGAAGGGCGTGAACCTCCGATGACCGGAAACCTGTCGGCCGGCGGGGTACTCAGTCGCCTCCGAGCCATCAACTGGGACGACTGGACAGTGGCGTTCGACCACTCGCGGTCGCGCGCTCTCCTGATGCGTGAATATCTGCGCAGGTCCGCCCAGTGGGCCCGGCACTACGGTGCCGAGAGCGTCTGGCCCTTCTTCGACATCGCTGAACACGTCGACGCATCCGTACAGTTGCCCCCGGACATCGCTAGCGACCTCGACGCGTTCCTGCGCGGCGGGATCGGTCCGAACTCGGTCGAGCGGACCGTGGTAGGCGCTGTCCGCTGGGCGGAGCTGCGCCGTCAGGAGCGTACGGACCTGCCCGGTCTCCCGGAGCCGTACGAGCCCTTGCTGCTCATGTACGGGCGTGGGGGCGGCTTCTACGTCGATCAAGCCATCGACCTCAACGGCGTGAGCCTGCCCCGCTGGAGTCTCGACACGGCCATCGCCGCTCCGCCGTTCCTGACGATGACCACGGCGACGCTCGATGCCCTGGATTCCGAGGCGAAGGGGAAGATCACGTACTTCGCGGTGGTCGACGAGGGCTTCCCGAGGGAACGGCCGCTGGGGCTGATGCGTCGTCGGGCGGTCGGGAGGGAGCCCGTCACCCGCGACGAGGCCTTCAGCAGAAACCTCCGCTGGGAGCCCACCGACTATTTCGACCTGTACGCGCTGGGACACAATGACACCGACCACGTGGAGATCCCGGAGATCGAAGCGGCGGCTTTCATCGACCGGATGATCCAGCGGATCAGGCCGTCCCGTTCCGCCTGAGACCAGGGATCCGACACGAGCCAGGGAGGGGCACAGTGCCCGAGCCGACCATCGACACCTCCGGAAACCCCGGAATCCCCGAGGAGGAGGTCGCAGGCCGCGTCGGCGCATGGTGGCGTGAGGGCGGGCGTGGCGGGCGCGTCGCCTTCCTCGCCCTGGCGGACAGCCACGACTCCTCGGCAGTCGTCCGCGCGACGCACGAGCGCGTGCCCGGCAGTGTCGTCGTCGACGCCACCGGTCTCACCGCCGAACAGGTCATGCGGCAGGCCCTCACGGCGCTCGGAGTCGATCTGTCCGCGGACAGGCAGGGCGCCTGGCGGTTCGCGCTCGGCGCCTGGCCCGAGGAGCGGTTGCTGCTGGTCGTCAACGCCCACCGTGCCGGTCCGACCCGACGCTCGTACGAGGCAGAGCGGTTGGTGACCCGGACGCTCCCGCGGCTGGCGCGCGGCAAGTTGACCGTGCTGGTCCATGTGGTTCCGCGGCTGCTGCCCACGGATACCGACTCCGGGACGGTGTTCCGGGTCTCGGCGCCCGCCACCGAGCCGACGGCGGCGCCGGACTCGGTGGCCGTAAGGGCCCTGGCCCTGGCCGAGCCCCGTCTCGTACCTCTCCCTGTCTGGGCCCAACTGGTCACGGCGCTGGCCGGTGAAGCCACGTCCGAGGACGAACTCGCCGCGCTCGCGCGGGAAGAGTCCGGTGTTCTCCGGCTCGGTCCGCTCGGGGTCTCCTTCATCGACGAGGGCCTGGCCGAGAAGGTGCGCCGGGACGTCGGGTCCGAGGTCGGAGCCACCGAACTCCGCGATCTCCATGGGCATGTGGTGGATTGGCTGACGCGTTCGGCTCCCGACCTTCGCCACCCCGAGGGATGGGCCCGGCGCGGTGCCGTCGGCCTGTACGCGGCCACGGGGCTCGCCATGCACGCCGTGCAGGCGGGAACGTACGAGGAACTTCTCCGGGACGGGAGTGTCGTCGCCCAGCTGCCGCAGACGGCACTCATGGACGCGGCACGCAGCATCACCTTCTACATCCCCGGAAACACGGCCGCCGCCGACGCCATTCACCTGTGGGGCTGGGGAGTCGTCCCGCGGCATCAGACGGAGTGGGCTTCGTGGCTGCATCTGATGGCTCTTTCGCGCAACGACCGCGCGTTCGCGTCGGCTGTCGCCTCCTCCGGTGTCGCCCTGCCCTGGCAGGCCAAGTGGACGAAGTGGCGGCCACCGGGCGGCCTGCACGCGGACTTTCTTGAAGCGGGGCGGTTGGCTGCTCTGGCGGAGGTGCGCTGGCAGGGGCGGCCCGCAGTCGCCGCTCTGGAGCAGCGGACAGTGAACGAGGACGAGTTGCTGTACGTCTCGGTCCGGGACATGGAGACGGGAGAGCAGCTCGCGGAGCCTTGGGAGGACGACGAGATTCCGGAGGAGCATCGCGCCGATCTCACCGTGCCCACGGCGTCCGGGAGCGGCGCCGCCGCGCCTGCCCTGACCGGCGAGCTGTTCGCCGCGTCGTCCCCGCGACGGGACGGCCGCGCCTTCATGCTGCCCTGCCCTCCGCTGGACCTAGGGGAAGTCACGCTGTTCGCGGGCGACTTGGGCCTGATCGCCGTCGAACCGACGGCCGGCGTGGACATCTCCGGCTTCGGCGCCCGCGCGCTCCCTCTCAGCAGTGATTACACGGACGCGGGTCCGTGCGGCCCGATCGACGCGCCGGCCCCGAGCCACGAGGACCTCATCACCGTGTTCGGCGAGGACCTGATCTATCCCATCCAGCCCGAGGACCTGCCGGACCGGCTCACCGATCCCGCGACGCGCGAACTCCTCCTGGAATTCGGCCTGCCGTACATGAAGGAAGGGGCCATGGGGCTTTTCCCGTTCGGCAACTGGGAGATGGGCATCCTCGACGAACGGCCCTCCTGGCCCGAGGGAATCGACCCCGTCACCGAAAGCGGCCCCTTCTTCCAGATCGGCAAGTGGGTGGGCGGCAAGCTCGTCATCGACGGCCCCACCGGCCACGTCCTGCGCGTCCCCACCGAGCCGGGCGAGGACCACCTCGGCGGCCTTCCCGTCGCGGACAGCCTCGAGGAATTCCTCACCATGGTCGCGGTGTTCGTCACCGGCTGGCGCTCACGGGACCTCGCGCCCCCGACCAGTGCCGAGCGCCAGCAGGCCACCTATTGGGTAGTGGGCGCACTGGCCGAGGTCAGCGAAACGGGCGGAAAGCAGCCCGCCTGGTCGTACGTACTCCACAACACGTGATGTCGCCCCGAAACGGCCAGGACCGGTGAACAGAGAACTCGAAAAGTTCCTCAGGGCGTACCTCGACCATGAACAGGCCTTCGACACCAGTGGATCCTTGCGCCGCACTCTGCACGCGTTCAGGCCCGAATATGTCGCCGCCGTGCGAGAAGGCTTGAAGTCCGCACTGACGGACGGCGAACTCTCGACAGCCGACTACGAAAGAATCACCGACATCGAGTTCGCGAGCGAAGAGGCACTCCACGCCTACCTGTGCGAGATGTTTCAGTACCTGTTCGAGACGGGGGAACGACAGCCGCTGCCACCCGAGTAGCCGGCCTGGGAGTGGCGAGGCCGAGCAGGCCCGTCGATGCTCCGCCTCCGCACTACAGCGACCTGATCGCTCTGTTCGGCAGAGCCGAAGAAGGGCCCGCAACGGGCATCTGGCCGAGCTGCCCGCCGCCCGTTCCTGGCCCCGGAAGGTTCCGCTGGATGCCGTGACACGGACCGATCGTGTCGGCGCTGCTCATCTCTCGCCCTCGGCTCAGAACAACCCGTGCCACATCTGCTCGACGATCACCGACCACCAGTTCCGCGGGTCGTCCAGGGCCGACGCGTCGATGGCGACGAGCTGCTTCTGGAGGTCGGCGACGGCGCTGCCCGCAAGCACCGGGCCGAGCGCGATCATCTCCTCGCGCGTGGTGTGCAGGAGAGCCAGGGAGCGGGCGAAGGCGGACACCGAGGCGTTGACGCGGCGGCCCGCGCCGTTCTCCGGTGTGACGGCCCAGACCTGGCCGACCGGCTCGCCCTCCAGCTCGGACCCCGTGCACTGGACGGTCATCAGGGCGACCCCGTCGGTGCCGATCCGGACGTGGCCCTCCAGGAACGCGAGGGTCTCGGTGCCGGCCTGGGAGCCGATCTCGCGCAGATGCGCGGCGGCGTTGCCGAACAGGCCGCCCGGCAGCTGTGCCTGCGAGCTTTCGCCCGTGAAGAAGAACGGGACGTCGGCCGGAAGCCCCGCCCACGTCAGCGTGGCCTTGGTGGCCTCGGGGAGCGGGGCGCCCGCCACGTCGTCGGCGTCGTAGCGGCGTACGTCATCGGCGCCGAAGGCCTCCGTCAGCTCGCGGCCCAGGGCGACATCGCGCAGCGGCTCGGCCGGCTCGACGTCGGTCGGCACCGGCGCCCGGTGGGGCCGGGGCGGCGGCTCCTGTCCCGCGATCCGGTGCATCTGCTCGACGTGCTCGACCAGCCCGGCGACCGCCTCCGCGCGCTCCTCGCCCCGCAGGCCGTACTCCTGCGCACAGCTGAACCTGGCCTGGGGGAACCGGCGGCCGAGCAGCAGGCCCGGGTAGCCGCCCGGGAGCAGGCTGGAGCTGAGGTCGGTGTGGATCGCGACCACGTTCTGCGTGGGGACGCCGCGGCGCTGGAGCTCCCCCAGCGCCCGGATCTCGGAGTGCGGCTCGCCGGGGGCGGAGTTCACGGCGAGGCTCGTCTCCTCGCCGGTGGCCGGGTCGACGTAGGTGAAGACCGCGGTGTTGCCGGGGCCTGTGACCGGCGGCTGCGCGGGCGGCGCCGTCTCCTGGCCGCCGCCGTGCTTCTGCTGGTACATGCGCACGACTTCCTCGACCGGCACGGACGGCCAGGTGCTCAGCTCGCCGGTGCGGCGGTCGACGACGCCGCAGGAGTGGCCGATCGTGGCGGGCGGCCTGCGCTTGCCCGTGACCGGGTCGCGCTCCATCGGCGGGGCCGCGGCCCACACCACCCAGCCCAGGTCGAACTCCTGGACGCGCACCTCACGGCGCGTCTGTCCCTCAGGGTTGAGCCATCCCTCGGCGGTCGCGAGCGCCTGCTCCTGGCTGATCACGGGAACTCCCTACGAGTCTTCGGGCGGGCCTGGGTGCAGGCGGTCCGGCACGGGCGCCCCCGAGGCTAGCGGCCCGCGCCGGTTGGACGTCAGGCGGTCGGACGGGCGTCGGGCTCGGCTGCCCGGGGCGCGGGTACGTCGGGCGTATCGGGCTGCGACGGGCGGATCCGCAGCGCCTTCACACCGTTTTCCGTGGCGACGAGGAGGATGCCGTCGGGGGACATGTCGGTTCCCGTGAAGGGCGTGGCGGAGACCAGGGCCGTGACGATCTTCTCGTCGCCCTGCTGCTCGCCGCGGTGCCAGACGCGTACGTAGTCGGCGCCCCGGCTGAACCCGAGCGGTGCGGCGGCGCGCTCGTCGTCCGAGGGGCGCTGGATCCGGGTCGGGTCGGCAGCGATGACGGCGCCGGTGGTGAGGTCGTGGACCAGCACCGCGGGCGACCCGGGGTCGTCTGCCTGCAACAGGTGGGCACCCGGGGTGCCTTGAGGGACCACGCTGACGGCGACCGCGAGCGGGCCCTGCTCCCCCGGCAGCCTGCCGACGGTCACACCCTCGACCCCGCCGACCGGCACACTCCACAACGTGTGCCAGGGAAGCCCGGGCAGCGCGCTGCGCAACACCGCCGCGTACTCCGGCAGTCCGTCCTCGACGAACGCGGTCTCCAGGAACGCCGCCCGCAGCATGGCGGGCGCTTGCGTCCGGGTGAGCAGCGGGGCCGTACGCAGATACGTGCGCGCCGGTGCGTCCAACTCCTCGTAGGGCAGGGCCTCCACCGCGGCGCGCAGCAGCACGGGGTCGGCCTGGGCGAACAGGTTGGGGTCGGTGAGGAGCCGGGGAAGCAGCCCGGCCTCCAGGGTGTGCCCGGCGATGCGATCGCGTACGTACTCCCCTGCCTTCGCCCAGTCCTGGTCGGGGACGGCCTCCAGCAGCTCCATGGCGATGCGCGCCTGCGCGCCCGGGACATCAGGGATGCCCGCCCGGACGGCCTCGCCGATGCCCGGGTGCTGCAACGCCACGAGCGTCCGCTCGCCCTCGGGAATGTCCTCGGGTATGTCTTCGCCGGCCCTCTCGACGGGGCGGATGAAGGGGGCGGCGAGCAGCAGGCCGCGCGCCATGTCCTCGCTCATGTCCCGCTCGGCGACGGCGGAGGCGAGCGGGGTCAGCAGGTGCACGGGCAGTCCTTCGCCCTCGGCGAGGGCGAGGGGCGCGAGGATCTGCCGCAGGGTGCGGGGATGGGCGTCGAGCCGCTGGGCGTGCAGGTCGAGCACTTCGCCTACGCTGCCCGGCAGTTGGCCGGCATCCGCCGGATCGAACCCCTCCGGGTGCGTCAGGATCGACTGTACGGCGAGGTGCACGGTCAGGCGGCTGCCCGCGCCGTCGCCCGCGTGCCGGGCTATGGCCTCGGCGAGCTCGCGGCGAGCGGCGGGGTCGGTCGTGAACGGCAGGTCCGGGGCGCCGAATTGGGGGTTGAGCAGCGCATCGGCCTGCAGCACGAGGCCTTCGGGGTCGGCCCACTCGGGTGCGTCGAGGTCGATGATCCGGGCCGCGCCGGAGGGCAGGCCCTCGGCCAGCTCGTCGGCGAACTCCCGGGGTACATCGGCGAGAAGGCGTACGGACTCGACGGCGGCGAGGGGCTTCAGCACGTCCCGCACCACGCGCGCGGGCTCCCCCGCCCCGCGCACCGGTCCTGCCCGGTCCACATCCGGCACCACGATCGTCACCGGCCGCCCGGACGCCGGGAGTTGGCCGAGTTCGGGGAAGATGTCGGCGGTGCGGGTCGCGGACAGTTCGAAGTGGTCGGCGAGCAGCCACAGGGTCTGCGCCGCCGTGAGCCCGGCGACGCTCGGCACCGCGGGTGCGGGCAGGTCCGGAGGGACGGTCGCCGGGTCGAACGCGTCCAGTTCGAGCCCCTTGCGGTACTCCGGGTCGCAGAGCATCAGGAACCCCGTGAGCAGCCGCGAACACCCGGTGCCCGGGCTGCCGGTCAGGACGATGACCCGCGGCGCGCCCGGCCACTCCATCCGCCACGCGGCGAGCGCGCGCAGCGCGGCATTGCGTCCCCCGATGTACGGGTGGGGCTCATGGGCGGCCTTGGCCTGCACTGGGGCCTGGGTCGGGCTGGTCATCGCTCCCCCGTTGTCCTGTCCGTCCGGCACCGTCACATCATGTTTGACCGTACGACGTTCATCCTATGGGGGTCGCACGGGGCGAATCACGCCCCGGCTGTCGCTTGTTACCCAGGTGTGGCGTGCGCGGGTCAGCCGTCCAGGCGGCGCCGTGCGAGCCAGGTGACGATCTCGGGGGCGTGGTGGTCGAAGAACAGGGAGCCGCCGGTGTCGAGGGTGGCGATCCGGTCCAGCTGCTCGTCGGTGAGCTCGAAGTCGAAGACGTCGATGTTCTCGGCCATCCGCTCGGCTCGCACGGACTTGGGGATGGCGATGACGCCGCGCTGGGTCAGCCAGCGCAGCACCACCTGGGCCACGGACTTGCCGTGCTCCTTGCCGATCTCGGCAAGCAGCGGATTGCTGAACAGGTCGTTCTTGCCCTCGGCGAAGCCGCCCCAGGACTGGATCCGTACGCCGTGTTCGCCCATGAGGTCCTGGTAGTCGGCGCGCTGGAAGAAGGGGTGGGTCTCGATCTGGTTGACCGCCGGAGTGATCTCGTTGTTGACGATCAGGTCGATCAGCCGGTCCGGGTAGAAGTTGGCGACGCCGATCGCCTTGGCGAGGCCCTCGCGGTTGAGGTTCTCCATGGCGCGCCACTGGCCGTAGACGTCGCCGAAGGGCTGGTGCATCAGGTACAGGTCCAGGTGGTCAAGGCCCAGCTTGGTCAGCGATGTCTCGAAGGCGCGGCGGGTGTTGGTCTCGGCCGGGGCGTCCTGGATCCACAGCTTGGTGGTGACGAACAGTTCCGCGCGCGGGATGCCGCTGGACCTGATGGCGCGGCCGACGGCCTCTTCGTTGCCGTAGGCGGCCGCGGTGTCGAGCAGGCGGTAGCCGGCGGCGAGGGCCTCGGAGGCGGCGCGTTCGGTGTCGTCGGCGGGGATCTGGTAGACGCCGAAGCCGAGGATCGGCATCTCGACGCCGTTGTTCAGAGTGACGGATTGCATGGGGGTAAGTCCTTTGCCGCGCGGGCGAGTTGGGGTCAGGGGCGGACGAGGGCCTTGAGGACCCGGCGGTCCGCCATGGCCCGGTAGGCGTCCGGTGTCCGGTCGAGGGAGAAGGTCTCGTCGAAGACGCGGCCGGGGGCGATGGTGCCGTCCAGGACATCGGGCAGCAGCTGCTCGATGTAGGCGCGGGCAGGGCTGGCGCCGCCGGTCAGCGTGATGTTCCGCATGAACTCGGCCGGGCCGATCGGGCCCTCCTCGTACTGCGGGACGCCCAGGCGGCTGATGGTGCCGCCGTCGCGGACCGCGCCGAGCGCGGTGTCCAGGGACTGGCGGGTGCCGACGGCCTCGATCACCTTGTCCACGCCGCCGGTCAGTTCGCGGATGCGGGCGACGCCCTCCTCGCCGCGCGCGGCGACGACGTCGGTGGCACCGAAGTGGCGCCCCAGTTCGGTACGTGTCTCGTGGCGTCCCGCGAGCACGATCCGCTCGGCGCCGAGCCGCTTCGCGGCGATCACCGCGCACAGGCCGACCGCGCCGTCCCCGACCACGAGCACCGCGTCCCCGCGGCCGACACCGGCGGTGACCGCCCCGTGGTGGCCGGTGGTCATCACGTCCGACAGCGCGAGGAGCGAGGGCAGCAGCGCGGAGTCGGCGGCCACCGGCAGCTTGACGAGGGTGCCGTCCGCGTACGGCACGCGGACGGCCTCGCCCTGTCCGCCGTCGACGCCGTCGAACCCGTAGCGGCCGCCGTTGCGGCAGGAGATGTGCAGGCCCTTGGCGCAGTAGTCGCAGGTGTTGTCGCTGTACGTGAACGGGGCGACGACCAGGTCCCCCGCCTTCAGGCCGGTCACCTCCGCGCCGGTCTCCTCGATCACGCCGAGGAACTCGTGCCCCATGGGGCGGCCCGTCTCGGTGGCGGGCATCGACTGGTACGGCCACAGATCGCTGCCGCACACGCACGCGGCCAGCGTGCGCACCACGGCGTCGGCCGGCTGGACGATCTTCGGGTCGGGCCGGTCCTCGACGCGGACGTCGCCGGCTCCGTACATCAGGGCTGCACGCATGTCAGGCGTACTCCAATCGGGTGTGGTGTCGGGGGATGTGGTTGATCAGCGTTCGAGCATGCGCGCCTGGGCCTCGGTGTGGGTGTCACCGGCGGCGGGCGGCAGGCTGCTGAGCCGGTCGAGCTGCTCGCCGGTGAGCGTGAGGGCGTCGGCGGCGGTGTTCTCCTCGACGCGGGCGACGCGCTTGGTGCCGGGGATCGGGGCGATGTCGTCGCCCTGCGCGAGCAGCCAGGCCAGCGCCACCTGTGCGGGTGTGGCGTCGACCTCGTCGGCGAGCGCGAGGTTGCGGCGGAAGTTCTCGCCGGTGAAACGGGGGTTGCCGCGCCGGAAGTCGCCCTCGTCGAACTGGTCGGTGGAGCGGACGGTGCCGGTCAGGAAGCCGCGGCCGAGCGGGGAGAACGGGACCAGGCCGATGTTCAGTTCCCGCAGGACCGGCAGGACGCGCTCCTCGATGCCGCGTGTCCACAGCGAGTACTCGGACTGCACCGCGGTGACGGGCTGGACGGCGTGGGCGCGGCGGATCGTGTCCGGGCCGGCCTCCGAGAGGCCGAAGGCGCGCACCTTGCCCTCGGCGATCAGCTCGCCGACGGCGCCCGCGGTCTCCTCGATCGGTGTGTTCGGGTCGACCCGGTGCTGGTAGTACAGGTCGATGTGGTCGGTGCCGAGCCGCTGGAGGGAGCCCTCGACGGCCGTGCGGATGTTGGCCGGTCCCGAGTCCAGGTTCCAGGCGCCCTCGCCGCCGTGCGAGACCAGGCCGAACTTGGTGGCCAGCACCGCCTGGTCCCTGCGCCCCTTCAGCGCCCGGCCCAGCAGCTCCTCGTTGGTGTACGGGCCGTAGATCTCGGCGGTGTCGATGAGCGTGACGCCCAGGTCCAGCGCCCGGTGCACGGTCCTGATCGACTCCGCGTCGTCGGTGCCGGAGCCCGTGTAGCCGTGGGACATCCCCATCGCGCCCAGGCCGATCCGCGAAACCTCCAGGTCACGCAGGTTGATGTACCGCATGTCGCCCTCTTTCGATCCGTGGCGTACCCGGCACCCTCACTCTCGCCCGCCCCGGCAGGTCGCGCCTGTGGTGGCGGGGTCGAAGGCCGGTGTGCCGGCGTCTTGCTCGTTCACCCTCGCCCGGATTGCGCCCCTGTGGCAGGGCGGGCTCTTCAGGGGTAATGACAGGGCCCCCCTCAGCCCTGCGGGGCGGGTGCTCATCGGGTGAGACTGGAGCCATGGCAGCATCGACGAGCGCGCACAACGAGGGCGCCGAGCTGGGCCGCTACCTGCGCGCCCGCCGCACCCAGACAAGCCCCGACCACGTCGGCCTCACCGTCGGCGCCGGCATCCGCCGCACCCCCGGCCTGCGCCGCGAGGAGCTGGCCACCCTCGCCGGTATCAGCATCGACTACTACGTACGCCTGGAGCGCGGCAAGGAGACCCGGCCCAGCCCGGCCGTCCTCGACGCGCTGGCCCGCGCCCTGCGCATGGACGACCAGGAGCACCAGCACCTGCGCGAGCTCGCCGCCCGCGCCGCCCGCTACGTCTCCGAGCCACCGCCCGCGCCCAGCCGCACCGTGCGCCCCCACCTCAAGCTGCTCCTGGAATCGCTGCGCCCGAACCCGGCGTACGTCATCAGCCGCAGCATGGACATGCTCGCCTGGAACCCCGGTGGCCTCGCCCTGTACGCGGGGCTCGACGACTGGCCCGTGAAACAGCGCAACCTCGCCCGCTACCTCTTCCTGCACCCCGCGGCCCGCGAGCTGTTCACCGACTGGGACCGGCAGATCACGGCCTGCGTCGCGCGCCTGCGCGCCATCGCCGGCACCGCGCCCGACGCCCCCGACCTCACCAACCTCGTCGGCGAGCTCCTCCTCAAGAGCCCCGACTTCGCGGGCCTGTGGGAACGCTACGAAGTGACCGGACGCAAGCCCGCCCACAAGACGTTCCACCACCCGCAGGTCGGAACCGTCACCCTCACCTCGCAGTCCCTGCACGTCGAAGGCACCCCGGGCCAACGCATCGGGGTCTACACCGCCGACCCCGGCACCCCCGACCACGACGCCCTGCTCCTGCTCGACATGACCGCGCCGGCGATGAGCCCGCCTCACGCCTCCGCGTAGGAGAACGGCTCGGCCTCCGCGTACCGCTGCGTGACGTCCCCGGCCAGTGTCGTGTCCGACAGGTCAAGCCGCTGGGTGCGTGTGAAGTCCAGGCGGGACAGGTCGGTCCAGAAGATGTCGGTGCGGTACGAGGAGGCGAACGCGTAGACCCGGTTCGTCAGGTCGGACAGGGTCGACCAGATCGTCTGGGAGATGTTCGGCTCGTCGCCCTCGGGGAGGCCGAACGGCTCGGCCGTGTTGCGCAGCACGCTCAGCAGCGCGGCGTAGGCCTGGGTGTCGCTCTGCGGCGGCGGAAGGTGATCGCGGTAGTAGCGGGCTCGTACGAACCGGTCGGCGGCCACGGTCGTGCCGGGCAGCGGAGCGTCGCCGCCGAAGCC
The DNA here is from genome assembly GCF_035798155.1 of Streptomyces endophyticus. NCBI lineage: Bacteria > Bacillati > Actinomycetota > Actinomycetes > Kitasatosporales > Streptomycetaceae > Streptomyces > Streptomyces endophyticus. Next base: position 58,869 of record NZ_JAOZYC010000117.1, on the reverse strand, counting down.
CGTGTACTTCTTCAGGTTCGCCAACTGCTCTTCGTATGACGGTGAGTTGGTGAGCACCGTGTGTTCAGGTCCGTGGTGGACGTGCGCGACACCGTCGAGGAACTCGACGACCGCCGAGTCGCCGGTGGCGTCCTCGACCGCCAGATGCGTGGTCGCGCCCTTCGTGTTCTGCATGGCCTGGGCGAGGATCTGCACCGGGTGCGCGGCGAGGAAGTCGACGAGCTGCGCGACCGTCGAGAACTGGTCGAGGACGAACTGCCCCCACTGGGACTGCTCAAGGCCCGCCTTCGACGTGTCCCGCTCGCCGTAGTCGGACTCCACGAGCCACAGCAGATGGGCGGCCAGGCCCGCCTCGTTCATGCCGTCGCACACCGCCCGGTCGTAGGCGGTGGCCACCACGCTGCCGTAGCGGCTCGTCCAGGTCAGCGGCTCGGGATCGCCGGGGGCGCCGTCACGCGCCACCCCCCGCGGGGTGACCCACAGGTCGGTGTGCAGGTCGAACTTCCAGTCCATGTTGCGCCCGCAGAGAGCGGGGAAGCCCTCCGGCGTCCAGATCACACGCGTACACATGAACACACCTTGACCTGGCCAAATCGGTTGCGCCAGTCGTGCGGCGGCCTGCGTGACGTGCGCCGGGGTCAGTGTGCGCGGCGGATGCGTACCGGGAGGGAGGCCCAGGAGCGCAGGGTGTTGTTGAGGTGGCGGCGTGGCGGGGCCGTGAGTTCCAGATGTTCCACGCGGTGGGCCAGCGCGGTCAGCAGGCACTCGGCCTCCAGGCGGGCGACGTGCTGGCCGACGCACTGGTGCAGGCCCATGCCGAAGCCGACGTGGCCGGAGGGGTCGCGGGTGAGGTCGAAGCGATCGGGGTCGGTCCAGCGGTGCGGGTCGCGGTTGGCCGCGCCGAGGAACATGAGGATCTTTCCGCCCTCGGGGACGGTGGCCCCGGCGATCTCGACGTCGGTGGTGGCGGTGCGGAAGAAGGTCTGCACGGGTGACTGCCAGCGCACCGCCTCGTCGAACGCGATCCGCGCCAACTGCGGGCGCTCGCGCAGTCGTTGCCACTCCTCGGGGTGCGTGGCGAAGGCGTAGAGGGCGGCGGCCAGGCCGTGCACCGTGGTGTCGACGCCCGCCGTGAGCAGGGATCGGACCACCAGCGGCGCCTGCGCGGGGGTGAGGTCGCCGCGGTCGGCGGCGGCCCAGATGCGGGCGCCGAAGCCGTCCTCGCTCAGCGCGTCGCGGGCGCACTGGTCGTTCACCCAGGCGGAGAGTCCGGCCATCCGGTCGGCGTCGGCGCGCACGAGGTCGTTGCGCGGGCCGAAGGCGTTGAAGGCCATGTTGCCGTAGGGCAGCAGGTTCTCCCTGCCGTCCGGGCCCAGGCCGACGGCGTCCGGGAAGACCCGCAGCGGGAAGGCCGTGGCCAGCGCCTCGAAGGCGTCGAACTCCGGTCCCTGGGTGGCCAGTACGGTGTCGACGAGTTCCTCGGCGACGCGCTGCCAGGTCTCGCGCAGCCGGCGCAGGGCGAGCGGGGCGAGGATCTCGCGCAGCACGCGGCGCGGGGCGTCGTGGTGGGGCGGGTCGGCCTCCAGGAGGAGGCTCGGCGGCCGCCACGGCTTCTCGTGCCGGAAGTTGGCGAGGCCGACCCCGGCACCGGACTGGAAGGTCTGCCAGTCGACGAGGGCCGTGTGCACCTCTTCGTAGCGGGCCAGGGCGTGTACGTCGTAGCGGGAGAGGTGGACGACGGGTCCTGCGGCGCGCAGGGTCCGGTGCAACGGGTCGGGGGCGGCGAGGTGTTCGGCGGCGAAGGGGTCGACGTCGCTGGTCGGCACCGGCGCGGGGACAGCGGCTGTTGCGGACATGGCGGCTCCACGAATGCGGCTCGGACGGACTCGGGGAAAACGGTGAACTCGGTGTTCAGAGGTCGAGGACCAGGCGGTCCGAGCGCGAGCGGGACACGCAGGGCAACAGGCAGTCCCCGGCGGCGCGTTCGTGCTCGGCGAGGACCGCGTCCCGGTGGTCGGGCGTCCCGGCGAGCACCGGGACCAGGCAGGTGCCGCAGGTGCCCTGCTCGCAGGAGGACAGCACCTCAACTCCGGCGCGGCGTACGGCACGCAGCATCGAGAGGTCCGGTGGGACGGTGACCGTACGGCCGCTGCGGCGCAGTTCCACCTCGAAGGCGGTCTGCCGCACGGGCGCGGACGGCGCGGCGGCGGTGAAGCGTTCGGTGCGCAGGCTGTGCGGCGGCCAGGCGGCGCAGGCGGATTCGACGGCGGCCAGGAGCGGGGCGGGCCCGCAGCAGTACACCTTGGTGCCGGGTTCCGGCCGGCTCAGCCAGGTGTCCAGGTCGAGCAGCCCGTACTCGTCCTGCGGGCGCAGGTGCACGCGTTCGCCGTAGGTGTCCGTGAGGTGCTCGCGGAACGCCATCGAGGCCCGGGTGCGGCCTCCGTACAGCAACTGCCAGTCGATTCCCATCAGTTCGGCCTGGTGGATCATCGGCAGCAGCGGGGTGATGCCGATGCCGCCCGCGATGAAGAGGTAGCGGTCGGCGGGCGCCAGCGGGAAGTGGTTGTGCGGGCCGCCGACGCCGACCGGGTCACCGACCGCGAGAAGGTCGTGGACATACGCCGATCCCCCGCGCCCCTCGGGCTCGCGCAGCACGGCGACGCGGTAGGTGTACGGGTCCCAGCGGTCGCCGCACAAGGAGTACTGACGGGTCGTCCCGTCCGCGAGTACCAGGTCGACATGGGCGCCGGGCGTCCAGTCCGGCAGCCGTGCGCCGTCCGGGCGCTCCAGGGTGAGCGCCACGACGCCGTCCGCGGCGGTGTCCTTGGCGCGCACCCGGGCAATCTCAGGCAGCAGGTGGTGTGCGACCACGTCGTCGCCTCCCGTCTGTGGATTGCAGGCAGGATGCGCGTGGCGGCGGTCACACCGCGACGGCCTTCTCACCCAGTGAGAGACGGATTGCGCGCCGCCGCTATTCCGCTGCCGCAGGCCTGTCACGCAGAGGGCGTGCCGGGGGCAGCGGCCGCCCCGAGTGCGCGCGACACACCACGCGCGGCCGTGCGGACGACGGGCACGATCGCTTGCGCGCTCCGGTCGTTGGGGACGATGACCGACAGCGCCGCCGCCACCGTGCCGTCGGCGCCGCGCACCGGGGCGGCGATCCCGAGGGCGTCGTCGTGGACGTATCCGGGGCAGTAGGCGTAGCCCTGTCGCCGCACCTCGGCCAGGACGGCGCGCAGCACGGCGGGGGTGGCCGGGGTGGCGTCGGTGTAGGCGGCCAGTTCGCCGGTGAGCACCCGGTCCTTGAGGGCGGCCGGTCCGTGGGCGAGCAGTACCAGGCCGCTGGAGGAGGCGTGCAGGGGGAGCCGTCCGGCGACGCGGGTGTAGTTGATGACCGAGCGCGGGGCCGAGAGGCGTTCGAGGAACAGCACCTCTTCGCCGTCCAGGACGGCGAGTTGGACGTGGTGGCCCACCACGTCGTGCACGCCCTCCATGAACGGCATCGCCGCGTCACGCAGGGACAGCGTGGGCGAGGCGCGGACGACGAGCTCCCACAGCCGGACCCCGATCCGTACGCGGCGGTCCTCGTCGCGGCTGAGGAACCCGTGGCCGACGAGTTCGCCCACGAGGCGGGAGGCGGTGGCCACGTGCAGTCCGGTGCGGCGGGCGATCTCGGAGACGGTCAGCGCCGGTTCGTCCTGGCTGAAGGCCTGCAGGATGCGCGCGGCGCGGGAGAGCACCGACTCGCGGTGGGGCGGCTTCATCGCGCGGCTCCTTCCAACTCCGGGCTCATGCGGTGCCGTTGACCTGGGGGCCGTGCGGAGGCCGGGGCAGGTGTGCACCGACCGCGGCGGCGGTCTCGCGCAGCCAGATGTGGGCGGCGTCGTGGGTGTGCACGGGATGCCACCACAAGGCCTCCCGCAGGGGAACCGCCTCGTAGGGAGGTTCCATGACCCGGACCGGGGCGATGGGCGCGAGCAGCCGGGCGAGCCGGGCCTGGACGAGGGCGATGCGCCGGGTGCCGGCCACCAGGAGCGGCAGCAGCTGGAAGCTGTCGACGGAGACCTCGACGTGCGGCTCGACGCCGAGCATGCCGAGTTGGCGCACGGCCGGGGCGTCGTAGGTGCGCTGGTAGGTGACCCAGGGCAGCTCCGCGAGGTCCTGCCTGGTGAGCCGGCCCCCGACATCCGGATGGTCGTCGGACACGAGGAACACCCACCGGTCGTCGTAGAGGTCCGTGGCGGGGAAGTCGCTGATGACGCCGTGCGGCATGAGCAGTCCGTCGACCGTGCTGAGCAGCGTCGCCGTGTCCTCGACCACGGTGGACGGGGTCTGGGTGAAGCGCAGCCGGATGCCGGGGGCCTCCTCGTGGAGGTGGCGGGCGAGGGCGGTGCCGAACACGGAGACCGCGTAGTCGGAGGCGACGAGCGTGAACTCGCGGTTCTCCTGCGCGGGGTCGAAGGTGGCCTGGCTGGCGAAGAGGCGCTCCAGCACGTCGTAGGCGGTGGAGGTGCGGTCGAGCAGCACCTGGCCGAGCGCGGTCAGCTCGTAGTGGCCGCCGACGCGGGCCAATAGGTCGTCGTCGAAGTGGCGGCGCAGCCGGGCGAGCGCGGCGCTCATGGCGGGCTGGCTCAGTCCGACGCGGTGTCCGGCGCGGGTGACGTTGCGCTCTTCCAACAGGGCCCGCAGGGCGACGACGAGGTTGAGGTCCAGGCGGGCCAGATTCACGGGCTTTCCTTGCTGTACGGCGTCGAGTCCGGGGCGGGCGGCGCTGACCAGGGGAAATCCACCCGACAGATACTTCTCATCCACAGAATCTATTTCCCTGATCACTGGTGGCGGGTCCAGATTAGTACCACCGCAATCAGGAGGACATGTCCGTGAATCCCGCTCCCCCGTCCGCGCCGTTCGCCGGCCCCTTCGCCCTCGCCACGCTCTCCTCTCCGGGCGGACCGGAGTTCCCCGCGCTGATCACCCCCGGCGAGCTGGTCGTGGACCTGCGTATCGCCCTGGACGACGTACAGTTGACGACCCGTCGCCTCCTGGAGGACTGGGCCGCGCTGCTGCCGCGGCTGCGCTCCCTGGCCGCCGACAGCACCGTCGCACGCGAGCCGCTCGCACGCTTCCAGGTGCACGCGCCGGTCGAGCCGCGCCAGGTGTTCCAGTCCGGTGCCAACTACCGCCGGCACGTGATCGACCTGCACGTCGCGCACAGGGCGCCCGGCGACGACCGCCCCGAGGACGTGCGGCGCGCGGAGGCGGCCGAGATCATGGACCGGCGTGCCGCGGAGGATCTGCCGTACGTGTTCATCGGACTGCCGAGCGCGATCACCGGCCCGTACGACGACGTGGTGCTGCCCTCCTGGGCCGAGAAGCCGGACTGGGAGCTGGAGTTGACGGCCGTGATCGGCAGGCCCGCGCACGGTGTGTCCGTCGAGGAGGCCCTGGAGTACGTCGCCGGATACACCATCGCCAACGACCTCACCGACCGTGCCACCGTCTTCCGCCGGGACATGCCGCAGATCGGCACCGACTGGCTGCGCAGCAAGAACGCGCCCGGTTTCACCCCGCTCGGCCCGTGGATCGTGCCCGCCGAAGCGGTCGCCGACCCGGACGGCCTCCGGCTCACCCTGAAGCTCAACGGCGAGACCATGCAGGACGAGTCCACCAAGGACATGATCTTCAACGTGGCACGGATGGTGTCCTACGCCTCCCAGAGCGCCCAGCTGCTCCCCGGCGACCTGGTGTTGACGGGCTCCCCCGCCGGGAACGGCATGCACTGGGGCCGACTGCTGCGCGACGGTGACGTCATGGACGGCTCCATCACCGGGCTCGGCGCGCAGCGCACCCGGTGTGTGGCGGGGGTGGCGTCGTGATTCCCGAGCAGCCGCCGCTGGACCGCACCGACCCCGAGGGCGCGATCGCCCGCGCCGCCAAGTCGTACTCCAACTGGGGCCGTTGGGGCGAGGACGACCGGCTCGGCACGCTGAACTTCCTCGACGAGGCCAAGCGCCGCGAGGGCGCCGCACTCGTGCGACGGGGTGTCAGCTTCTCGCTCGCCCAGAGCTTCGACATGAACGGCCCGCAGAAGGGCTGGCGGCGGCGCACCAACCCCGTGCACACCATGCTCGACACCGGCACCGACGCGGCCCTCGCCAACCAGGGCTTCCCGCACGGCATGGGCGGCGCCGACGACGTGATCGCCATGCCGCTGCAGTGCTCCACCCAGTGGGACGGCCTGGGCCACATCTTCGACCACGGCAAGGCGTGGAACGGCCGCCCGGCCGAGAAGGTCGTCACCTCCGAAGGCGACTTTGTCACCGGCATCGAGCACATGGCCCCGTACGTGGCCGGGCGCGGTGTCCTGCTCGACGTCGGCCTGGTCATCGGCGTCGACGGCGAGCTGCCCGACGCGTTCGCCGTGACCGAGGAACACCTCACCGCCACGGCCGAGGCCCACGGGGTGAGCGTCGGACGCGGTGACATCGTCGTCGTGCGCACCGGGCAGCTCGCCCGCGCCCGCCGCGAGGGCTGGAACGACTACGCGGGCGGTCCGGCCCCCGGCCTGTCCTTCACCGCGGCCGGCTGGCTGCACCGCACCGAGATCGCCGCGATCGCCACCGACACCTGGGGCTTCGAGGTGCGGCCCAACGAGTTCGACCACGCCTTCCAGCCGCTGCACCAGGTCGCGATCCCCAACATGGGCCTGCTCATCGGCGAGATGTGGGACCCGGACGCGCTCGCCGCGCACTGCGCGGCGGACGGCGTGTACGAGTTCTGGCTCACCGCCGCGCCCCTGCCCGTCACCGGCGCCGTCGGCTCCCCGGTCAATCCCGTGGCCGTCAAATAACCATCAAGTAGCCGACAAGCAGCCGACGCAGCACAGGAGTTGTTCATGAGTACCCCCAGCATTCCCCGCTCGGTCCTCGTCGTCGGCGGCGGCGCGGCCGGCAACGCCGCGACGATCCTGCTGCGCCGCGCCGGGATCGCGGTCGACCTGATCGAGGCCAAGGACGACTGGAACGCCACCGCGGGCTCCGGCATCACCCTTCAGGGCAACGCGCTGCGCGTGCTGCGCGAACTCGGTGTGTGGGAGCAGGTGGAGCGGTCCGGCTACGGCTTCGACGCGGTCGGCATCACCGCCCCCGACGGCACCGTCCTGCACGTCAGCGAGGACCTGCGCACCGGCGGCGACGAACTGCCCGCCACCGTCGGCATGCAGCGCCCGCGGCTCCAGCGGATCCTGATCGACGCGGTCCGGGCCGGCGGCGCCACCGTCCGGCTCGGTGTCCGGGCCGAGTCCCTCGACCAGGACGACACCGGCGTCTCCGTGCGCTTCAGCGACGGCACCGAGGGCCGCTACGACCTGGTGATCGCCGCCGACGGCCTGGGCTCCGCCACGCGTGCCGCGATCGGCGTCACCGACCGGCCCGAGCCCACCGGCATGGCCATCTGGCGCGTCGCCGCCCCGCGCCCGACCGGCCTGACCCGCACCGACCTCGCCTACGGCGGACCGGCCTACATCGCCGGCTACTGCCCGACCGGCGAGTCCACCCTCTACGCCTACGTCGTCGAGGCCAACCGCGACCGGACCACCATCCCGGCGCACTCCTACGCCGACGAGATGCGCTCGCTCGCGAAGCACTACGGCGGCCACTGGCCGGAGATCACCGCACACATCACCGACCCGGCGCAGGTCAACTACACCTGGTTCGACCGGATGCTGGTCGAGGGGTCCTGGCACCGCGGCCGGGTCGTCCTGGTCGGCGACGCCGCGCACTGCTGCCCGCCTACGCTCGCGCAAGGCGCGGCCCAGTCGATGGAGGACGCCTGGGTGCTCAGCCAGATGCTGTCCGCCACCGACACCTGGGACGACGCGCTGTTCCAGGCGTACTACGAGCGGCGCGTCGCGCGGGTGCGCCCGGTCGTGGAGGCGTCCGTTCAGATCGGCCAGTGGCAGCTCGACGGGGCCCGCGACGCCGATGTGCCCGGCCTCATGGGCCGCACGATGACGATGCTGCGGGAGCTGCCGTGACCGATGTGTCCGCAGCGTCTGCCAGGTCCACCGTGCCTGCCGTGCCGGCGAGCCCCACCGTGGACGTGCACGCCCATGTCCTGCTGCCCGAGATCGAGGCACTGGTGGACGGCCTGCCGGGCCACGCCGAGGCGAAGGCCCTGGACGCCCGCCGCAACGGTCCCGAGGCACTGAAGGTCAGTGGCCGGATGATCGGTGATCGGTTCGCCCGCCTCACCGATGTGTCCGCCCGGCTGGCCGCGATGGACGCCCAGGGCGTGGACGTCCAACTGGTCAGCCCGTCCCCGTCCCACTACCACTACTGGGCCGACGAGGTGACCGCGGAGAAGGCCCACCGACTCGCCAACGAGGCGACGGCCGCGCACTGTTCGGCCGCACCCGACCGGCTCCGCGGCCTGGGCCTCGTACCGCTCCAGCATCCCGAGCAGACGGTGCGCGCGCTCGACCACGCCCTCGATCAAGGGCTGCTCGGGATCGAGATCTCCAGTCACGCACCGGGCCGCGAGCTGTCCGACCCGGCGTACGAACCGCTGTGGTCACGGGCCGAGGAGAGCGGCGCGCTCGTCTTCCTGCACCCCTTCGGCTGCACCCTCGACGAGCGCCTCGACCGGTGGTACCTGTCCAACTCCGTGGGCCAGCCCGCCGAGAACGCCGTCGCGCTCTCGCACCTGATCTTCTCCGGCGTCCTCGACCGCCACCCCGGCCTGCGGATCATCGCGGCGCACGGCGGCGGCTATCTGCCCACCCACATCGGCCGCGCCGACCACGCGTGGCGGGCGCGCACGGACGCCCACGCGTGCGCGCGGGAACCGAGCGCGTACCTGCGCCGCCTGTACTTCGACTCGCTCGTCCACGACCCGTACGCACTAGGGGAGTTGGTGCGGGTCGCAGGCGCGGAACGCGTGCTGCTCGGCTCCGACTTCCCCTTCGACATGGGCGCCGAGGACCCGGTCGGCGCGCTGCGCGCGGCGGGCCTGTCCGACGCCGACCTCCGCGCCGTACGCGGCGGCACCGCGGCCGCCCTCCTCCGTCTCTGGAAGGACTGACCCCATGAGCCACCGTCTGCTCACCCACCTGCGGCACGTCGACCTCGCCGTGCCCGACTACGACAAGCAGCTCGACTTCTACTCCGGTGTCTGGGGCCTGACCAGGGTCGCCGAGGACTCCGGGATCTCCTTCCTGGCCGCCGAGGGCTCCCCCGAGCAGTACGTGGTGCGCCTGCGCGAGGCCGCGGAGAAGCGCCTTGACCTCGTCTCCTACGGGGCCGCCGACCCGGCGGCCGTGGACACGCTCGCCGAGCGACTCATCGCCGGTGGCGTTCAGTTGATCACCCAGCCGGGGAAGGTCGACACCCCCGGGGGCGGCTACGGCTTCCGCTTCTTCGACGTCGACGGGCGCACCATCGAGGTCTCCGCCGACGTCGAGGTCCGTCGGCACCGCAAGATCGAGGAGAAGGAGGCCATCCCGGTCAAGCTCTCCCACGTGGTCCTCAACTCCCCCGATCTGAACCGGACTCGGGAGTGGTACGAGCGCCACCTCGGCTTCGCCCTGTCGGACACCCTGTCGTCGCCGCACATGGGCGAGGTCATGCACTTCATGCGGATCTCCAACCAGCACCACTCGATGGCGATCGCGCAGGGCCCGCACACCGCGCTGCACCACGTCTCCTTCGAGATGCGCGGCCTCGACGAGTACATGCGGGGTTCGGGGCGTGTCATGCGCGCCGGGTACCAGAAGGTCTGGGGCCCTGGGCGGCACCTCGCCGGGGACAACACGTTCACGTACTTCCTCGATCCGCACGGCAACACCGTTGAGTACACGACCGAGTTGGAGCTGCTCGACGAGGACACCTGGCACCCGCACGTCTACGACTTCTCGCAGCCCGAGGTCACCGACCAGTGGGGCACCGCGAACGCGATGAACGAGCTCGTCGCCAAGGAGTCGTTCAACGACCCCGACCGCGGCGTTTTCATCGCCCCGCCGGTCTGATCCCACCCGATCCCCGGAGGCACCAGGAGCCCCGATGCGTTTTGCCACCTACTCCGCCTACTCCACCTACTCCGCGTACGAGCACGAACACCACACCGACGTGGGTGTCGTGGCCGCCGACGGCACCCTGTACCCGGTGCCCGGCGTCACGTCCCTCACCGACCTGATCCGCTGCTCGGGCGGCCTGCGGCCCCTCCTCGACGCCGGTACCGCCGCGCTCGACGGGCCGCCCGGCCCGCACCTCTCCCAGGTGCGGCTGCTGCCACCGCTCCAGCCGTCCTCCATACGGGACTTCGTGGCCTTCGAGGAACACGTGGAGGGTGTCCGGCGGTCCGTCGACGGGGCCAGTGGCGTCCCTGAGCAGTGGTACGCGGCGCCGACCTTCTACTTCTCCAACCCGTACGCCGTCTACGGGCCTGGCGACGACATCCCGATGCCACCCGGCTCCGCCGTCCTCGACTACGAACTCGAAGTCGCCGCCGTCATCGGCCACGAGGGGCGCGACCTCACTCCGGAAGAGGCCCGCGAACACATCATCGGCTACACCGTCTTCAACGACTGGTCGGCCCGCGACCTCCAGTCCGCCGAGATGAAGGTCGGCCTCGGCCCCTGCAAGGGCAAGGACACCGCGACCACGCTCGGCCCGTACCTGGTCACCGCCGACGAACTCGAACCGTACCGGGACGCGGACGGCATGCTGCGCCTGGCCCTGACGGCCGAGGTCAACGGCGAGACCATCGGCAAGGACCTGCTCTCCAACATGAGTTGGACCTTCGAGGAGATGGTCGCCTACGCCTCGCGCGGCACCGTCGTGCGCCCCGGCGACGTCCTCGGCTCCGGCACCTGCGGCAACGGCGGCTGCCTGGCCGAACTGTGGGGCCTGCGCGGCGAACAGACCCCGCCGCCGCTCAAGCCCGGAGACACCGTCACCCTCACGGTCGAGGCCGTCGGCACCCTCACCAACACCGTCGTCGAGGGCGCGACCCCGGCCCCACTCCCGGCCGCCCGCCGCCGCACACGCGCGCGTCCGTGACCCCGAAGCGCCTGGCGGGCAGGGTCGCGGTCGTCAACAACGCGGGCATCACCTGACGCGCCCGCGTCACAAGTCCGGGATCGAGCCCCGCCGGAAAGGCGTTCGTCACGCGTCCTGGTTCACCTGCGTGAGGTGGGTGTCCATGGCCACGCACATCTCCCCCAGCAAGTCCCGGAACCGGTCGAGGAGTTCGGGCGGGTAGCGGCCGATGACGGCGTCCATGGGCGCCGCCAAGGGGCGGAAGAACTCGTCGGCGCGCTCTTGGATGTGCGGGCTGCTGCGCAGGGTGACCACGCGTCGGTCGCTGTGTTCGCGGCTGCGGACGATGTGTCCGGCGTCCTCAAGGCGGTTGAGCAGTGACGTCGTGGCTCCCGACGACAGCAGGATGCGTTTGCTCAGGCGGGCCGGGGAGATCGGGGCGCCCCGCTCCTCGGCCGCGATGATCTCCAACAGGGCGGTCGCGTCGGTGGAGTACAGGCCGAGATGGGCGGCGAAGCTACGGCTGAGTTCCGCGTAGTGCCCGCCGTAGACCCTCAGAGCCTCCACCAACAGCTCGCGCCGCGCCGCCACGCCCTCCAGCGCCGACTCCTCCATCACCAACAGCCACCCTTTCCCTGCATCAGCGTCGCCGGACCCGCACTCGCACTCGCACTCGCACTCGCACTCGCACTCGCAGATCACCTTTGACAATCTACCCACACCTCAATACCTTCATGGTGGAATTACTTCGCCATGGAGGTATCAACATGCGGGACTCGTCAGTCACCAGGCGGTGGCTCGGACTGATCGCCATCGCCCTGGGCGTGGCGCTGATCGTCGTCGACACGACGATCGTCAACGTGATCACGCCATCGGTCGTCGAGGACCTGGGCGTCAACTCCTCGCAGGCGCAGTGGATCCAGGAGTCGTACGCGATCGTATTCGCCGCGCTGCTGCTGCTCACCGGCCGCCTGTCCGACATGCTCGGCGCCCGCCAGGTCTTCACCTGGGGCGTCGTGGTCTTCGGCGCCACCAGCGTGCTCGCCGGTCTCGCGCCGGGCGGCGGGCTGCTGATCCTGGCCCGCTTCCTGCAGGGCGCGGGCGCGGCGATGATCCTGCCGACCTCGCTGGCGCTGCTGAAGGCCAACTTCACCGGCAAGGCCCGCGGTCAGGCGTTCGCCGTCTGGGGCTCGACCATCGGGGCGGCCGCCGCGCTCGGCCCGCTGCTCGGCGGCTGGCTGTCCGAGCACGTCTCGTGGCGCTGGGCGTTCGGCATCAACGTGCCGCTGTCCGTACTGGTCGCGTTCGGTGTCGTGCGCTACCTGGCCCGCTCGCCCCGGACCAAGGGACTCATCGACGCGCCCGGCGCCGTGCTGTCCGTCATCGGTCTCGGCCTGCTCGCCTTCGGTCTCGTCGAGGGCCGCGTCTACGGCTGGGTGGCCACCGTCCACCCTCTCGACCTTCCCGGCTTCACCTGGGGCAGCGGGCCCTCGCCCGTCCTGGTCGCCCTGATCCTCGCCGCCCTCACGCTGGGCCTGTTCGTGCGCCGCCAGTCGACACTGACCCGCGGCGGCGACGCCTCCCTGGCGATGATGGACGTACGACTGTTCTCCATCGCCTCGTTCCGGGGCGGCAACATCGCCACCCTGATCATCGGTGTCGGCGAGTTCGGCATCGTCGCGGTGCTCCCGCTGTGGCTGCAGTTCACCCTCGGCTACAGCGCACTCCAGGCCGGGCTCGCCCTGGTGCCGGTGGCCATCGGCAGCTTCGTCGCCAGCGGTGCCAGTTTCGGGATGGCCGCCAAGGTGTCGCCGCTGATCCAGCTGCGCATCGGCCTCGCGCTCGAAGTCGTCGGCCTGGCAGGCGTCGCCCTCGTGGCCGCCCCCGACACCTCCTGGTGGGCCGTCTCAGCGATGCTCTTCCTCTACGGCATCGGCGTCGGCTTCGCGACCGCCCAGGTCACCAACGTCGTACTCGCCGACATCCCGGACGACAGCGGCGGCCAGGGCTCCGGCATCCAGAGCGCGTTCCGGCAGCTCGGCTCCGCGCTCGGCATCGCCGCGCTCACCACGGTCTTCTTCACGACCCTCAGTTCCAGGCTGCACGACAGCCTGGTCTCCTCCGGCCTGTCGGGCGCCGCCGCCGACAAGTTCAGCGGCGCCGTCACCGACAGCGCGGGCGCCGCGATCGGCCCGCTGTCCGGGAACCCGCACACGGCCCCGGTCGCCGACGCGGCCCGCTCGGCGATGTCCGACGGCATCACCGTGAGCGGGTACATCGCGGCGGGGTTCGTCGTTCTGGGCCTGCTCGCGTCCCTCCTCATCCCCGCGATGCCGCCACAGGCGCAGACCGGGACCGAGGACGCCGATGCCGACGTGGAACCGGCCCTGCCCTGACAGCGGCGGCCGCCCTCAACGTCCATGTGAACCCGGTCCGTTACCGCACCGACAAGCTGCAATCTGTTCAGCTGAACCGCGCCCATGACACGTGAAGTGACGTAAGTCCTGGGTGCACACTGGCTGCATGGCGGACGACGCGCGGCGGGGCGAAGCTGAGCACGCTGATGAAGAGCGTGCGCGACTGCACGCACGAGAGATCGGCGCCGACGAGCGGGACCGGACGGCGGACGGCCGCGACGAGGTGGCGGACCGGCGCGATGAGCTCGCCGATGATCGCCAGCGGCGTGCCGACCTCCGCGATCTGCGGGCGGACCAGCGGGACAAGTCGCTCGATATTCAGGGTGGTTGGCTGGACCAGCGCCACCCGGCGGGCGGCGTCGCCGACCTCGCCATCATTCAACGGGCGCTCACGACGATTGCCCGGAGTCGCGACCTGATCCGGGACAGTCAGGCCCGTCTGGACCGGGCCGAGGGTGCCGTGTCGCGGGCGAAGGCGCGTGCCCAGCGTGAACAGGAGGCCGTGGAGCGCGAGGTGAGCGCCACGGCCCGTCAGGTGGGCGATTCGGATATCCCCGGCGGCCTCGCCGCCGACGTGGAGCGGCTGCGGAAACTCGCGCTCATGTTGGTGACCGAACTGGGCGCGGCCCAGGACGCGTCGGCCGAACAGCACGAGCGGCTGGCCCACGGCAACTCACGCCACAAGGACTTCCATCGCGCCCACGCGGAACAGGCGCGCACCGAAGCCCGCCGAACACGCGAGGCCGCTCGACTCTTGAGCCCGGAGCCTTCAACCTCTGAGGACGAGGGCAGGGGCGGGGGCGCTGCCCCGTCGGACTGAGAGGCCGGCCGGGCACGCCCGCTACGGACACCCGGCCGAGAAACCGGAGGTTCCATGACCCAGCAGGCGACACCGCGGATCCACGGGCACTGCGACGCGCGGTTCGAAGGCGTCCGCGCCGCCTTTGACGACAACTTCCGTGAGCGCGGCGAACTGGGAGCCGCCGTCACCGTCCTCCTCGACGGCGAACCCGTCGTCGACCTGTGGGGCGGCTGGGCCGACGCCGCACGCACCCGCCCGTGGCAGCGGGACACCCTCGTCAACGTGTGGTCGACGACCAAGGGGGCCACGGCACTCTGCGCGCACATCCTGGCCGACCGGGGAGCGCTCGACCTGGACGCGCCGGTCGCCTCCTACTGGCCGGAGTTCGCCGCGGCGGGCAAGCGGAACGTCCTCGTACGCCATCTGCTGTCGCACCGCGCGGGCCTGGCGGGACTGCGCGAACCGCACACGCTGGCCGGGCTCTACGACTGGGAGTTGACCACCGAGCGCCTCGCGGCCACCGAGCCCTGGTGGGAGCCCGGCACCCGCTCCGGCTACCACGCCATGACCTACGGCTTCCTGGTCGGCGAGGTCGTACGGCGCATCACCGGACAGCTCCCCTCCGCGTTCCTTCGCCAAGAGGTCACCGGCCCGCTCGGCATCGACTTCTTCATCCGCCTCCCGCAGGAGGAGACCCGGCGGCCCGCCGAGCTGGTGCACCCGCCGGCCGCGTCCGGCAGCGAACAGGACGCCGCCTTCAGCCAGTTGCGGCCGGTCGCGATCGCCGCCCTCGCCAACCCGCTCACCGGCGCCGCCGACGCGAACACCGCCGAGTGGCGCGCCGCCGAGATCCCCGCCGCCGGTGGCCACGCGTCGGCCCGTGGAGTCGCCGCACTGTACGGGCTGCTCACCGGGCGCGAAGGAGCGGACGGCCGCCGGGTGTTGTCGGCTCGGGCCGCGGAGCGCGTGCGCGAGGGCCAGGGCAGCTGCCGGGACCTGGTGCTGGGCGCCGGTTTCGCGCACGACACCGAGATCGGCCTCGGTCTCTGGCTGAGCGGCGCGAACGGCTCGTACGGCCCCAACCCGCGGGCCTTCGGCCACGACGGCTTCGGCGGCTCCTTCGGCCTCGCCGACCCCGAAGCGGGCATCAGCATCGGCTACGTCATGAACCACATGGGCACACACATCGCGGACGACCCCCGGAAGATGGCCCTGGTCGACGCCGCGTACGAGGCGGGCGTGGCCTCCGCGTGAGAACCGCCCGACACGGCGGGGCGCCTGCGCCGCGGCGGCGTCAGCGTTCGGCGTCGGGTCCGAAGAGGGCGGCGAGCGCGCGGTCGACGACGGCCTCCACGTCCTCGTTGCCCGCCGGCACGAGCGCGTACGTACGCAGCAGGAAGCGGCGGAGGGCCGAGGTGTCGAACTGGAGCACGGCCATGCCCTGCGGCGCGTGCAGTTCGACGACGGTGCGCGCGCGGCCGCACGGCCACACGTGGACGTCCCCGGTCCCGGTCGGCACGCGCAGACCGTCGCCGAGGAGGGTGCGGGCGAAGGCCCACGTCACTTCGACCCCGTCGAGTGTGACCTCGGCGGGGAACGCCAGCTGGAGGGCGAGCGGATCGGCGGACCTGTAACGCAGGGTGACGGTGACGCTGCGCTCGGGGCCCTGACCCTCTGCGGTGATGAGTCGGGCGCGAGCGGACTGTTCGAGCGTGACGGGCAGTGTGGTCGGCATGGCAGGCCCCTTTCAGCACTGCGAGTTCCAGATGCCCGTTCGACGCGGCAGCGGGGCGCGGCATTACGGCGTTTCCGGAAAAGACCGTTGTGACCTGCGCCACCCACCCCTCCATAATCCGACATTTGTGAATTACGGTGTCAACTCCTCTTCAATCTCCTTGCCCGATCCGCAGTCGGGCGGAGCACCGCCGACGTCGGACGGAACGGAAGACCCCTGCCATGACCGACGGCCCCGCCGCCGCGCCGATACCCCCCGCCGCCACGGAAGGCGGCCTCAGCCCTGCCGCGTACGCGCGGATCTACGAGGCGGAACAGACTCGCCTCGTCGCGTACGCCCGCTCGCTGACCGGTAGCCCCTGGCTCGCCGACGATCTCGTCGCCGAGGCGCACTTCCGGGTCTGGCGGCGCCTCGCGGCCGGGCACGACATCGACAACGTGGCGGCGTATCTGACGACGACCGTGCGACACCTGGCCGCCTCGGCCGGGCGCGGTGCGGCGCGCGAGACACCCCTCGACCCGCACTCCGGCGTCGAGTCGGTGCAGGTGTCGAACGGTTCGTACGCCTCCGGGGCCTACGGCGACCAGGACCCGGCCGCCCGCGCCTCCGCCGTGGACCTGCTGTCCCAGGTCCTCGGGCAGCTGCCGAAGCGGTGGGTGAAGGCTCTGTGGCTCGCCGAGGCGGAGGGGCAGCCGCTGGAGGCGGTGGGCCGGGGCATCGGCGCGGGCAGCGGGGCCACGGCCGTGCTGCTGCACCGGGCGCGGGAGGGCATGCGGCAGGCGTTCCTGCGGGCGCATCCGGGAACCCCGGACGACCCGGCGTGCGAGAGTCACTGGGACCGGATGCCCGCGCATGTGCGCGGCAGCGCGTCCGCGCGCCAGTCGGAGAAACTCCTCGCGCACATCGACGACTGCGACGACTGCCGGGCGCGGCTCGCGGTCCTGCTGCGCGCCAACGACCGGCTGCCGGCCCTGGTGGGTCCGGCGCTCCTGATCTTCGTGCTCGGCGGGGCCGGGAAGTTCCTGGTGCCGCTCGCGGCCGGGGCGGGGGCGGGGGCCACCGGTGCCGCGGCGGGCGGGCACGGTGCCGGTTCCGGGCTGCTGCACGGCGTCCGACACGCGCTCACCGGCGGGGCGAAGGCGCAGGGAGCCGTGGCCGGGGTGCTCGGGGTATCGGTGGCGGGGGCCGCCGTCGCGGCCGGGCTCATGCTCGCGGGGAACAACGATTCGGTGCCGCCGCAGCGGTCGGCGGCGGTGCAGCACGAGACGCCGACCGGGCGTGACAGCGCTCCGTCGGCCCCGTCCTCGCACCCCTCAACCACCGCTTCACGTAAGCCCGTTGCACCACAGGACCGGCCGCAGCGCACGACCGAACCCGACGCCGAGGCGGCGCCGGGCGGCTCCGCGGACACGGAGGCGCCGGCCACCCCGACCACTCCCCCGGACCCGCCCGCAGCCGAGCGGTCCGTTCCGGATGAGCCCACGGCGGACGAGCCGCCGTCGGACGACACCCCGACCGAAGAGCCCGCCACCCGGGCGGCACCACCCGCTCAGACACCGACACCGACGCCGACACCCACGCCGACAGCCGAGCCCACCACCCCGACGGAGCCCACACCCACACCCACGCCCACACCCACCGAACCCGCCGAACCCACCACTCCCCCGGAGCCCAGCACGCCCACTCCCACCTGCACCCACTGGCTCGGCCCGATCTACATCTGCCGCGCCGGCTGACGCCACGGGGCGAGGTACGTGGCCGCCGACTCCGCCAGCGTGCGTACGGCCGGGTGCCAGGGACGTTGCTGTGGGCCGGACAGTACGAGGCGACGGGCGGTCTGTGGTTCCAGGGGCAGCAGGGCCAGGTCGGCGGGGATCAGCGAGCGCGAGACCTCGGACAGGACCGTGATGCCGATTCCCGCCTGCACCATGCTGATCAGGGTCGCGAGGTCCCGTACCCGGTGGGTCGGATCGAAGCGCAGGCCGGCCCGGCTGTGGATCGTACGGATCCGTGACTCGCAGCCGTTCGGCGAGATCAGGAACGGGTCGTCCTCCAGGTCACGGATGTCCACACGCTCCTCGCCCGCCAGGGGGTGGTCGCGGGGCAGGAGGGCCCGGTAGCCGTCGTTGGCGAGCTGGATGCCGGGGCCCGGTGGCGGGTCGATCAGGACGGCGGCGTCCGCGGTCCCGTTCTCCAACCAGCCCGCGACTTCGGCGCTGTCACCCTCGAAGACCCGTACCGTGACGCGGGGTTGGTCCTCGCTCCAGTGCCTGAGCAGGCGCGGGACCAGCCCCTGACACACCGTCGGCGTCGCGGCCAGGCGCACGGTGCCGGTCATGGACTCGGCCGCCTCGGCCGCCAGCTGCTCGACGGACCGGGCCGCGGCCAGCGCGGTACGGGCGTGCGGCAGCACCTGCTCACCGAGCGCGGTGGTCCGCGCCGGAGTGGCGCGGATGAGCAGCGGCGCGGTCAACTCGCGTTCTAGAGAGGCGACGGCCTGCGACACGGCGGACTGGGCCTCACATTGCCATGACATGTATGCGTTGGACCGATGCCGCCAGGTCGAGTGAGGCTTCATCATCCGTGCCGCCGGGACCGGCGGAGATCAGCCGAGTGCGTACGTGCATGCCGAGGAGAGCCATGCCCTACCTTCGTGTCACCGTGACCGACCCCGACCTCCCCGCCGGGACCCGGCACCTTCTCGCTGAGGGCCTGACCGGCCTGGCGGTCTCAGCCCTGGGCAAGGACCGCGCGCGAACCATCGTCCAGATCAACGCGGTTGAGCCCGGCAGCTATTACGTGGACGGCAGTCCCTGACCGGCGGTGCGCGCGACGCCCACGTCGAGGTCAACATCACCCTGGGCACCCTCGCCCGGGCCGGTGTCGCGCTGCATGAACTGCCGCCGGAGAGCTACGGCTACCACGGGGTGACCCAGTTCGACTTCTACCGAAGCGTGTCGGCCGCCCGCTGAGCGCGGGTCGGCACGGCTCAGCCCACGTCCGTGTCGGCGGTCAACGCGTCGACCACGTCCCGGAGTTGGGCGCGTGCGGTGATGCCGAGCTTGGGGAAGGCCCGGTACAGGTGCGAGCCGACGGTGCGCGGGGACAGGTACAGCTTCTCGGCCACCTCACGGTTGGTCAGGCCGAGGGCGGCGAGCCGCACGATCTGCTGTTGCTGCGCGGTGAGTGTCACGAAGGCGTCCGGTTCCGTCGGACCGCTGTGGGCTCCAGCGGCCCGGAGTTCGGCCTGGGCCCGCGCCGCCCAGGGCCGCGCGCCCAGTCGGCGGAGGACGGCCTCGGCCTCGACGAGCGGCCGCCGTGCGTCGGCGATCCGTCGGCGGCGGCGCAGCCACTCCCCGTACGCCAACTGCGCCCGGGCGCGCTCGAAGGGCCGGCGGCCGAGCGCCGGTTGGTCCAGGGCCGTGACGAAGTGCCGCTCGGCCTCGTCGACGGGGACGAGCACCGCCCGGCTCAGCTGGACCAATGCGCTCCTGCGCGGGGCGAGGGCGCCCGCGTCCGCCAGGGACTCCGCGACGCCGTCGACGATCCGGGCGGCCTCGTCCCGGTGTCCTGCCCGGGCCGCGGCGGCCGCCAGTTCGGGCAGCGCCGGGTGGGCGAGGTGGTAGTGGGCGGGGTTGCCGTGGTCGTCGAAGAGCACACGGTAGTGCTGGTACGCGGTCGCGTGGTCGCCTTCCGCGGTGGCGGCGGTGCCGAGCGCGCGATGGGCGAGGACGAGAACGGAACGGCTCTCGTGCGGGTCGACCAGCGAGAGGGCGTGCCCGGCCCGGGCACGCGCTCCGGCCGCGTCACCGCGCAGGGCATGCAGCAGCGCATCGGTCGAGGCGGCACAGGCCACGGCATGGTCGAGCCCGGCACGGGACGCGACGGCCTCGAGGTCGGCGCAGGCGCTCTGGGCGCGCGCCCACCGCCCCTGTTCCAGGTAGGCGAGGGCGGCGACCCCGCCGAGGCCGTCCGGCAACGGCCCCTGCGACCTCCACGAGGCGAAGGCGTCGTCGAAGGTCCGTGCGGCCGACTCGGTCTCGTCCAGCAGCCAGGCCGCGACGGCGAGCAGGGTCAGCGTCTGTGGCTCCTCGCGTGCCGCCGCGGCCAGGGCGGGCAGCCGCGGCGCGAGGTGCGCGGGGGCCGCCTCGGGGTGTGCGACGGTCTCGACCCAGTCCGCCAGGAGCCTGTCCCGCTCGCTGGACGCAGGGGCGGGGTGCGCGGAGATGCGGGGCAGCAGGCGTTCGATCTCGTACAGCTGGCCCGCGTCACCGGAATAGAAGCGGACCACCGCGGCGGCGGCCAGGGCTTCCAGCGCGGCCCCGGGCGCGCCGCTGTCCGCCAGCGCGGCGGCGGGGCGCATCAGCTGTCCGAAGGCGGCGCTGTGCGAGACGGTCAGTGCCATGAGCCGGCCGACCTCGAGGGCCGCGAGGGCCGCGGCCGTCGGATCGTCGGTGCCGGCGCGGGTGCGGGCGGCCAGCCGTTCGACCGTGTCGAGTCGGCCGGTGAGGACCGCCGCCCTGGTCGCGGCGGCGAGCAGCCGGGTGCGCTCGCCCCGGTCGGGGTGACGTTCCGCGGCTCTCTCCAGCATGTGAGCGGCGGCCTCGTAGCCGCTGCGCTGCCGTGCCCGCTCCGCGCCGGCCTCGAGTACGGCCGACACCCGCGCGCTCGACCCGGAGGTGGCGGCGGCGAGGTGCCAGGCGTGCCGGTCGGGGTCCTGCTCGCGGAAGAGCTCGGCCAGTTCGAGGTGCGCCGCCCGCCGCTCCTGCGCGGGGGCCGCCTGGTAGGTCGCGAGGCGGGAGAGCGGATGGCCGTGGCGCAGCCGTCCCCCGCCGCGCCGCACAAGCCCGGCCTCCTCGGCGGGCGTCCACACCGGGTCCGCGATGTCGGGCAGCCAGGACCGCACCGCGTACGCGGGATCCTCGGTGTCCGCGGCGGCCAGGCGCACCACGGCGCGGCGGGTCGCGTCGGGCAGGGCCGCCAGCCGGTCGGCGTAGAGCCGCTCCAGCCGGTCGGTCACCGGCAGCGGTCCTTCGGGGCCGGGCTCGGCGTCCGCGGCGGCCGTGGCGCGGGCCAGCTCCACCAGCGCGAGGGGGTTGCCCTCGGCCTGGTCGAGGACGCGGGCCCGGACGAACCCGGTCGGCACCTGTGGCTGGAGGTCCAGCAGCCGCACCGCCGCGCTCCGGTCGAGCGGCACCAGCTCAAGGGTCGCCTCCCGCGCGGTGATGTCTCGCGGCGTGCCGTCCCGGGTGGCGACCAGCAGGGTCACGGATTCGTCGGCGGCCAGGCGCCGGGCGGCGAAGGAGAGGGTGTCGAGCGAGGCGCGGTCGGCCCACTGGGCGTCGTCCACGACCACCAACAGCGGCTGCCGCGCGCCGAGTTCCGACAGCAGGGTCAGCGCGGCGATCCCGATGAGCATGGGGTCGGGCGCCCGGCTCGGCTCCGCCAGGCCGAAGGCGGCGTGCAGGGCTTCGCGCTGCCGCGGGGGCAGTGCGTCCATGTCCTTGCGGACCGGCCGCAGCAGTTGGTGCAGGCCGGAGAAGGCCAGATCGCTCTCGGAGTGGCTGCTGTGTGCCCGCAGTACGCGTCCGCCGTCCGCGGCGAATCGGTCCGCGACGGCTTCCACCAAGGTGGTCTTGCCCGAGCCCGGTGCTCCCACCACCGTCAGCAGCGGGCCCTTGGGGTGCGTCCCCGGGCGCGGCGGCCGCACCGCCGCGAGCAGTGTGCGCAGCTCCGCGTCCCTGACCACGTCGTCGTCCACCAGCTCTCTTCACCTCCCGCACATCGTACGAAGGCGGGCCCGGCGCAGGTGCAGTCAGGTGTCCGATACCGCCGAGGCACCCCCCGCCCGCAGGGTGGAAGACGTCCAAAGCCCCCCAGGCGAACGAGCCACGAAGGCGAGCGATGTCTCCTCACACCACCCCCGCGACCGGGACAGGGACCGGGACCGGGACCGGGACCGAAACACCGACGGTCAGCACCATCGAACTGGGTAACGTCCAGATCCACCGCGTCATGGAGTACTCCGACACCACCCCGATGACGACCGATGTCTTCTTCCCCAACAGCAGGCCCGACGAATGGCAGCGCCACACCGAGCTGCTGGCGCCGCACCACTGGGATCCGGCGACCGACCTCACCCGCGCCGCGACCCAGTCCTGGGTGCTGCGCAGCGAGGGCAGGATCATCCTGATCGACACGGGCGCGGGCAACGGCAAGTACCGCCCTCTGCAGCCGATCTGGTCCTACCTGAACACCGGGTACCTGGCGAATCTCGCCGCTGTCGGGGTGCGCCCGGAGGACGTCGACATCGTCGTCAACACCCATCTGCACGACGACCACGTCGGCTGGAACACCCGGCTCGTGGGCCGCGACTGGGTTCCCACGTTTCCGAACGCGACCTACCTCATGCCGCAACGCGACTTCGAGTACTGGAAGCCGGAGAACCTCCACAACACCGTGTTCGGCCGGGGCAATCAGAACGTCTACGAGGACAGCGTCACCCCGGTCGTCGAGGCCGGCCTCGTGCGGACCTGGGACGAGTCGTACACCATCGACTCCCATCTCCGTCTGGAGTCGGCACCCGGCCACACACCGGGCTCCTCGATCATCCACCTGGAGTCCGGGGGCGATCGCGCGATCTTCGCCGGTGACCTCCTGCACGGCGCGATCCAGGTGCACGAGCCGCACATCAACAGCTGCTTCGAGGAGGACGAGGACGGCGCCCGCGCCAGCCGTGCGCGCATGTTCGCGCGCGCCGCCGACACCAACGCCCTCGTGCTCCCCGCCCACCTTCCCGGCCGCGGCGCCTTCGAGCTGCGCCGGGAGGGCTCCGGCTTCCACCTCGCCAACTGGGCGCCGTTCAGCCTCACTTGACGTACGGACCGAGCGCCGGCCCCGGTCCGACGTGAGCGCAAGGACGATGCCGAACCGGCCGCACCGACGGGCGTGTCGTCCGCCCCTCAGCCCGCCATGCCGACACGCGGCCGGGGCTCCGTACGGGAGGAGTTCTGCCGGCTCAGGCCGCGGCCGATGTCCGCCGCCGTCGCCAACAGCGCGTGGATGAGCTGCTGGTCGTCGCGGCGGTCGGCCGGGACCGTCGCGGAGATCGTGGCGATGACCCGGTCACCGCCGAAGTACATGATCGGGACGGCGAAGCTCTTGTACCCGTGCATGCACGACTCCCGTTCCTGGGCCCATCGCCGCTCGCGGATCCGGGCCAACTCGGCGCGCAGCGCGGCCGGGTCGAGCCGGTCGGCCGTCGGAGAGCCGTCGGCGCGCTGCGCCTCAAGGTCCGCGATCACGTCCTCCTGGTCATCGCTGTAGGCCAGCAGGACCCGCCCGGAGACGGTGAGCGGCCGGGACACGTTCGAGCCCACGGCCGCGACGACGGCGGCCTCCCGGCGGCCGCCGAGGCGTTCCAGGTAGCAGCAGTCGGTGCCGTGCGGCACGGCCAGGTGGACGACGGCCTGGGTCGCGGCCCGCAGGTCGAGCATCGCCGGGCGCGCGACGGCCCGCAGATGGGCCGGTCCGGGGACGAGCCGGCCCAGTTCGAAGATGCGCCAGCCGAGCTGGTAGCCGTCCGGGGTGCGGCTGAGGTAGCCGAGTTGGACGAGTTCGGTGCCGAGCCGGTGCACGGTCGCCTTGGGCACGCCGGAGCGGCGGCTGAGCTCGCTCAGACCGAGGCAGGTCGAGCCGGAGGAGAAGGCTCCGAGCACCAGATGCGCCTTGCCGAGCACGGAGCTCATGTGTGGTTCGGGGACCGCGGGCTCGACGACCGGGGCGGCCTGCTCGTCGGTTTCGAGTTCTGCCTGGGCGCTCGCGCGCATACCGCTTCCCCTCGCCGATTCGGTTGGACAGGGGTGATTGTTCAAACTTCGTGAACCAGTTGGCAACCCCCATCGGTCGCGGCAGGTGGCGGCAGGCCCCCGGTGACCGCCCGGAGCGCGGCGCCGATCCGCCCAGCGGACCGAGCGGTTCCTTCCGGGACGTGCGGCGGAGAGGCTGCTGACATGAGTAGCCAAGACACCATCGACACCCTGGTCAGGCGCATCGAGGTCCTGGAGGCAGAGGCCGACATCCGCCGCCTTCAGGCCCGCTACATGTTCCTGTGCGACACACCGTGCCCGGAGTACGGGGTGGACAGCGACGAGCAGCGCATCGAGCTGATCCTCGACCTGTACTCCGACGACGCCGTCTGGGAGGGCGTCGGCGACTACTACGACAGCCAGTTCGGCCGGGCCGAGGGCAAGGAGGCGATCCGCGCGCACTTCAGCCGCTTCTGGCCGCAGGACCAGGACCCCAAGCTGCTCCTGAACGCCCACTGGCTCACCTCGGAGCAGATCCATGTGCACGGGGACGAGGCCGACGGCCAGTGGATCCACTTCCAGCCGTGGCTCTTCGAGAACGGCAAGTCCCTGATCCGCGCCAGCCGGCTCAACAACGCCTTCCGCAAGGTCGACGGCGTGTGGAAGGTCACCCGGACCCGGACCGAGAACGTCGCCATCGCCGACCTGCCCGACTTCTTCGCGAGCAGCTACCCGAAGCGCTCCGTGCTGCTCAAGGCGCCGGGTACGAACCACACCAATGAGCACGCGGCCGGCGCCTGAACGGCTCCCCCTCACCGTGGGAGCGTCCCCGCGAGGCACGCTGGAGGCGGCACCTGCTCGGGAAAATGTCGCAGTCATACGTGTAACTGCGACATTTTCCCGAGCACACCTCCCGCCGCGGGCCGGAGTCCCCTCACCCGTTGAGGCTTCGCTCCACCCAAGCCGCAGCACGCAGGGCTGCCGCCTCGGATTCCGCGATCACCTGGAGTCCGAGCGGCAGCCCTGCCGCGTTCCGCAGGCCCGGCACGGCCACCGTGGGCAGACCGAGGGCCTGCCACGAGCGGCTGAGTACGGGGTCGCCGGTGGCGTCGAGCCCCTGAGGGGCCGCCCCGGGCGCGGCCGGGCCGAGCACCGCGTCGTACTGGGTGAGGAGCGCACCGAGTTCGGCGCGTGCGGCGGCGACCAGCCGGCGCGCGGCGAGGTAGTCGGCTTCCGGGGTGTCCGCGCCGGTTCGCAGCAGCCCGGCCAGGGGCGCGCTGAGACGGTCGGCCCGCTCCAGCTCGGCGGAGCGTTCGCGCGCGGCCTCGTACGCCATCACCACCGGGTGCGCCGCGGTCACTTCGGCGATCAGTGCCTCCAGCGGGAAGGCGTCGACCTTCGCGCCGCGGTCGGTGAGCCGAGCCTCGGCGGAGGCGAGCGCCGCGCCCATCTCGTCGGACACGGCCGCCAAGGGGGCGGCGTCCCAGAGCGCGATCCGCGGGGCGCTGGACGCGGCGTCGCGGGCCGGGTCCGGCTCGCCGGTGAGGGCCGCCCAGGCGAGGGAGACATCGGCGGCGGTGGCCGCGTACACGCCGTGGGCGTCGAGGCTGGGGCTGAGGCCGGCGACGCCGTCGGTGGGCAGGTGACCGTGGCGCAGGACGAGCGAGGCGACGCCGCAGTACGCGGCCGGGCGGGTCACCGATCCCGCGGTCTGGGAGCCGATGGCCAGCGGGACCTGCCCGGCGGCCACCGCGGCGGCCGAGCCGCTGGAGGAACCGCCGGGTGTGTGCCCAAGGTTGGCGGGGTTGCGGGTCGGGCCGGGCGCGAAGAAGGCGAACTCCGTGGTCACGGTCTTGCCGAGGGGAATCGCCCCGGCCGCCCGCCAGGCCGCCACGACGGGGGCGTCCCGCTCGGCGGGTCCCGCGTCGGCACGCAGCACCGAGCCGCACCTGGTGGGCAGCCCGGCCAGGTCGATGATGTCCTTGACGCCCATCGGGACGCCGCCCAGGGGGCCGGTGCGTACGGCGGCGGGGGTGTCCTCGAAGGCCACCCAGGCGCGTACCCGCTCCTCGGTCCGCGCGATGCGGTCGCGGCTGCGCCGCAGGGCCGCCTCGGGCGTGGTCCGTCCCGATCGCAGCTCGGCGACGAGTTCGCTCAGGGACCAGGGCTGTCGGACGGTGTCGTTCACTTGCTCTCCCATTGCGCGTCGGCCTCCCAGAAGTCCATGCCGCCGGCGCTCACGCCGTGGCGCCATTCGGAGGTGCGCCGCAGGGCGGGTTCGACCCGGGCGGTCTCCTCGTCCGCCGCGTCCGGGCCGTCCTGGGGAACTCCCCAGTGCACCCAGCCGAGTTCGCGGCCCGCCGCGTCGTGGACGAACAGGTCGACGTGCTTCCACCCGTAGCCGTGGTTGTCGTTGTAGCAGGTGAGGGTCATCCGCGGGGTGCGGTCGACCGGCTCGGTTTTCTCCATGCTCGGCCACTCCTCCTTTGGGGTCGTGCCTGTGGCGGCGCGTCCGTTCCGCCACAGGATCCGACCACATCGCCCTGCCACTTCCGCCGCGTCGGTCCACTCACCGGTCCGACCCGTCGCATCGGCACATCCCATGGCTGAGCATCCCGTTGGGCCTTGAACCAGCCGGAAGGAGCCGACATGGGTGACGCCCCCGAGCCGATAGCGGGCGCGAAGTGGCAGGCGGTGCTCGCGGAGCTCACCGAACGACGGGCGGAGTTCAACGCCCAGGGGTACGTCCCCCGTGACTTCATCGAGAAGCTCATGCCGTTCGGCGTCTACCGGCACGCCACCCCGATCCGGTTCGGCGGAAGTGTGCTGCCGCCCCATCGATTCCTCAGGCTCGTCGAGGAGGTGGGCCGCATCGACGGGTCCACCGCCTGGGTGGTGGGCTTCGCCTCCGCCAACACCTACCTCGGCGCGCTCCCCGTCGGGACGCAGAAGGAGATCTACCGCGACGGCCCGGATGTCGTCGTGGCAGGTGGTCTCTTCCCGATGCAGCGGGCCGAGCGGACCAAGAACGGGTTCCGGGTGAGCGGCCGGTGGAAGTTCGCCAGCGGCTGCATGGCCGCCGACTACATCAACGTAGGTCTGCTGGACGAGTCCGCGGGCGGGCAGCCCCGCGCGGCCCTCCTCCCCGCCGATCAGGTCACCATCGTCCAGGACTGGGACGTGAGCGGGATGCGCGCCTCGGGCTCCTTCGACACGGTGATCGACGACGTCGAGATCCCGCTGGAGTGGACCTACATCCGCGGCGGCGCCTCCCGGATCGACGAGCCCCTCTTCCGCTACCCGCTGCTGGCGTACCAGGCGCAGTGCCATGCGGCCATCGGGCTCGGCGTGGCCCTGGGCGCCCTCGACCACGCGCAGCACTCCGGCTCCTACCGGGGCATCACGGGCGCGCCGCCGGTCGGCGAACGGGCCTACTACCGCACGGAGTTCGCTCGGGCGTACGTGGCGTTGCAGTCGGCACGCCGCTACTTCCTGGACGTCGCCGAGGAGGTGTGGGAGACCGTCAGCGCCGGGGAGGAGGCGAGCGCGGAGCAGGTCGCGCGCAGCCGCCTCAGCGCCGTCCACATCGCCGACACCGCCGCCCAGGTCGTCCACGACCTGTCCAAGGTGTCCGGGGCGGCGATCATCCAGAACTCCCACCCGCTGAACCGGATCCGCCTCGACGCCCAGGTCCCCCAGCTGCACGCGTCCCTCAGCCAGCACATCTACGACGACGCCGGGGCCGTCCTGCTGGGCCTTGACCCGACCACCCCCGGCTTCCTGGGCCCCGCGGACCCGCGTGGCGACCGGGACCGCTCCAGGAGCAGCAACACCGAGGAGAAGACACCATGACCATCGAGTTCACCCCGGCCACCATCCATCAGCTGGAACCGTCCGATCTCGTCCAGGACGATCGCGTCGCCGCGCGGGTCTACACCGACCCGGAGATCTTCGAGCGCGAGATGACCGAGATCTTCGAGAAGACCTGGATCTGGGTGGCGCACGAGAGCGAGCTGCCCAAACCGGGCAGCTTCAAGTCCACCTACGTGGGCCGCAATTCGGTGATCGTCACCCGGGACCGCAAGGGCGCCATCCACACCCTGGTCAACCGCTGCCGGCACCGCGGAGCCAGCCTGTGCGAGAAGCCGCGCGGCGAGGCCAACGGCTTCACCTGCCCCTACCACGCCTGGTCCTACGGCCTGGACGGGCGGCTGCGCGGCATCCCCTACCCCGACGGCTACGAGGGGGTGCTGAGCAAGGACGAGATGGGCCTGCGCAAGCTGCGCACCGAGAGCTACCAGGGCCTGATCTTCGCCACCTTCGACCACGACGCGGAGCCGCTCGAGGAGTTCCTCGGCGATGTGCGGCAGTGGGCCGACCGCTTCATGAAGCAGGGCGGCGGTCTTCCGCTCAAGGTGATCGGCACCCACCGCTTCAGGTTCCGGGGCAACTGGAAGATCCAGCTGGAGAACACCACCGACGGCTACCACTTCCCGATCGTGCACCGCTCCTGGATGAGCTCCGTGGACGGTGAGACGGCCGACATGCTGAGCTTCATGACCGACCCTGCCTCCACCTGCCAGGACCTCGGCAACGGGCACAGCGTGATGCACATGGTGCCGGCGCACATGGACCTCGACGCCGACGACGGCAGCGAGCCCCTGCAGCCCCGATTCGACGGTCTGGTGGCCGAGTTGAGGCAGGGCGGGGCCGACGACGCGCAGATCCGCAAGCTGGTCCGCTCGATGCACGGCACCGGGTCGAACCTCAACCTGTTCCCCAACGTCGGCCTGTCCTCGGCGTTCTTCCGGGTGCTGCGCCCGGTCAGCGTGGACGAGACGATCATCGAGCACGTGGCGCTCGGTGTGGACGCCCCGGAGGAGATCGCGGGGCCGATCCGCCGCGAACGGCTGCGCATCCACGAGCACTTCCAGGGCCCCTTCGGCTTCGGTACCCCCGACGACGCCGAGGGCTGGGACCGCGTCCAGCGCGGCGCCCAGGCCTGCCCGGAGATGCCGATCATGGTGAACCGCGGCCTGAAGCGCGAGACCGAGGCCCCCGAGGGCTGGCCCACCTCGCACAGCACCGACGAGACCGGTATGCGGGCCGCGTACCGGATGTGGAAGAAGATGATGAGCAATGGCTGACACCGCCACCACCCCCGCCACCCTTGCCCCCGCCGCTCCGCTCGACGACCCGCGCGTCGTGCGGGCCATCGAACTGGCCTGGCGCGAGGCCGATCTCCTCGACCGCAAGGAGTACCGGGCCTGGAACGAGCTCTACACCGAGGACGGCATCTACGTCATCCCGCTCGATGCCACCACCGAGGACTTCGACGACCAGCTGAACATGGTCTACGACGACGCCCGGATGCGGGCCATGCGCGTGGCGCGCCTCACCGAGGGGTACGCCATCGCGGCGGTCGACTCGGCCAGGACCGCGCGCACCGTGTCGCGCTTCGTGCCCGTGGAGACCACCGACGGATCGGTGTCGCTGCGCGCCGCCCAGGTCCTGGTCGCCTACAAGCGGGGCCGCCACCAACTGTGGGCCGGGGACGTCGAGTTCACGGTGCGGCTCGGCGCGGACCGGTCCGGGGACCGGATCGTGCGCAAGGTGATCCGGCTGGTGGACTCCGAGGACGCCGTGCCCGCCGCGGGGTTCCTGCTGTGAGCGTCGCCGTCCAGGTGTCCGAGATCGTGGAGGAGAGCGCGGCGGTCCGCACCCTGCGGCTGCGCAGGGCCGACGGCGCCGCGTTCGGCCCCTTCGCCGCGGGCGCGCACATCGATGTGACCGGCCCGACCGGGGTCCTGCGCCAGTACTCGCTGGCGGGGGACCCGGCCGACCGCTCGTCCGTCCTCATCGCCGTGAAACGGGAGACGGAGTCCCGGGGCGGCTCGGCCGCGCTGCACCGCACGGCGGTCGGCGACCGGTTGACGATCGGCCCGCCGCGCAACCTGCTGGGCATCGCCGACGCGGCCGACCGGCACCTGCTGGTCGCCGGCGGCATCGGCGTCACCCCGCTGCTGAGCATGGCCTACGAACTCGACCGCCGCGGCGCCGACTTCGCGCTGCACTACTTCGTCCGCTCACGCGCCGAACTCGCCTTCGGCGACCTGCTGGAGCGCCGCGCCGAGTTCCGCGACCGGGTCACCGTCCACGTCGGCAGGCCGCGCGCCGAGCACCCGGACATCCTCGCTCCCGCGGCGGCCACGCTGAGCGCCGACAGCCATGTCTACACCTGCGGCCCGGTCGGCTTCATGGACCAGGTCACCGCCGTCCTCGCCCCGGTCGTGGGCGCGGCGCAGGTGCATGTCGAGCACTTCTCGGCGGAGCCGGTCGACGCCTCGGACAACAGGCCGTTCACGGTGGAACTCGACACCGGCGAGGAGTTCGAGGTCCCCGCGGACCGGTCGATCCTGTCCGTGCTGGAGGAGGCGGGCATCCCGGTCGGCAAGTCCTGCGAGGAGGGCATCTGCGGGTCGTGCGTCTCCGGCCTGCTGGAGGGCACCGCCGACCACCGCGACCACTGCCTGTCCGCCGCCGAGCACGCGGCCGGCACGGAGATCGCGCTCTGCGTCTCACGGGCACGCTCCGACCGGCTCCGCATCGAGCTGTACTGACCGTCGGCCGGTGCTCACCGGCCACATGCCGCAACTCCCCTGCCGACAGGCCCAGAGGTAGAAACATGACCGAGCAGATATCAGCGGCGGCCACCACGGGTTCGCCACCGCCGCAGCGCACCGGCATCGTCCGTATCGCCATGGCCAGTGGCGTGGGCACCTCCCTGGAGTTCTACGACTTCGCCATCTACGGGACGGCGACCACGCTGGTCCTCACCGACACCTTCTTCAGGACCGACGACGCCTGGTTCGGCACCTTCCTCGGGCTCGCGACCTTCGCCATCGGCTTCCTGATGGCCCCGCTCGGCGCCGCCGGGTTCGGCTGGCTCGGCGACCGGTACGGCCGGCGCTTCGCGCTGCTGCTCACCTTCATCGGCATGGGCGCGGCGACCGTCGCGATGGGCGTACTGCCGACGTACGCCCAGATCGGTGTCGCGGCGCCCCTGCTCCTGGTGGTCCTGCGGATGGCACACGGCCTGTTCCGCGGCGGCGAGACCGGCGGCGCGGCCGCCCTGGCCATCGAGCACGCCCCTGATGAGAAACGGGCCCGGTACGGCGTGTTCGTCGCCCTCGGCTCGCCGTTCGGGACGATCCTCGCCAACCTGGCGTTCGCCGCCGTGCTCTTCCTGCCGGACTCCAGCGTCGCGTCCTGGGGTTGGCGGCTGCCCTTCCTCGCCGGTGGCATCGCCATCGTCATCGGCATCTGGATCCGCCGGGGCGTGGCGGAGAGCCCGGTCTTCCAGCAGATGGTGCGCGAGGAGGGCGAGGGGCTCAAGGCCCGGCGCCCGGTGGCCGATGTCTTCCGCTCCAACTGGCGCCGGGTGCTGCTGGCGGCGGGCGTGAACATCGGCCTGAACTCCTGCACGTTCGCGCTGGTCACCTTCATGATGTCCTACGCGACCGCGGCCGCGCCGGACGGTCTCGGGCTGCCCCGGCAGGCGGTGGTCAACGCCAGCACCCTGGGCCTGCTGGTCCACGCGGCGAGCAACGTCCTCGGGGCGTTGGCCTCGGACCGGTTCGGCCGGCGGCCGGTCATGTTCGCCGGTGCGCTCTCGTCGCTGGTCGCGGCGCTGGTCATCTTCCCCGTCGCGGGAGCGGGCACCATCGGCGCCCTCACCGCGGCGCTGATGCTCGGCTTCGCGACGACCGGGCTGCTCTTCGGCCCGATGTACACCTTTTTCACCGAGCTGTTCCCCCGCGACCAGCGGCAGTCCGGGATGGGTATCGCCTTCCACCTCGGGGCCGTCCTCGGCGGCGGCATCTCCCCGCTGATCGCGAACCGGATCGTCGCCGCCACCGGCAACGCGGTCAACGTCGGCTACTACCTCGCCGGAACCTGCGTCCTGTCCCTGGTGTGTCTGATGGCCCTGCCGGAGACGGCGCCCCGGGCGCTGCGCCGCCTGCAGCTGAAGCAGGCCGGGGGCGCGCTGCCCACCGACGTCCCGTAGCGGTGCGCTCAGGCCCCGGGGTCCGGGGCGACGGCGCGGCTCACGCAGTCGCGGAGCAGGGTGCGCCGCTGGTCGTGCAGGCTCGCGGGCTCCTCGGCGGTGGCGGCGTAGACGTTGCTCACCGGGGACCAGGCCATGGACATGGCGATGACCATGGCCAGCACGTCGAAGGGGTCTCCCTTTCGGATGCGCCCGGCGGCCTGCGCCTCGGCGATGGCGCGGAGTTTGTGGTCGTCGTAGTGGTCGTGGTCCGCCACGAGATGCCCGGCCGGGCGCCGCTCCAGGCGGGCCCAGGTCGCGAGCCGGATCAGGTCCGGGCGGCTGAGGTACTCGTCGTAGAGGCGCACCGACCAGTCGGCGAGGTCCGTGGCGTCGATGGAGACGACATTGGTGATGCGCTCCAGCGAGGCGAAGAAGATCGCGTCGAAGAGCTGCTCCTTGTTGCCGAAGTAGCCATAGAGCTGCGCCTTGTTGGTGCGTGCGGCGGCGATGATCCGCTCGACGCGGGCACCGGCGATGCCGTACTGGGCGAATTCCTGGGTCGCGACGTCGACGATGCGCTGATACGTCGCCGCTCCGCGGCTGCTGGACGGCTGTTCGGGCATGCATCGCACCGTAACAGACCGACTCGTCTGTTTGCTTCTCGGCCCGGATGCGCCTACCGTCAAACAGACCGAACAGTCTGTCTTGGATCCGTCCTGGATCCGTCTGAGGAGTTGGCGATGCGTTCCACGACCGGATGGCAGGCGGACGGCGCGACGGGGACTCTGCGCCGTGCGGCGCTGGAGCGCCGGGACCTGCGCCCGGACGACATCGCGGTACGGATCGAGTACTGCGGCGTCTGCCACACGGACCTGCACGCGCTGCACGCGCACGGGAGCGACGCGAACGGTGCACTGGTCCCCGGGCACGAGTTCACGGGCGTGGTGACCGAGGTGGGCGGCGCGGTGGCCGACTTCTCGCCGGGCGACCCCGTGGCCGTAGGCAACATCGTCGACTCCTGCGGCACCTGCCCCATGTGCGAGGCGGGACAGGAGAACTTCTGCCGCGAGTTCCCGACGCTGACCTACGGCGGGACCGACCGCCAGGACGGATCGACCACGCTGGGCGGGTACGCACGCGAGTACGTCGTGAACCACCGGTTCGCCTACCGACTCCCCGCGGGCCTCGACGCGGCCGCCACGGCCCCGCTGCTCTGCGCCGGCGTCACCGTCTGGGAACCGCTGCGGGCGCTCGGCGTGGGACCGGGCAGCACCGTCGCCGTGGCGGGGCTTGGCGGCCTGGGCCACCTCGCGGTCAAGATGGCGGCCGGGCTCGGCGCCACGACCTCCGTCATCAGCCGGACCCCGGACAAGGCGGAGGAGGCACGCGACCTGGGGGCACAGGGGTTCGTCGTGTCCACCGATCCGAAGCAGATGGAGGCGGTCCGCGACCGGTTCGATGTCATCGTCGACACCATCTCCGCTCCCCACGACCTGGCCCCGTACCTGCGGGTGACCGCGATGGACGGCACACTCAGCCGGCTCGGCGATCTCGGGCCGGTCACCGTGGACACCATGGACCTGCTCATCGGCCGCAAGAAGCTCAGCTCCGCGGGCAGCGGCGGCCGCCCGTCCACCGCCGCCATGCTGCGCTTCTGCGCGGAACACGGCATCACCGCCGACATCGAGCTGCTGCCGTCGTCCCAGGTGAACACGGCCCTCGAACGCCTGGAGCGGAACGACGTGCGCTACCGGTTCGTGCTCGACATGTCCGACCTGGACTGAGCGCTATCCGGCGTGCAGTTGCCGGTACTCGTCGAGCAGGCGGCGCAGCTGCCGCACCATGAAGTCGTAGTAGGTGTGCATGTCGCGCAGTCGCGCCTGCTGCACCTCCGGCATGCCGGCTCCCCGTTCCTGCGCGGTCTGGGCGAGTTCGAGCAACTGCTCGGTCTGGGCGAGCTGGTGCTGGAGGCAGCCGCTCCACGCGTCGTCACGCCAGACGTAACCGGCCTGGCGCACGCCGGGCACCTTGACCCGTTCGACCGTGCCGTTCGCGATGAGCAGGCGGGTCATCTCCGATGTCGACCCCTTGCTGGCCCCCAGCGTCTCCTGGAGTTCCGACAGGGTCATGGGGTCGGGGCTGAGCATCAGGACGCCCGCCATCCGCCCGGCGATCGGCGGCCACCCCATCGCACCCCCGATCCGCCGGCCGAAGTCCTCGACGAGCGGCCCGTTGTCGGCGGGTGGCGGCACCGAATCCTCCCTGTACGGAAAAAACTGAAAATTCATTCTTGACTGAACTTTCCTTGGTGCGTCAGATTACCAGCATCCGCCCTGGAGTCACCGGTGCGGGACGCTCCCGCATCAAGGAGTAGACATGTCAGAGCACGAGAAAGCTCAGGACGTTCGCGACCTGATCGTCGTCGGGGCGGGCTCCGCGGGTGCGGCGCTCGCCGTCCGCGCCGCCGCTCGCGGCCGGCGGGTCCTCCTCCTTGAGGCGGGCCCCGACTACCGCTCGGCACAGATGCCGGAGGCGTGGCGCTCCCCCAACCCCGTGGTGGCCCTCATGGATCCCGCGGCCTCGGAACATCTCGTATGGACCGGTCTGAACTCCTCGCGCACCGAGAGGCAGCCGCAGGCCCCGTACTGGCGAGGCCGCGGGGTGGGCGGCAGTTCGTCCGTCAACGGCCAGATCGCGATCCGGCCGCCCATGGCGGACTTCGAGGAGTGGGCCCGGCTCGGCTGTACCGGATGGGCGCCCGATGACGTGCTGCCCTACTTCGCCAAGCTGGAGGACGACGAGGAGTTCGGCGACGAGGCCCACCACGGCCGTGGCGGACCGACCCCGATCCACCGGACCCCGAAGGACGCCTGGGGAAGCATCGACCGGGCCCTGGCCGACTCGGCCCTGGCGGCGGGGTTCGGCTGGGCGCCCGACGTCAACGCCCCCGGCGCCACCGGTGTCTCGCCGTATCCGATCAACTCCCGTGGCGGGCGCCGCGTCAGCGTCAACGACGCCTACCTCGAACCCGCACGCGACCTGCCCGGCCTCACCGTCCGCGGCGACGCACTGGTCGACACCGTCATCTTCGAGAACGACCGCGCCGTCGGTGTGCGTGCGGTGATCGACGGATCCGTCGTCACCGAGTACGCGGACGAGGTGATCCTCAGCGCCGGAGTCATCCACTCCCCCGCGATCCTGCTGCGCTCGGGCATCGGCCCCGCCGAACAGCTACGGGCACTGGGGATCGAGGTGCGCCAGGACCTGCCGGTCGGTGTCGGCATGCAGGACCACGCGATGACGGTGCTGTCGCTGCCGTTGCGGGCCGAAGCCGCCATCACGTCACCGCACGACCGGC
The DNA here is from genome assembly GCF_035798155.1 of Streptomyces endophyticus. NCBI lineage: Bacteria > Bacillati > Actinomycetota > Actinomycetes > Kitasatosporales > Streptomycetaceae > Streptomyces > Streptomyces endophyticus. The sequence continues at coordinate 23,663 of NZ_JAOZYC010000117.1, read as the reverse complement.
ACACCAACGTCTGCGTGCGCTGGTCCAGCGGGACGGGCACGCACACCGACGACCTCATGTTCGTCTCGCTCAACCAGAACGTGCTGGCCATGGCCACGGCCAACACCCAGGCGCACGCGGGTGCGTTCGGTGTCTGGCTGAACCGGACCCACTCGCGCGGCGAACTCAGCCTCGTCTCCACCGACCCCACGACCCACCCGTACGTCGCCCAGCGCATGCTGTCCGACGAACGCGATCTCGCCCCGATGAGGGAAGGGGTGCGCGCCCTCGTCGAGTTGAGCGGCAGCGCCGACACTGCCGCCGTCCTGGGCGGATCGATCGAGGAGGCGAACGGCCCGCTGTTCGCGGCCCTCGCGAACGACAGCGACCTCGACGACCACCTGCTCTCCACCGTCATCGACGCCCAACACGGCACGAGCACCTGCCGGATGGGCGCCCCCGGCGCCGCCGGGACGGTCGTCGACCCGGCGTGCCGGGTGCAGGGTGTGCGGGGCCTGCGGGTCGTGGACGCCTCGGTCTTCCCTTCCGTGCCCCGGGCCAACACCAATCTCGCCGCCATCATGACCGGCGAACTCATGGCCGACCGGCTCGACGCCTGACACCGCCCCGTGATGCACGGAGTCCCGTACCGAACAGAAACGGCCCCACCCATGGAAACCCTCCAGAACTTCATCGGCGGATGGTGGGAAGAGCCGGCCGGCGAGGACGTCGCCGCCGTGGTCAACCCCGCCACCGAGGAAGCCATCGCGCGGTTCCGCGCGGGCAGCGCCGCCGCCGTCGACCGCGCCGTGGCCGCGGCAGGCGCCGCACAGCGCGCGTGGGCCGCGCGCACCGTGGCCCGGCGCGTGGAACACCTTCACGCCTGGGCCGACACGATCGCGGCACACGCCGCGGAACTGGCCGAACTGGAATGCCGGGAGATGGGCAAGCCGGTCGGCGGCATGGGAGCCACCGGAGCGCATGCCGCGTACGACGCCGCGACCCGGCCCGCCGCCGTGCACATCGCCGACACCGCTCCGGCGGGCGCCCTGTGATCGCCGCCAAGGAGGCCGCGGCGCAGCACATCCGTGCCGCGGAAGACGACCTGATCGCCCTGTCCCACCGCATCCACGCCCACCCGGAACTGGCCTTCGAGGAACATCGCGCCAGCCGCTGGGTCGCCGACGCCCTGAGCGAGGCGGGGTTCGAGGTGCGGCACGGCTACTGCGATCTGCCGACCGCCGTGGAGGCGACGATCGGCACCGGGCCGACCCACATCGCGATCTGCGCGGAGTACGACGCCCTGCCCGACATCGGACACGCCTGCGGCCACAACATCATCGCCGCCGCGGCCGTCGGCGCCGGTATCGGCCTCGCCCCCTTGGCGGACGAACTCGGCCTGACCGTACGGGTGTTGGGCACCCCCGCCGAGGAAGGAGGCGGCGGCAAGGTGCTGATGCTGGACAAGGGCGCCTTCGACGGCGTGGATGCGGCCATGATGGTGCATCCGGCCGCGGTCGAGATGGCGGCGATGCCGGGCCTGGCCGTCACCCAGTTCGACGTGACCTACCAAGGCAAAGCGGCGCACGCGGGTGCCTACCCCGAGTTGGGCGTCAACGCGGCGGACGCCATGACCCTCGCCCAGATGGGCATCGGGCTGCTGCGCCAGCAGACCGCCGCCTCCGACCGCATCCACGGCATCGTCACCCAGGCCGGCTCCGCCGCCAACATCATCCCCGAGGTCAGCCGCGGCCACTGGATCGTGCGCAGCGACAGCCTGGACGCCCTGCGGCCGCTGGCGGAGCGGGTGCACCGCTGCTTCGAGGCGGGCGCGCTGGCCACCGGCTGCGAACTGTCCACCACACCGGTCGGCCCCGACTACGCCGACCTGCGGCCGGACCGGGACCTGCTCGACCTGTGGGTCGCCAACGCGACGGCACTCGGCCGCCGTTTCCCCGAACTGCCGAAGAGCGTCGCGGGCGCCGCCACCGACATGGGAAACGTCTCCCATGTCGTACCCACCATCCACCCCATGCTCGGCCTCGACTGCGGGCCGGCGGTCAACCACCAGCCGGAGTTCACCGCGGCGTGCACCATCGAGACGGCGGACCGGGCCGTACTCGACGGGGCGACCGGCATGGCCTGGACGGCCATCGACGTCGCGCTGGCGGCCGAACGCGGACGGAGGTTCGCCGACAAGAGCTAACCCAGGTCCAACGCAGGTTCAACGTAGATTCTCCCTCGCCCAGTCCTCGAAGCGGGTCAGCGGCAGGCCCAGCGCACGCGCGAACTCCGGGCGGCCCGGCTGGCCCGCGGCGTTGATGAAGGCACCGGAGGCACCCATGGGCGGCATTCCGGCGGCGAGGGCCTGCTCCAGGGTCAGGTCCGGCGCGGTGATGTGCCGGTCGAGCACGCGGCCGAGGACCTCGGCGACCTCCGCCATCGACCGGTACTCACTGGCCAGTTCGAGCTCCACCTCGTGGAAACGGTCCGGGTCCGCGAGGGCGGCGGCAGCCGCGGTGCCGATGTCGGTGACCGCGGTGAGGGAGAGCCGGGTGTCGGGCTTGATGAGGGTGATCAGGCCGCCCTCGATGCCGCGCGGGAAGAGGTAGGCCATGGAGGGCAGCAGGTTCTCCATGAAGAAGCCCGGCTTGAGGAGGGTCCAGCGCGGGAAGCCGGCCTTGCGGACCAGGTCCTGGATGGCGGCCTTGGTGTCGAAGGTGGGAGCCATGAAGTCCCAGCGGCCCTCGGCCCAGCCGGGGACCTCGGTGTGCTGCCCCGCGCCGGCGACGGTGGTCTGCACGAACTGCTCGATCCCGGCGGCCCGGGCGCCTTCGACGAGGTTGGTGGCCTGGGTCAGCTCGTTGTCGAAGTCGGCGCCCTCGGCGGTGAAGGCGGGCATCTGGACCGAGAAGACGGCGCGGGCCCCCTCGGCGGCGCGCGTCACGGAGGCGCGGTCCAGGAGATCGCCGGTGACGAGCTGGGCGCCGAGTGCGGCGACGTCGCGGGCCCGGTCGGTGCCGGGGTCCCGGACCAGGGCGCGCACGGGGACACCCGCGGCGAGCAACGCGCGGGCGGTGGCTCCGCCCTGGCGGCCGGTGGCGCCGGTGACGAGTACGTGGGCGTGGGCCAGTGGCGGGTTGGTGGGCGGTGTGGTCATGAGAGAACTCCTTCGGCATACGCAACGCATACGCAGCGCATGCGCACACGCATACGGCCGTCCGCCGACAGGCGTCGGCCAACGAAAACGGCGGGGCCCGCCGTTTCTGTTGGGATACGATATGGCGGGCCCCGCCACTTAGCAATCCTGGAGCTGATCACATGGTCGAGCGGCAGCGTGCCGACGCCCGGCGCAACTACGAGCGGATCCTCGCCGTGGCCGAGGAGGAGGTCGCCGCGCGGGGTGCGGACGCCTCGCTGGAGCAGATCGCACGCGTGGCAGGGGTCGGCTCAGCGACCGTACGCAGACACTTTCCGACCCGGCGGGCCCTACTGGAGGCGGTCTCCCAGCATCGAATCGAGGCGCTGTGCGCACGGGCACGAGAGCTCGATGCCCGGAAGGGCGACGACGGGGACGACGACAGCGGGAAAGGCGACGGCCGGAAGGGCGACGGTCGTGAAGCGCTGCTGGAGTGGCTGGGCGACGTGGTCGCCTACTGCGTCACCGCACGCGGGCTGGCGGCGGCCCTCTCGTACGACGAGGGACACGACCCCGTAGGGGGCAACTCCTGCGCGGCAGCGCTGATCGAGGCGGGCGAGCCACTGCTGCGCGGCGCCGCGCGGGAGGGCGCGGTGACGCCGAAGGTCACGGTCGAGGACCTGATCACCCTGGCCGTCGGCCTCGCCCTCGCCACGGAACACCACCCCGACCCCACCGCCCGCGCCGACGCACTGCTCGGCCTCGCGGTGGCGGGGATCAGCCCGGAACGGGACTGACCACAGGCGGTCGAGGACTCAGACAGGGCTGCTAGTCACGGGCGCGCCTCTCGGGGCAGCCCGAGGACGCGCTCGGCGATGATGTTGCGCTGGATCTCGTTCGAGCCAGCGTAGATGGTGTCGGACCGGGAGAACAGGAACAGCCGCTGCCAGTCGTCGAGATCGTAGGGTTCGCCGGCGGCGAGCAGCCCGTCGGCGCCGCACACGTCCATGGCGAGTTCGCCGAGTTCACGGTGCCAGGTGGCCCAGTAGATCTTCCCGATGGAGGCTTCGGGGCCGGGGGCCCCGGCCGCGGCTCCGTCGAGCATGCGCAGCGCGTTGAACCGGATGGTCTCCAGGCCGATCCAGGCGCGGGCGAGCCGGTCGCGGATCAGGGGGTCCTCGGCGCTGCCGTTGCGGCGGGCCAGGTCGATCAGGGTCTCCAACTCCCGGCGGAAGCCGACCTGTTGGCCGAGCGTGGACACGCCGCGCTCGAAGCCGAGCGTGGCCATGGCGACCTTCCAGCCCTCGCCGGGTGCGCCGACGATGTTCGACGCGGGCGTGCGGGCCTGGTCGAAGAAGACCTCGTTGAACTCGCTGGTGCCGGTCAGCTGGGTGATGGGCCGGATGTCGACGCCCGGCTGGTCGAGCGGGACCAGCAGGTAGGACAGCCCCTTGTGGCGTACGGATCCGGGGTCGGTGCGGGCCACCACGAAGCACCAGTCGGACTCGTGGGCGAGCGAGGTCCAGATCTTCTGTCCCGTCACCGTCCATGTCTCGCCGTCACATTCGGCCCTGGTGCGCACATTCGCCAGGTCCGATCCGGCGTCCGGCTCGCTGTAGCCCTGGCACCACAGCTCCTCGGCCCGCACGATCGGCGGCAGGAACCGGGCGCGCTGTTCAGGGGTACCGAAGGCGATGAGGGTCGGGCCGAGGAGCTGTTCGCCGATGTGGTTGACCCGGGCGGGGGCGTCGGCGAGGGCGTACTCCTCGTGGAAGGCGACCTGCTGTTCGAGGGTGGCGCCGCGGCCTCCGTGCTCCACCGGCCAGCCCACGCAGGTCCAGCCGGCGGCGGCCATGTGGCGCTCCCAGCCGAGCCGTTCGGCGAGCACCTCGTGCTCGCGGCCCGGCCCGCCGCGCCCCCGCAGGGCTGCGAACTCGCCGGTGAGGTTGGCCCGCAGCCAGCTGCGAACCTCGGCACGGAACTCCTCGACGCTGGTCATGGACGTACGCTAACCTACCAAACACTTGTTAGGGAAGGAGAGGCGGATGTCTGCTGTCCAGGACACGAGCCAGGGCATGAGGCTGACGCGCGAGCACGAGGAACTTCGTTCCGCTGTCCGGTCACTGCTCGGCCGGCACGAGGGCGCGGACGCCTGGCAGCCGCTGACCGAGCAGATAGGCGTCGCGGCGCTCGCCGTACCGGAGAAGTACGCGGGGGCCGGGTGCGGGGCGGTCGAAGTGCACGTCGTGATGGAGGAGTTGGGCCGGGCCCTGAGCCCCGTCCCCCTTCTGGGCTCGGCCGTACTCACCGCGCAGGCCGTCCTCGCCACCGGGGACGACGACGCCTGCGCGCGACTGCTCCCCGGCATCGCCGACGGCAGCACCGTCGCGTCCCTGGCCTGGGCGGAGGACGGCTCGTGGGACCCGGCGCGCATCAGTTCGCGGGCCACGCCGGGCGCCGAGGGGACCTGGCGGCTGCACGGCGTCAAGCAGCGTGTGCTCGACGGAGCCGAAGCCGATGTGCTGCTCGTGACCGCCCGCACCGACCGCGGCGTCTCACTCTTCGAGGTGGCACCACGGCAACCGGGCGCGCGGGTCGAGCCCTGCGTGACCATGGACCAGACCCGGCCGCTGGCCCGGTGGCGGTTCGAGGCTGCCGAGGCGCGGCTCGTCGGGACGGACGGCGAGGGGACCCTGGCGCTGGAGCGTGCCCTGGACCTCGCCTGCGCGGCCCTGGCGGCCGAGCAGGTCGGGGCCGCCGAGAGATGCCTGGAGCTGACGGTCGCGTACGCCATGGAGCGTGTCCAGTTCGGCCGGCCCATCGGCTCCTTCCAGGCCGTCAAGCACCGACTGGCGGACGCCTACGTACTGGTGGAGTCGGCGCGGTCGGCGGCTCTGGGCGCCGCGTTCGCGGCGGCGGACTCACCCGACTTCACCAGGTACGTATCGGTCGCCAAGTCCGCGTGTTCGGAGGCCTTCTCGGCGGTGGCGGGCGAGATGATCCAGCTGCACGGCGGCATCGGCATCACCTGGGAACACGACGCCCACCGCTACTTCAAGCGGGCACACGGATCCTCCCAACTCTTCGGAACACCGGCGTGGCACCGCCGACGACTCACCGAAAGCCTCGGCCTCCTCCCCTAGCAGGAGCAGGAGCAGGAGCAGGAACGAGAGCGGGCCCGGGCTCACCCCTGCGGCGTCCACACCTTCGGTCAGTCACGCCGGAAGCGTCCCCGTCGCGACCACCTGCGCGTACCAGTGGGCGCTGGCCTTCGGGGTGCGGGTGCCGGTCGGGTAGTCGACGTGGACCATGCCGAAGCGCTTGCTGTAGCCGTAGCCCCACTCGAAGTTGTCAAGGAGAGACCACAGGAAGTAGCCGCGGACGTCCGCGCCTGCGGACATCGCGCGGTGCACGGCGGCCAGGTGGTCGCGGACGTAGGCGATGCGTTCCGGGTCGTTGACGTTGCCGTCGGGGCCCGCGTAGTCGTGGAACGCGGCGCCGTTCTCGGTGATCACCAGAGGCAGACCGGAGTGCTCGGCGCCCAGGCGGAGCAGGAGTTCTTCGAGCCCCGAGGCATCGATCGTCCAGCCCATCGCGGTCTTGTCACCGGGCGTCGGGTGGAAGGCGACCCGGTCCGCGCCCACCCAGGGGCTGTGCGTACTGGCACCGTGGCCGTCGCTGCCGTGCGCCGGGTCGCCCTCGGAGACCAGGGTCGGCGAGTAGTAGTTGACGCCCAGGAAGTCCAGCGGCTGGTGGATCGCGGCCAGATCGCCGTCCTCGACGAAGGACCAGTCGGTCAGCGGCGCGGTGTCCTTCAGCAGGTCCTCGGGGTACTCGCCGCGCAGCATCGGGCCGGTGAAGACCCGGTTGGCCAGCGCGTCGATGCGTCGGGCGGCGTCCGTGTCCCCATCAGCGTCGGTCAGCGGGCGCACGTGGTGCACGTTGAGCGTCACCGAGACCTCGGAGGCCGGGCGCAGGTGCGAGCGCAGTGCCTGAACGGCGAGGCCGTGGCCCAGGTTGAGGTGGTGGGCGGCGCGCAGGGCGGCGACCGGCTCGGTGCGGCCGGGGGCGTGCACGCCGGACGCGTAACCGAGGAAGGCGCTGCACCAGGGCTCGTTGAGAGTGGTCCAGGTGTCGATGTGGTCGCCCAGGCCCTCGGCGGCCAGCGCCGCGTACTCGGCGAACCGCTCGGCGGTCTCCCGGACCGGCCAGCCGCCCAGGTCCTCCAACTCCTGTGGCAGGTCCCAGTGGTAGAGCGTGGCGACCGGCTTGATGCCCTGCTCGCGCAGCGCGTCGGCCAGGCGCCGGTAGAAGTCGAGGCCCTTCTGCAGGGCCGGGCCGCGGCCGGTCGGCTGGATGCGCGGCCAGGCGAGCGAGAAGCGGTACGCCTTGACGCCCAGGCCGGCCATGATGTCGACGTCCTCGGCCCAGCGGTGGTAGTGGTCGCAGGCGATGTCACCGGTGTCGCCGTTGAGGACCTTTCCGGGAGTACGCGCGTAGGTGTCCCAGATGGACGGGGTGCGGCCGTCCTCCTGGGCGGCTCCCTCGATCTGGTACGAGGCGGTCGCCGTGCCCCACAGGAAGTCGGCGGGGAACGTGAGCGCGGATGACATAGCGGGCTCCTACGGGGTGAACAGGCGGGAAGAGAAGGGGAGTTGAGATGGCAGTGTGTCTACGGGGGCCGTGGCTCAGCCCTTGACGGCGCCCTGCATGATGCCGCCGACGATCTGCCGGCCGAAGACCACGAACATCGCGAGCAGCGGCAGCGTGCCGAGCAGCGCGCCCGCCATGATCAGGGACTGGTCGCGGACATAGCCGGCGCTCAGCTGCGTGAGCGCCACGGGCACGGTCGGGTTGGTCATGTCGAGGGCGATGAACGGCCAGAAGAAGTCGTTCCAGGCGTGCACGAACGTGATCATGAAGATCACGGCCATGGGGGCGCGGGCGATCGGGAGCACGATGGACCAGAAGATGCGCAGCGAGTGCGCGCCGTCGACCCGGCCCGCCTCGACGAGCTCGTCGGGCAGTGCCTCGGCGAAGTACTGGCGCATGAAGAACACGCCGACCGCGCTGACCAGCGTCGGGAAGATGACGGACGGCAACTGCTGACCCCAGCCGAGGTCGCTCATCATCATGAACAGCGGCACCACGCCCAGTTGGGGCGGCACCATCATGGTTCCGATGACGACCATGAGCAGGGCGTTGCGGCCCTTGAAGCGGAGCTTGGCGAAGGCGAACCCGGCCAGGGTCGCGAAGAGCACGGTGGACAGCGAGATGGCGCCGGCCACGATCAGCGAGTTCATCATCGCCTTGCCCATGGCGGCCTCGGTCCAGGCCCGGGAGAGATTGCTGAAGAGGTTCGGTCCCGGCAGGAACGGCGGCGGGGTCCGCGAGATCCGGGCGCTGTCGGAGGAGGCCGCGACCAGCGTCCAGTAGAGCGGGAAGAGCGAGACAAGGGCGGTGAATCCGAGCAGGACGTAGGTGAGGGGTCCCGCGTGGTGCTGTTTGCCCGCGCCCTGCCTCAGGCGCCTGCGGCGGGCGGGTGCGGAACGCTCGACGGCGCTGCGGCCTGCGGCGCCGGTGCGGACCGGAGCGGTGTCGGTGGTCATGGCGTGACTCCCCGGTCAGTGCTTGCGGTTGCGCAGGCGCGAGATGACGCGCTGCAGGACGAAGACGAGGACGAGCAGCAGGAACATCGCCCAAGCCACGGTGGCCGCCCGGCCCATCTGGTAGTTCTTCCAACCCTCTTCGTAGAGCAGCAGGCCGAGCGTCTGGTACTGGTTGTTGGTGCCACCGGTGACGCCGTTGGGGCCCTGGCCGAAGATCAGTGGTTCGCCGAAGAGTTGGGTGGCGCCGATCGTCGAGAGGACGATGGTGAAGACGATCGTCGCCCTGATGCCGGGGACCGTGACGGTGCGGAACTGCTGCCAGCGGTTGGCCCCGTCGATGGCGGCGGCCTCGTAGCGCTCCAATGGCACGGCCTGCATGGCGGCCAGGTAGAGCAGGGCGTTGTAGCCGGTCCAGCGCCAGATCACGATGGCGGAGATGGCGGTCTGGGAGGCCCCGGTGGAGTTCTCCCAGTCGATCGGGTCGATGCCCACCAGGCCGAGACCCCAGTTGATCATGCCGAAGTCGCGCTGGAAGAGCATCGTGAAGACGAGCGCCGCGGCGCCGACCGAGGTGGCGTACGGGGTGATGGCGGCGACCCGGAAGAAGGTCGAGCCGCGCATCCGGTAGTTGAGCAGGTGCGCCAGGCCCAGGGCCATGAGCAGCTGCGGGACCGTGGAGATCACACCGATGGTGATGGTGTTGCGCAGCGCGTTCCAGAACCGGTCGTCGGCGAGCAGCGCGGTGTAGTTGTCCAGGCCCCGCCATGTCATGACGTCGAAGGTGGACAGCTCGACCTGGTGGAGGGAGATCCAGGCGGTGTAGATCAGCGGGTAGAAGCTGAACGCCGCGAAGATGACGAAGAAGGGGGCGATGAACGCGTACGGTGCGCCCTTCACATCGAGGCGGTGCAGCAGCGGAATCTTCGAACGGGCCTTGCTGGAACCGTCCGGCCGCACGGGCGAGCCGTGTGCCGGAGGCGGCTCGGCGGACGAGCCAAGCTGGGTGGAGGTGGCCACCGGGGTCCTTCCGTCGGACGGGTGGGCTGGCGGGATGGGCGATGCGGCGGCGGGGTGAGCGATGCGGCGGCGGGTGGGTGCGGCCGGCAGGACCCGGCCGCACCCACCCGGTGCCGTACGCGTCAGCCGACGGCCTTCTTGACGCGCTCGTCGGTGGTCTTCCAGGCCTGAGCCGGGGACTTGCCGTTCTCGACCAGCTGGAGGCCCTGCGAGAAGGCGTCCTTGATGGTGCCGTCCTTGCGGCCGAGGACCTGTTCGGCGGGCACCTCGTTGGCCGCCTCCCCGAAGATCCGGCCGGTCGGGGCGCCGGAGAAGTACTCCGACTTGGCGTCCTTCACCTTCGGGTCCTCAAGTGCGGTCTTGGAGGACGGGAAGTTGCCCAGCTTCTCGAAGAGGTAGGCCTGCTGCTCGGGGGCGGTCAGCCACGCCACGAGCTTCTTGGCCTCGTCCTTCACCGGGCTCTTCTCGGTGACCCCGAGGAAGGAGCCGCCCCAGTTGGCGCCCTTGGGGGCCTTGGCCACGTCCCACTTGCCCTTGTTGGCATCCCCCGCCTTGTCGCTGATGTGCGCGAGCATCCAGGCCGGGCAGACGGTGGTGGCGAAGGTGCCGTTGGCGAGCCCCGGGTCCCAACCCGGCTGGAACTGCGGCAACTTGGCGGTCAGGTCCTTCTGGGCGGCCTCGGTCGACAGGTCCCAGGCCGCCTTGATCGCCGGGTTGGTCTTGTAGATCAACTGGCCGGACTTGTCGTAGTACTGCTCGGAGTTGCCGTAGACCATGGCGTTGAACAGGCCGGACGCCGAGTCCAGATACGAGACCTTCTTGTCCTTGTTGCCCTTGGCGAACTTCTCGCCGGTCTCGACGTACTTGGCCCAGTCCCCCGCCCACAGCTTGCCGACCTTCTCGCGGTCGGTGGGCAGCCCGGCCTGCTCGAACAGGTCCTTGCGATAACAGACCGCCATCGGCCCCGTGTCCGTGCCGAGGCCGAGGACCTTGCCGTCCTTCGTGGTGATCTGGCCCTGCTTCCACGGCTGGAAATGGCTGATGCCCTTGGTGCCGGCGAAGTCCGTGAACTTGTCGGCCTGCGTCTCGGTCATCTCCTTCGCCCGCGCCACCTCGATGCCCTGGACGTCCTTGAGTCCCGAACCGCTGGCGAGGTGGGTCTGGAGGGCGGTGTAGTACGTCTGCTCGTCGCCGGCCGCCTCGGCCTTGACGGTGACGTTCGGGTGCGCCTTCTCGTACTTCTCGATCAGGCCGGTCTCCTTGAAGCCCATCACCCCGTACAGCCCCATGGTGATGGTGACCTTGCCGTCCTCGACGCCGCCGCCGGTGGCGCTCGCGCCCCCTCCGCCGCAGCCCGCGAGCAGGGCGCTCGCCGCCGTGCAGGCCAGCACAGCTGTGACTTTTGTACGCAGTTTCCGCTCGACCTTGAGCATGAACGTCCTCCCTGAGACGGCGCCGACGCACCGGTGGCACGAGTCGGCCCGAAGCCCGGCCGACCGCGGCAGGCACCATCAAGTTCCCAGCTCAGAGCAGGTTTACCGGAGGCCGACGAACATGGTTCACGGCCTCTGGTGCACCTACTGAAGAGCTGGTGGGAACGTGCCCACTGAGTTGCTGGAAGACTGGCTGCCCGACAACTCCCGTGTCAAGAAGTCGAATCCAGCTCGTTTCCAGCTCGTTATCGACGGGCGCTTCCGGGAAGGGGCCACGGAGCGGGCAGAATCGGGCCGACAACTGGCAGAATGCGCAGGCCGGGAGGGGGCCGGGAGGGCCGAGCACCCAACAGGGCGGCCCTGAAGGGGAATTGGAGGATCCGGAACGATGAGCGGCGACGCGAAACGAGAGTCGACGGGCCGGGGGCAGGCTCGGCAGGACAGTCGGGAACAGGTCGCACACCGGGAACAGGTCGCGCGCGGGGAACAGGGCACGCGCGAGGGGCACGGCAGGCACGAGGAGCACGGCACGCACGAGGAGCACGGCACGCGCCCGCACCCCGAACCGGCCAAGGCGACCGGTTCCCGGCCGACCATCAAGACCGTGGCGGCCCTTGCCGGTGTCGGGCGCACCACCGTCTCCCGCGTGGTGAACGGCTCGGAGCTGGTCAGCGAGAAGGCACGGGAGGCCGTACTCAGCGCCATCGCGGAACTGGGCTACGTTCCCAACTCGGTCGCCCGCGGCCTGGTCACCAGCCGGACCAACGCCGTCGCCCTGGTCATCCCCGAGTCGGAGAGCCGGCTCGGCTCGGAGCCCTACTTCTCGGCAGTGATCCGCGGGGTGAGCGCCGCGCTCGCCGACACGCGCACCCAGCTCCAGCTGACGCTCGTCCGCGACCAGGCCGAACGCGACCAGCTCACCCAGTCCGTCGCCGAACGCCGGGTCGACGGCGTGCTGTTGGTCTCGGTGCACGAACACGACGCGCTGCCGGGCCTGTTGGAATCGGCCGGCCTGCCGACCGTCCTCGCGGGCCGCCGCCGCGAGGACGACCCGCTCAGCTACGTCTGCGCCGACAACCGGGGCGGGGCCGCCACCGCCGTGCGCCACCTCCTGGACCGCGGTCGGCGCCGCATCGCCACCGTCGCGGGCCCCCAGGACATGGAGGTCGGCCGCGGCCGGCTGCGCGGGTGCCAGGAAGCGCTCATGGAGGCCGGCATCCCGACCGAGGAACACCTGGTCGCGGTCGGGGACTTCACCGAGGAAGGGGCCCGCACGGCGATGCGTTCGCTACTTGAACGCGCCCCGGACCTGGATGCGGTGTTCGCCGCCTCCGACCTGATGGCCGCGGGCGTCCTCCTCGAACTGCGTGCCCAGGGGCGCCGTGTACCGGAGGACGTCTCGGTCGTCGGCTTCGAGGACTCCTACCTCGCCCGCCACACCAATCCGCCGCTCACGACGGTCCGCCAGCCCACGGAGGAGATCGGCGGCACGATCGCGCGCACCCTTCTGCACGAGATCGAGAACCCCGCCGTTCCTCGCACCCGGCTCGTGCTCGATACGGAGCTGGTGGTGCGGGAGTCGTCGTGACTCGGTCGGGCGCACCTCGCCCGGCCGGGTGCGGTGTCAGTTCAGCAGGGCAGCCGCATGAAGAGGGTGACGGTCGCGCCGCCCGTCTCAGCGGAGATCGTGAGTTGGTCCGTGACGAGGGTGGCGATCCACAGTCCGCGTCCTGCGGCATGACCCCCGATGCCGGGAGCCAGGGAAGGGATGACATCCGCGGTGAAGCCGGGCCCGGTGTCATGGATGCGGCATTCGAGGTGACCGTCGGCGCGTCGCAGGAACAGCGTGCCGCTACCGGTGGCGTGCTCGATGGCGTTGGTGGCCACGGCGTCGACGGCCACGATGAACTCGCCGCGCCGTGGCTCGGGCAGCCCTTCGCGATCCGCGTACTGGTCGACGAGCATGCGCAGCCGGGGCAGGTCGTCTTGAGTGAAGGGACAGTCCAGCAGAGTGACGGTGGGATGATCGCGGGGTCCGGGCGATTCCATCAGCGGCTCACCTCACTGATGAGCAGGTTGGGCAGGCTCTCGGCGTGTACCCGGCGCAGTATGCGGGCCGCTGTCGGATGGCAGCGCACCTCGATGAGGTCGTGCGCGGCGGACACGGCCAGCCGCAGCAGGTCCACGGCGCACGCGGCGCTCAGGAAGATGACCTGGGACAGGTCCACCGTCAGCCGCCCCGCATCCGCACTGCGCGCCAGTCCCTCGCGGACGGCGACGATGAACTGGTCACGGGTGGCGATGTCCGCCTCACCGGCCAACCGCACGATGGTGCCCACCTGTTCGGTGTGCAGGGCTCCGAGGCGGGGCAGCAGCCGGCACGGGTGCGCCTCGTGCATCGCGGTGAGGACTTCGGGGGCGAACCAGCGGCTGTCGTAGGCGCAGATCTCGGTGTAGGGGCGGCCGGTGAACAGATGGTGTGCGTGGGACTCGCGGTGCATCATGACCGCGACGTCGGCGTTCAACTCCCCCACCCAGTGCATGTCGATATAGGTGCGAAGACCGCGGTAGCCCTCCTTCAGTGCGAGGTCGGTCTCCTCTTCGATGCGCTCCCACTGCCGTTCGGGGGTGAAGTCGTGGGCGGGGTGGATGAGCGTGCGCATGCTCGTCACCACCAACTGTCCGCGGTCGCGGGCGGCGCCCAGCAACGGTCCCGGGGCATCAAGGCGGTTCCACACCTCGTCCTCCGCCAGCTGCGGGGCGGCGAAGACCATCACCTTCTCGCGCTGGGCGAGCCCCGACCACGCGAACGCGGACGCCACGTCGCGGCCCGCGTCATCGTCGTCGTAGCCGACGAAGGCATGGTCGCCCGCCCGCAGCTGCTGCACCGGAATCGTGCCGACGGTCACCGCATCCTCAGCGTCGGCCACCACTCACCTCCAAGCCTCAGGAATGCTCCGGGCCTACGCTAGCGAGCCACTCTGCACGAGGAGACATCGTCCCGAGCAGCAGCACCTGAACGACTGAACGACCGCTGGAGGTGACCAGACAGGCATGAAAATGTGCGAACTTCACCGACTTCTGTCGGTGGTGGGTCCGATGCGGGCCAGTGCGCCTGTCTCCAGGGCCGTCCACAGGGCGCCGTCCGGGCCCACCGTGATGCCGTGCGGTTCGCAGGCCGGGGTGGGCAGGTCGTGGGAGGTGATCTTGCCGTCGGGGGTGATCGAGCCGACGCGGTTGCCGCCCCACTCGGTGAACCAGGCGGTTCCGTCGGCGTCGGTGGTGACGGCGTGCGGGCGGGCCGAGCGGTCGGGCAGCGGGTACTCGGTGATCCGGCCGTCGGGCGCTCTGCGGCCGATCTGGCCGGCCGCGATCTCGGTGAACCAGACGGCGCCGTCCGGGCCCACGACGACACCCACCGGCGCGGCCGCGGCAGTGGGCAGTTCGTGGACCGTGATGCGGCCGTCCATGTCGATGCGGCCGATGGCGTTGGCCTGATTCATGGTGAACCACATGGCGCCCCCGCCTCCGTCCCTGTCCCCGTTCACGTCCGCCGCGATCGCGGAGGGGAACGCGCCGGTCATCGGCAGCGGGTACTCCGTGACCGTTCCGTCAGTGGTGAGGCGGCCGATGCGGTCGGCGGTGGTCTCGGTGAACCACAGCGCGCCGTCCGGCCCCGCGGCGATCCCGAAGGGGCCGCACTGCGCGGTCGGCGGCGCGAACTCGCTCACCTGGCCGGCCGTCGTGATCCGGCCGATCCGGTGCGCCTGGTATTCGGTGAACCACAGTGCTCCGTCGGGCCCGTTGGTGATGACCGTCGGGCCGCTGTCCGGGGCGAGTTGATGACTCGTCGGCTCCTGTCCCGGGACGAGCCTGCCGATCCGGCCGCTGTGCACCATGGTGAACCACAGCGCGCCGTCCGGTCCTGTGGTGATCGCGTACGGGCCGCTGTCGCGACCGGACACCACGTACTCCTCGATGGCCCAATTCGTCATAGCTGCTCCAGTCCTTCGGCGGCGGTGACCACCGTGTCCCCGATGGCACGGTACTTGCCGATGATCAGCCGTTCCGGACCATAGGCATACAGCACGTTGCGCCGCACGAAGTCGGTCGCGCCATCGGGGTCGTCGTCGTAGGTGAAGTCGGGCAGCGGGTGGAGGGTGGCCGGGTCGGGGGTCCGGGAGGTGTTCGGGTGTGAGGTCACGCGGGAGTCTCTCCAGGGTGGTTCGTGTGCGGCGGTCGGAGCACCGGAACCGATGAGGCACGCGCCTTCCTCACGGCCCGGCAGGCCGGTACTCGGCATGCGGAGCGAGCGGCCCGGGAACAACGGCCGGTCCTGTCGCGGCCGTTGACCCTGAGGTTCATGATGCGGGGCCGTGAGGGGAACCGGGGGTGGGTTCAGGAATGTCGGCGTGCCCCAGGCACGGTCCTCACTGCCCGGAACCCGGTCCGGAGGCGCCGGGGATACGGACGCCGGCGGCGCGGAGCCTTGCCTCGACGAACGCGGCGAGGCGGGCTGTGGCCGGTGCCTGTTCCTCGCCGAGGTGGGCGATCAGTTTGTACCGGGTCGCGGCCTCGGTCCGGGCCTGGAGGCCGGTCACGATCTTCAGTTGGGCGGGGCTGGCGAGGTAGTGGTCGGCCATGTCGGTGGCGAGTTCAGCGATACGCGGGTCGTCGGGGGCCCAACTCACGGACTCCGCGGCGCGTTTGCTCAGGGCGAGGAAGCGGGAGTCCTCCAGGGCGTGCTCGACATCGGCGAGGTAGTCGTCGAAGCCGTCGGGGACCAGGGCCTTGGCGAGTACGAGACCGTCCCGGGCGGCCTCCACCTCCGCCGGGGTGAACCCCAGCTCCGCCATGCGCTCCAGGAGCACCACGGCACGGTCGGGCAGCAACGCCCGGTTGCCGTCGGCCAGTCGGTGCAGGGTGTCACGTCGGGTGGTCAATTCCGCGATGCGCTGGGTGAGTTGCTGCTCCACGTCGTCGAGTGCGGCCGCGAACCGCGCCGCGTCGGCATCGAGCAGCGGGCCTATCTCGGCGAGCGGCACCCCGGCGGTGGCCAGCGTGCGGACCTGGACCAGCCGCAGCAGATCGTCCGATCCGTAACGCCGGTATCCGGAGGTGTCTCGTTCCGGTTCCTCTGCCAGTCCGAGCTTGTGGTAGTGCCGCACCGTCTTCACCGTGACACCGACGAACACCGCCGCCTGCCCGATCGTGACACCGTTCCGCATCCGTTCGACCCACCCTGTTCTCGAGGTTCAGACCGACGGCCGGTCGGCGTCGGTGCTCCCGCCGACGAACACCTCGTCGACCAGCCGCTGCGTCGCCTGCTGGAAGGCCAGGGCCGCGGAAAGATCGGCGTCGTCCGCGTAGTTGACCGCGGCGGTCATGGTAGTGCCGCCATCGGGCGTGCTGTACATCAACGCCGCGTGACCTGCAGCGCCACCGTTGTGGGTGATGACGGTGCCGCCTTCCCCTGTGTCCTGCACGAACACGCCCAAGCCGTAGCCCATGCCCGGAGCGGGCGTCGGGCGCGTCGCGCACATCTCGGCCAGCAGATGGGCCGGCAGCAGCTTGCCGCTCACCAGCGCGGAGATGAACGTGCGCAGGTCCTCGGTGGTCGACACCATGTCGCCGCCGCTGGAGATCCAGGAGGGGTTCTGGCTGGTGACATCGACCGTCCGCACCTCGCCGGCCTCCTCGTACCGGTAGTAGGCGTGCGCATGCGGCTCCGCGATCTCCGTCTGGGTCGTCGGTGCCATGGTGCCCGAGAGCCCGAGCGGCTCCAGGATCAGCCGCCGCATCTCCTCGGCGACCGGGCGGCCCGCCACCCGCTCGATCAGGAGCCTGGCCAGCACGTAGTTGGTGTTGGAGTAGCTCCAGTCCGCACCCGGTTCGAACCGTGCCGGCTTCGACAGCGCCAGCCGTACCAACTCCTCCGGCCGGTACGTCGCGAAGCGGTTGTCCACCCACTCCTTGCCGGCGGTGGTGGCGGGGATACCCGGCACGACCGTCCCGTCCGGGTAGTACTCGCCGGTGAAGTTGAACACCCCGCTCGTGTGCTGGAGCAGCATCCGGACCGTGATCCGCCGGTCCAGGCCGAACTCGGGCAGGTAGTCGGCCACCGGGGTGTCGAGCCCGATCCGGCCCTCGGCGACCAGTTGCAGTACGAGAGTCGCGGTGAACGTCTTGGTGTTGCTGCCGATCCGGACGTGGCCGTCGACCGGCGGCTTCGCGGCCTCGCCCAGCTTGCTCACCCCTGCGCTGCCGACCCACTCGCCCCGCTCGTCGTGCACGCGGAGCGTGATCCCGATGATGCCGGAGTCAACGATGTCCTGCAGCGCCTTGCGGAGTTCCGGACGGTCCTGGCCGGTCGCGGCGAGGCCCTCAGCGGTGTTGCGTGTCGTCTTCGACATGGCGGTTGCTCCCTTGAAGGTCAGGTTCTGCGCCCCGTGGTGTGGCGATACGGGGAGCTTGCACCCTGACCCAAGGTCAACCTCAACTGTGACGTGGGTCACTCCCTGGGGGCCGCGCGGCAGTCAGGATGCGTTCAGGTTTCTCCTGGCAGCGTCTGCGCGCATGACATCCGAAATCTCCGAGACCTCATCCGTCACAGGTGCGCCGTCGGCGTCCGTGGGTCGCCGCCTGCGCTGGAACAAGGTTCCCGAAGTCACCGCCTACTTCTGGATCATCAAGGTGCTGTGCACCACGGTCGGCGAGACCGCCGCCGACCTGCTCAACGAGCAGCTCGGGCTCGGCCTGACCGGCGTATCGCTGCTGATGAGCGTGGTGTTGGCGGTCGCGCTCGTCGCCCAGTTCCGCACCGGTTCCTACCGGGCCGGCGTCTACTGGACGGCGGTCGCCCTGATCAGCATCGTCGGGACCCTGGTCAGCGACAACCTCACCGACAACCTCGGTGTGCCGCTGGAGGCGAGCACCGCGGCGTTCGCCCTGTGCCTGGCCGTCGTCTTCGCGCTCTGGTACCGCAGCGAGCGGACCCTGTCCATCCACAGCGTCGACACCGTCCGCCGCGAGTGCTTCTACTGGCTGGCCGTCCTGTTCACCTTCGCGCTCGGCACCGCCGCGGGGGACCTGGTCGCCGAGCGGATGGCCGTGGGGTACTGGCTCTCCGCGGTGCTGTTCGCCCTGGCGATCGCCGCCGTCGCGGTGGTGCACTTCGCGCTCGGCCTGAACGCGGTGTGGAGCTTCTGGATCGCCTACGTACTCACCCGCCCGCTGGGCGCGTCGATGGGCGACTATCTCTCGCAGCCGACCGCGGGTGGCGGCCTCGGCCTGGGCACGGTCGTGACCAGTGTGCTGTTCCTGGCGGTGATCCTTGCCCTGGTCGTCCGTCTCGCCGTGACCCGCAGGGACGTCACCGAGCCGGCACGAAGGGCCCAGCAGGCCACCTGACCTCGGCGCCCCCGGGAGCCCGGTCAGGCCGGCGGCAGCCGCACGGTGAACCGGGCCCCGGGAGTGTGCTGTTCGTCGAAGTGCACCTCGCCGCCCACGGAGCGGGCCAGGCGCCGCGCCAGCGGCAGGCCGAGGCCCGCTCCGCCGTGCCCGTCGCCGGGATCGGCGCGGCGGCCGGGGACGAAGAGCTGCCCGGCGAACGGCGGCGGCACCCCCGGCCCGTCGTCGCTGACGTCGATGCGTACGCCGTCGCCTTCGGACCGGGCATGCACCGACACCTGCGCGTGGGCGTGGCGCAGGGCGTTGGCCAGCAGCGGGCTGACGATCCGTTCGAGCAGGGCGGCGTCGACGCCGGCCTGAAGGCGCGGCTCCTGGCTCGTCACGGTGAGCGTCAAGTGGCCCGGTGGGTGGAGCCGTTGGGCCGTGCGGCGCAGCGCGGGCAGGGCCTCGGCGGTACCCGGGGCGGCGGACGCCTCCTCGCGGGCATCGCGCAGCAGGGTGTCACAGATGGTGTGCATGCATGTCGCCGCGTCGGAGATCGCCAGATGGGTGGCCCGGGTGTCGGCGGGCGTGCGGGGGCGGGCCTGCCACCAGTCGAGTTCGGCGATGATCCGGCTGAGCGGGGTACGCAGTTCGTGCGAGAGCTCCGCGGTGAGCTGCCGCTCGTGGCGCAGCAGGGCGCGGATGCGGTCGAGCAGCGCGTCCAACGACCAGCCCAGGCGGGCGAGTTCGGCGGGGAGCCGCGGCGGCGATCCGAAGCGTTCCCCGGCAGCGACGGCGCCCCACTGGGTGGCCTGGTCGGTCATCGCGCGCACCGGGCGCAGTGCGCAGCCGACGGCCAGCCGGGTCAGGGCGTAGGTGCAGGCGAGCATCACGGCGTCCAGCGCGAGCGAGCCGTACAGCAGGGTGTCCGCCGACGTCCGGTACGGGGTCAGGTCGAGGGCGGTGACGATGGTGGCACCGCCCGTCCGGGCCGCGCCGCCCGTCCGCCCTCGGAGGGGAAACGCGCACAGCCGCACCTCTCTCGGATCACCGGCGTCGACGCACGGGCGTCCGCCTTCGGTGACCAGGGCACGGACCCGTCGGCCGACGGGGCTGTCCGGGGTGGCGTTCGGGGGCCGCTCGATCAGGCGACTGCCGTCGTAGATCCATACGTTGCTGTCGAGGAGGTCGTCGTGGGCGCCCTCGTGGACCCGGACGGCGGGCCCGCTCGTGTCGACGGTGGTGGCGACGGCGGCGGCGCGGGTCGTCAGTTCGTCGTCCGCCTGGTGCTGAAGGTGCTGTTGGGCCACCGCGTTGAACGCGACGGTGAGGACCGTGATGAGGAGGGTGGCGCTGGTGAGTGCCACCAGGGAGAGGCGGCCGCGCAAGGTGCGGGGCCCGAAGCGGGGCAGCGGTCTCATGACAGGCGGTGGCCGACCCCGCGGGCCGTGCCGATGGTGCGGGTGCTGCCCGCGTCCCGCAGCTTGCGGCGCAGCCGGGTGAGGTACTGGTCGAGGGTGTTGTCGTTGACCCGGGCGCCGTCCGGCCAGGCCGCTCGGACCAGGTCGCGGCGGCGCACCAGGTCCCCGGAGGCTGCCATGAGCGCGGCCAGCAGGCGGAACTCCGTTGGCGTCAGGCCGAGTTCGCTGCCGTCGACGGTGCAGCGGTGCCGCACCGCGTCCAGCGTCAGGCCGCCGCGGTCCACCGCCTGTGCGGGGGCGGATCGTCTGAGCGCGGCGCGGAGCCGGGCGGCGAGTTCGGTGAGGTGGAACGGCTTGGGCAGGTAGTCGTCGCCGCCCGCCGAGAAGCCCGAGAGGCGATCGGTCAGCCGGTGATGGGCAGTCAGGAAGACGACGGGGAAGGTGAGTCCGTTCGCCCGCATCGCCTGGCACACGTCGCGGCCGTCCGCGTCGGGCAGCCCCACGTCAAGCACGGCGGCGGCGAGATCGGCGGAGGCCAGGCGCAGCGCGGTCGCGCCGTCCGGAGCGGGCAGCGGCTCGAACTCCTCGTCGCGCAGGCCGCGTAGCAGCACGTCGCGCAGCGCGTGATCGTCCTCAACGACCAGGATCTTGTGGCGCATGGCCCTCCACCGATTCGCTCGACGTGTGCGCCACACTGGGGATGAACCGCTCGGGCAGCCACCAGGATGCGGCGCACAGGCACAGCCCGGCCCAGCCGATGGCGAACAGCCAGCCGCCGAGCACATCGGTGCCCCAGTGCACGGCGAGCGTGGTCCGGGTCAGCCCGACCGCGATGCCCCAGACCGCGACCACGCCGGTGAGCGGGTTCTTGCCGCGCGGCGCCCGGATGCGTACGGCGAGGATGACGAGGCCCGCGGCGAGGGCTGCCGTGGCGCTGTGTCCGGAGGGGAAGGCCCAACCGGAGGCGTGCGCCGCCCAGTCGGCGTGCGGCGGGCGGGGCCGCTGGACGAGCATCATCACGCCGAAGCGCAGGGCCTGGCCCGCGGCGAGGCATGCCAGTGCGAGGACGGCGGCGGCCAGCCGCTGCCGCGCCGTGTGCCCGACGAAGAGGGCCGCCAGGACGACCAGGGCGTAGGGGATGACGCCGGTGCCGGTGGCGCTCACGCCACGGGCGAGCGCCTCCACCTCGGCCGGGCGGTGGTGCAGGGACCAGGTCAGCACCGCGTCGTCCGGCGCCAGTGGGGCACCGGAGCGACCGATCACGATCATGGCGAGGAGGCCGAAGGCGACCCAGGCGCCGAGCCCGACGCTGCCCGCGAAGTCCGCGGCTTCTTTGCGGTTCATGGCGCCGTGAGCAACAGAAAGCGCAGCCGGGAGGTGGCGAGCCGCTGGGCCAGGGACGGTCGTCGCCGCAGCACGGACATGCCTACCAGGGCGACACCGGCGCCGACGGCGAAGCCTGCCGCGACGTCGTGCGGGTAGTGCGCCCCCACCCAGACCCGGGACGCGGCCATGGCCAGCGCGGCGACGGCGGCGAGCGCGCCGAGCCGGCGCGAGACGAACCACACCGCGACCGCGGCCGCCGCGGCGATGGCCGCGTGATTGCTCGGGAAGGACCAGTCGTCCGGCGCCGGGCAGGCCTCCAGCGTGGTCAGATGCAGGCTGCGGCAGGGGCGCGTCTCACGCACCGCCGACTTCACCAGCAGGTCCACGGCGAACGCCACGACCACCAGCACCGGTGCGGCCAGTGCCGTGACCGCCGCCTCGGCGCTCACCGTGCGCGCCCTCCACCACCCCCAGACCATGAGCAGCGCGAACAGCACCAGACCGTAGGTCGACCAGAGGGCGACCGCCCCGTCCAGCCAGCCCGGCGTCCGCCCGGCGAGGCGCACCACGTCCGCGTACACGGAGCCGTCGACCGACGACCCGTCGAAGCCCGCGCTCATCGCTCAGCCACCTTGGCCGAGCGGCGTGCGCGGTACAGCTCCGCGGCGAGCGGCAGCAGCGAGACGACGACGATCAGCGCGACCAGCGGCAGCAGGTAGCGGTCCACGTTCGGGACCGACGAGCCGAGCGCGTACCCGGCCAGCGTCAGCCCCAGGGACCAGACCAGGCTGCCGACCACCTGCCACAGTGTGAACGTGCGCAGCGGCACCCCCAGGGCACCCGCCATCGGGTTGAGCACGGTGCGCACCACCGGCACGAACCGGGCCAGCACCACCGCTCTGCCGTGCCCGTACCGCTCCAGGAGTTCCTCGGCCCGCCGCGCCCCTTCGTGCAGCCGCTGCGAGTGGCTGCGCTCCAGCAGCGCCCTGCCGCCCTTGCGGCCCAGCAGGTAGCCGGCCTGCGCACCGGCCAGAGCGCCGACGGCGGCCGCCGCCAGGAGGGGGCCGAGTGGCAGGTGCAGGCTGCCGCCGGTGTCGGTGGCGAGCAGTCCGGCCGTGAAGAGCAGCGAGTCGCCGGGCAGGAAGAACCCGATCAGCAGCCCGGTCTCCGCGAACAGTACGACCGCCACCCCGAGCACGCCGAAGGCGGACAGCAGGGAACGGGCGTCCAGCACATTGACAGCGAGCTGCGACGATAGGTGGATGGCTGGGGTCATCGCCGTGAGCCCTCGCATTCTGCTCGTGATCGGCCGGAGGCAGCACACGGCGCCCGGCAACGACTACAATCGTGTAGACGGTCTACTTGACTGTAGACGATAGCGGGGTGAGGACCGTTCCATGACCGACACCGACAGCAACGACGAACGCCGACCGGCCGGCGAACTGGAGGCCGCCGTCATGGCCGCCCTGTGGGCCGCGGGCAGCCCGCTCACGCCCGGCCAGGTACAGGCCGACCTCGCGCGCGGGCTCGCACGCACCACGGTGACGACGATCCTCACGCGGCTGTTCGACAAGGGCGTGGTCGGGCGCGACCGCCAGGGGCGCGGCTTCGCCTACTTCCCGGTGCAGGACGCGCCGGGGCTGACGGCGCGGCGCATGCACACGGCGCTCGACCGGGACGCCGACCGGGCATCGGTCCTGGCGCGCTTCGTCGACCAACTCAAGCCGGATGACGAGCAGTTGCTGCGCCGGCTCCTCGAGGGCGAGGACTCGTGACCCCACTGATCCTGCTCCTGGTGCCGCTGCTCCTGCCATTCGCGGCCCGGCCACTGGCCCGGTACGCCGTTCAGCGCCTGGCCCCGGCCGCGGCGCTGTACGTACTCACCGCGTGCTCCCTCCTCCTGGCCGCCGCCTCGGTGACCGCACTGGGCACCCTCGTGCTCACCGGGCTCCTCACCCTCCCCGGCCTGGCCCCCCTGGCCGAACTCGTCCACCCCCTGCACACCCCCTCCAGCCTGATCGTCCTGCCCGTGGCCGCCGCGGCCACGGGCGCACTTGCCATCAGCGCGTGGACGCTGACCCGATGGACCGTGCGCCAACTGCGCGCCTTCCGCTCGGCGACCCGCGCGGCCGACCATCGCCCCACCGCCGGCGACCTGTGCGTCATCGAGTCTCCGCACCCCGACGCGTACGCCCTGCCCGGCCGCCCGCACCGCGTCGTCGTCACCACCGGGATGCTGCGCAGCCTGGACGCCGCCGAACGCGACGCCCTCCTCGCCCTGACCGGCGACGGCACCGCCGCCAACCCGCTTCACGTCAAGGAGACCCTGCGATGAGCACCCTCACGT
>NZ_JAOZYC010000116.1:0-208 GCF_035798155.1 Streptomyces endophyticus | reverse complement strand
CCCGTTTCAGACACAATACTATTCATGCTCCATACCAAGACCGGCAACTAGTGGGAATCTCAAGATCAATCAAACTCCAGATGACGTTCCTTCAGACGGTTACCAAACTCTACAGGTTAAAGCCTTGCTACAGTTAACATTGCAAACCACTTCGATTGTGAAACACTTTGCTTTAAGAGTATCCTTTAACTTTTGATCTGCGAATCAC
>NZ_JAOZYC010000115.1:0-308 GCF_035798155.1 Streptomyces endophyticus | reverse complement strand
ATACTGGATTCGACGGGATTCACGAACTCCTAAGTGCATGCCGAGGGGCGGTTGGCCTCGTAAAAAGCCGCAAAAAAGTAGTCGCAAACGACGAAACTTACGCAATCGCTGCCTAATAAGCAGTAGATGCTCTCCCCCCCGCGCATGCCTGTAAGCCGGGATTTTGGGAGATCACCCCTAACAGGATCGCATGGCGGCTTTGTCCGGAGCCAAGATGCTAAAACCAATCGGACTCGCCCAACGATAGCCTGCCATTCGGCGCTCCTAGGGTTAACTAAATGAATGGATAAGCATGTAGTACTGAAGAC
>NZ_JAOZYC010000114.1:0-256 GCF_035798155.1 Streptomyces endophyticus | reverse complement strand
CGTCAATGCCATGGTGAGCCACTACCTCACCATCAAGAGCTGATAGGGCAGAAGTTCCTATGACTTTGCAGCTGGCCGGAGCCGCTCTGCTATTGCTACCCATTGGACTGACTCAACATATATGCACTGCCCTTTCGGGCGCCAGTACTTTAAAGTCATCCACAAGCCACCACCCTCCCCTGGAGGTCGTGAGACCCGCACAGGGTCGTGAGGATAGTGCTTTCGTACACGTATTAACTAGCCGGTTGAGCCAGAT
>NZ_JAOZYC010000113.1:0-106939 GCF_035798155.1 Streptomyces endophyticus | reverse complement strand
AAGCACCGCAAGGTGTGGAGGTGACTGGTACTAATAGGCCGAGGGCTTGTCCTCAGTTGCTCGCGTCCACTGTGTTGGTTCTGAAACCACGAACAACCCCGTATGTCGGGCCACGACTGCGGTGCGGTTGACAGTTTCATAGTGTTTCGGTGGTCATAGCATGAGGGAAACGCCCGGTTACATTCCGAACCCGGAAGCTAAGCCTCATAGCGCCGATGGTACTGCAGGGGGGACCCTGTGGGAGAGTAGGACGCCGCCGAACTAATTTTATGGAAAAGCCCGGGCCGGGATACGGTCCGGGCTTTTCTGCGTTTTCTACTGGGTGGAAATCCTGAGGCAGGCCCGCAATTCCTCGACCGCCTCCTGAGCCCCGGTGACCCGCACCTGTGAGGTCTCGTCCGTGCCCACGCGGTTCCACAGGTCGCGCAGCAGCGCCGCCGGTGTGCCGCTCAGGACGACGTCCGCAGAGCCTGCGGCCGGGCCGGCCTCGACCGTGAAGACGGGGTCGGCCCCTGTACGGATCCGCCACGTCGCGCCCTTCTCGGCCTCCGCGCGTACCTCGTACGTTCTGCCCGGCGACGCGGCCAGCGGCTCCCGGAAGTAGTCGGACCACTCGGTGACCGCGTAAGCCGTGAACACGTTCAGGAGTTCGTCGATCCCGTCGATGGCGAGGTCGTCCGGGACAGGGGACACCGGCCCGCCCGCCGCGAGTTCGGCGTCGATGCGGTGGATGACCGTCTCCTGCGCCATGCGGCGGATCCAGAAGCCGACGGTCTGGTCCGGGGCGTACCACGTACCAGATGGGTCCTCCGGCGCATGTGCGTCGATGGCCGCCCGCAGTTCGGCGTAGGCGCGGTCCAGGAGGGCGAACGGTTCCTCGTCGGCCGTGCCCTTCGGAGGCCACTCCGGTTCGGTGCCCGGAGCGGCCGCCAGAATGGCCTGCGTCTTGTGCGCGTAGACCTGCCCGACGTGGTGCACGAGGTCGGTGACGGTCCAGCCGGGGCAGCTCGGCACCTGTGCCTTCGGGGCGGGTGCGGCGGCGGCCCCGAGTCGCTCGAAGTCGGCGGCCAGGCAGTCGAGATACCGGGCGAAGGGCAGGGGTGTGCCTGCATCGTGGCTCATGGACGCAACGTAGCGGCAGGCACTGACAACCGGTCGGGTCAGGAGGGGTCCCGCTCCACCGGCAGCCACAGTTCCGCGTCCGCCGCCGTGCCGTCCGGTGACATCCGCGTCCGCAGGATCTCAGGGCCGGGGCGGGTGCGGTACGGGTTGGCGGGGAACCACTCCGCGTACACCGTTGCCCAGAGCGCCTGGAGGGCCTCCGGGGCCGGGCCCGAGGTGGTGAAGACCGCCCAGGTGCCGGCGGGCACGGGGAGCACGGTGGTGCCCGCCGGGGCCGGGGCGTCCGGGCCGGCCACCACCCCGTGGTAGTAGTCGAGTTCGCTGCCCTCGGCGCGGCCGGGGTCCAGGTCGTCGCAGACCGCGACCATGCCCTCGGGTTCCTCGCCGGAACCCTTCGAGAGCCGCTCCAGGGCCGAGACGGTTTCCGGCGGGACGGACCGGACGAAGTCGATGATCGCCTGGTTCGGACCCAGGTACACCAGGGGGACCCGGGCCTTCGGTCCGACGACGCTGAAGTCGGGGCGGTCCACTACTCGGTAGCGCATGCTGCTGTTCCCTTCGACGGTGAGCCGGAAGGAGAGGCGGGGCTGGGAGACCAGGGCCGGTTTCGTCCGGCGGGCCTCGCCGGGGCCGACACCGTGCAGGGCGCGGAACGCCCGGGCGAAGGCCTCGCCCGATCCGTACCCGTAGCGCACGGCGATGGTCAGGAGCGACTCCCGGCCCGCGAGGACCTCGGCGCCCGCCACGGTGAGCCGGCGCCGCCGGACGTACTCCGACAGCGGCATGCCCGCGAGCGCCGAGAACATCCGGCGCAGGTGGTACTCGGACGTGGTGGCGATGCGCGCCAGTTCCGCGATGTCCAGGGGCTCGTCGAGGCGCCGCTCGATGTGGTCCATGACCTGGTTGAGCCGGTCCAGCAACCTGACCCCTCCTTCCGGTTCCTGCTGTTGACGTCGTGAACGCTAGGCGCGGTGCACTCCGGGCGACCCGACATCCTGTGCCCGATCAAGTCGGTGCGGTTCCTCCGGTGTCACCTGAGTACGTCAGCTGAGTATGTGCACTCAGGTACCGGGGCGGCCGTCCGTCTTGGATGGGGACATGATCTCCGAACTCATGGCCGACTCCGCCGCACCGCCCGCGCCGCGTCTCCGGTCGTGGGTCGCCCCGCTGATATCCAGCCTGATCACGTTGCCCGCGGCCTTCTTCGCTCACAGGTTCGCCGCGGAGGCGGCGCGCTTCGGGTCGGGTGCGGAGCGGGCGTTCACCGTCTTCGGCTGGGGGCTGACCGTCGCGCTCCTCACGCTCGCCACGGCCTGGCTGCTGCCGTGGGAGGAGCGGTTCGTGGCGCGCAGGCGGGGGTTCTCGGTGGCGGCGCCGTTCGCCGTCGTGGCGACGTTCGCGCTGTACCTCGTCCTCGTCGACTGGCCTTGACGTCAGAGGCAAGGTCTAACGTCTTCGACATGCGCATCGGAGAGCTCGCCGCCCGCGCCGGTACGACGACGCGGGCGCTCAGGTACTACGAGTCGCGTGGGCTGCTGCCCGCGCGGCGCGGTGGCAACGGCTACCGGACGTACGACGAGGACGACCTGCGGGCCCTGCGGCAGATTCGTACGTTGCAGGACTTCGGCTTCGAGCTGGAGGAGACCCGGCCGTTCGTGGAGTGCCTGCGGGCCGGTCACCCGGAGGGCGACTCGTGCCCGGCGTCGGTGGCCGTGTACCGGAGCAAGGTCGCCGAACTCGATGCGCTGATCGGTGAGTTGACCGCCGTACGCGAGACGGTCGGCGCGCAGTTGGTGCGCGCCGAGCGGGCCATGGAGGCGCTGGGCGCGTCGCAGGAGACGGAGCCGCGCTGTGAACTGGGCGAACTGGGCGAGCTGGAGGAGACGGGATGACGTTGCGTGGAGTGACCGATGCGGACTTCGAGGAGCAGGTGTTGCGGGCGGAGCGGCCCGTGTTGGTGGAGTTCACCGCGCGGTGGTGCGGGCCCTGCCGGCAGTTGGGTCCCGTGCTGGAGTCGATCGCGGAGGAGGAGCGGGTCCGGTTCGACGTCGTGGCGCTCGATGTCGATGTCAGTCCTGACGTGTCCGTGAAGTACGGGGTGCTCGGGACGCCCACGCTCATGGTCTTCAAGGACGGTGAGCCGGTGTGGTCGCGCGTCGGGGCGCGGTCCAAGCGGAAGCTGCTGGAGGAGCTGGCCGAGCTTCCGTAACCCTCGAACTCCCGCAATTGGAATTCGGCCCCGCCCGGGGTATATTCGGTGTTTCTGTGTGCCCACAGAAAAGGCCCCACAGTGGGGGCCGATAAAAACCACGGTACCGGGCAGGGAGTTGTTTTGTCAAGCCGGGACAGCCTGGAATTGCAGAAAGAGCAGGAATACATCGACGCGCTCTACAGGCGCGTCGATGAGCTGCGTGGCGTCACCGCGGACTCCGTCCGGGATGCGATCACCCCGGTGGGGACCGGCCAGCAGGCCCTCCTTGAGCGGGACCTGTTGGTCGTCGAGCGATCGGGGCTGCTCGCCGCGTTGAATGCGGTCGAGGGTTCGCTCTGCTTCGGTCGAATTGACCTCAAGGGCGACGAAGACCAAGACGGTGATCAAGAACTCGGTGTGGCGCACCACATCGGCCGTATCGGAATTCGCGCCGACGACTCCGAGCGCACGCCGATGCTGATCGACTGGCGGGCGCCCGTCGCCCGGCCTTTCTATCTCGCCACCGGTCATACGCCGATGGGTCTGCGTCGACGCCGCCACCTCACGTTCGACGGGCGCACGGTCACCGAGCTGCACGACGAGATCCTCGACCTCGACGACTCGGAGCGCACGGGGTACGAGGACCCGACCGGCGATGCCGTGCTGCTCGCCGCGCTGAACTCGGCGCGTACCGGCCGCATGGGCGACATCGTGCAGACGATCCAGGCCGAGCAGGACCGCATCATCCGCCACCCGCACCCGGGTGTGCTCGTCGTCGAGGGCGGGCCCGGCACCGGCAAGACGGCCGTCGCGCTGCACCGCGCCGCGTTCCTGCTGTACGAGCAGCGGGAGCTGCTCGCCAAGCGGGCCGTGCTGATCGTCGGCCCGAACCCGGCCTTCCTGAGGTACATCAGCGAGGTGCTGCCCGGCCTCGGCGAGACCGGGGTGCTGCTCTCCACGGTCGGCGAGCTGTTCCCCGGCGTGTACGCCACGCTCAAGGACACACCGGGCGCGGCCGTCGTGAAGGGCTCGGAGGCGATGGCCGAGAGCCTCGCGATGGCCATCGAGGACCGGCAGCGGCTGCCCGAGCCCGGCGCCCCGCTGATCATTCCGCACGACGACGGCGACCTGATCCTCGACTGGGAGATCGCCTACGAGGCCCGGCAGGCGGCCCGCGACACCAAGCTGCCGCACAACCTCGCGCGCCCGCACTTCGCCTTCCGGGTGCTCGACGCGCTCACCGAACAGCTCACCGAGCGGATCGGCGCCGACCCCTACGGCGGCCCGAACTTCCTCGGCCCCGACGACATCGCCCAGCTCAGTAAGGGCGTCGCGTCGAGCGCCGATGTGCACGCGGCCATCGGGGAGCTGTGGCCGGAGTTGACCCCGCAGGGCTTTGTCGCCGACTACTTGGCCGAGCCCACCCACCTGTCGGCCGAGGACGCGGACGCGATCCGCAGTGAGCGTCCTGCCATGGGTGAGTGGACGGTCGGGGACGTGCCGCTGCTCGACGAGGCGGCCGAGCTGCTCGGCTACGACGACAGCGCCGAGCGGGCCGCCGCGGAGGCGGCGCGGCAGGAGCGGATCGCGTACGCGCAGGGCGTGCTCGACCTGTCCAGGGGCTCGGAGACGTACGAGTTCGAGGACGAGGACGAGTCGGAGGTGCTCGCCGCGCACGACATCGTGGACGCGGACCGGGTCGCCGGCTGGTACGAGGAGGAGGACCACCGCAGCGCCGCGGAGCGGGCCGCCGCCGACCGGACCTGGGCGTTCGGGCACATCATCGTCGACGAGGCGCAGGAGCTGAGCCCGATGGCGTGGCGGCTGCTCATGCGGAGGTCGCCGACGCGGTCGATGACGCTGGTCGGCGACCCCGCGCAGACCTCGGAGGAGGGCGGCGTCGGCGCGTGGGCGGACATCCTCGCGCCGTACGTCGAGGACCGCTTCGAGCACACCCGGCTCGGCGTCAACTACCGCACGCCGTCCGAGATCATGGACGTCGCGGCGGCGGTGCTGCGGGGCGTGTATCCGGGGTACGAGCCGCCGTCGTCCGTGCGGTCGACCGGGGAGCGGCCGTGGGTGCTGCGTGCGGACGATGTCGTGGAGGCCGCCGCGAAGGCCGCGGTCGAGCGGGTTCCGGAGGAGGGTCGGCTCGCGGTGATCGCGCCTCGGCGCCTGTGCGAGGCGCTGGCCGCGCGGTTGCCGGGGGTTGAGGCCGGGGGTGAGCCCGACCTCACCCGGCATCTGGTGTTGCTCGATCCGCGGCAGGCCAAGGGGCTTGAGTTCGACCGGGTGATCGTGGTTGAGCCGGGGGAGTTCGGGGTGAGTGATTTGTATGTGGCGCTTACGCGGGCCACGCAGGATTTGGGTGTTGTGCATGCGGGTTCGCTGCCGCGGGCGTTGGCGTCGGGGCTTGCGGGGGCGTGTTCTTGACGTCGCGGGGCTCCGCCCCGGACCCCGCGCCTCAATCGCCGGCGGGGCTTGAAATGCAGTCGCCGGCGGGGCTTGAAAGGCAAGCGGCGGCGGGGCTGGAAATGCGATCGACGGAGGGCTGAAGGGTCAGGGCTACGGCCGTAGCCACACCGTCGCCAAGGGGGGCAGCGTGAGGGTGATGGTTGTTGGGTGGCCGTGGGTGGGGTCGGCTTCTGGTTTGATCGGGTCGCGGTTCGTGATGTCGCCGCCGCCGTAGCGCGCGGCGTCGGTGTTGAGGATCTCGTGCCATGCGGGGATGTCGTCCGGCACGCCCAGGCGGTACGCGTGCCGGACCACCGGCGAGAAGTTCGACACGGACAGCAGCGGAGCGCCGTCCGCGGCGTGGCGGAGGAACGCGAAGACGTTGTCCTCCGCCGCGTCGCCGGTCACCCAGGAGAAGCCCGCCGGGTCGGTGTCCCGCTCCCACAGGGCGGGCGCGGCGCGGTACCGCGTGTTCAGCTCCCGTACGAGTTCGCGCACGCCCCGGTGGTCGGGCTCGGCGCCGTACGCGGGGTCGAGCAGCCACCAGTCGGGGCCGTGCGCCTCCGACCACTCGGCGCCCTGCGCGAACTCCTGGCCCATGAACAGGAGTTGCTTGCCGGGGTGGGCCCACATGAACCCCAGGTAGGCGCGGTGGTTGGCGCGTTGCTGCCACCAGTCGCCGGGCATCTTGGAGACGAGCGAGCGCTTGCCGTGCACGACCTCGTCGTGGGAGATCGGCAGCACGTAGTTCTCGCTGTACGCGTACACCATCGAGAACGTCATCTCGTTGTGGTGGAACTTGCGGTGCACCGGCTCGTGGCTCATGTAGTCGAGCGAGTCGTGCATCCAGCCCATGTTCCACTTCAGGCCGAAGCCGAGCCCACCGAAGCCGCCCGGTCCGATGTGGTGGGTGGCGCGGGTGACGCCGTCCCAGGCCGTCGACTCCTCGGCGATCGTGACCACGCCCGGCACCTCCCGGTACAGGGTGGCGTTCATCTCCTGGAGGAAGGCGACGGCGTCGAGGTTCTCGCGGCCGCCGAACTGGTTCGGGGTCCACTCGCCGTCCTCGCGCGAGTAGTCGAGGTAGAGCATCGAGGCGACCGCGTCGACCCGCAGGCCGTCGATGTGGAACTCCTGGCACCAGTAAAGGGCGTTCGCCACAAGGAAGTTGCGGACCTCCTTGCGGCCGTAGTCGAACTCGAGGGTGCCCCAGTCGGGGTGTGCGGCGCGCAGCGGGTCCTCGTGCTCGTACAGCGGGCGCCCGTCGAACTCCGCCAGCGCCCAGTCGTCGCGCGGGAAGTGCGCCGGGACCCAGTCCATGAGGACGCCGATGCCCGCCTGGTGGAGCTTGTCGATCAGGTACTTGAAGTCGTCGGGGCTGCCGAGGCGGGCCGTCGGCGCGTAGAAGCCGGTGACCTGGTAGCCCCACGAGCCGCCGAAGGGGTGCTCGGCCACGGGCAGGAGCTCGACGTGTGTGAAACCCAAGTCGGTTATGTAGGCCGGGAGTTGGTCGGCGAGCTGGCGGTAGGTGAGTCCGGGGCGCCAGGACGGCAGGTGCACCTCGTACACCGAGAACGGGGACTCGTGGACGGGGCGGGCGGCGCGCCGCTCCAGCCAGGAGTCGTCGTCCCACGTGTAGTGGGAGGCGTGCACCACCGAGGAGTTGGCAGGGGGCTCCTCGGTGCGGGTGGCCAGCGGGTCGGCGCGCATCGTCTTGCTGCCGTCGGGGCGGGTTATCTCGAATTTGTAGAGTTCGCCCTCGCCGATGTCGGGGACGAAGAGTTCCCAGATGCCCGATGAACCGAGCGAACGCATGCTGTGGGCCGCGCCGTCCCAGTAGTTGAACGTGCCGACGACGCGGACGCCCTGGGCGTTGGGCGCCCACACCGTGAAACGGGTGCCTCGGATGCCCTGGTGCTCCATGGGGTGCGCGCCGAGCGCCTTCCAGAGCTGTTCGTGGCGGCCCTCGGCGATCAGGTGCAGGTCGAGGTCGCCGAGGGAGGGGAGCAGGGCGTAGGCGTCCGCGATCCGCTGGGTCGTGTCGGCGTACGTGACCTCCAGCTCGTACGCGGGTGGGACCTCGCGGAGTTGGAGCAGGGCGGTGAAGAATCCGTCGCCGTCGTCGTGGAGTTCGGCGTGCAGGCCCTCCGGGGTGGTGACGGCCACGTGCTGGGCGTAGGGGCGCCAGGCGCGGAAGGCGACTCCGCCGTGGGTGGGGTGTGCGCCGAGCACTCCGTGGGGGGTGTGGTGGGTCGCGGCGAGGAGTCGGGTGCGGTCGTCCGGGGGGACGGGGGCCGGAGTGGTGGTCGGGCGGCGGGTCACGGTGGGGGCCTCCTTGGGCGCCTTCGTGTGTGCGTGGCGGGTCGCGTGCGGTGCGACCTAGTGGGTGGCCAGGCGTTTCAGTGCTGTCAGGGGGACCTGGAGCCAGTCCGGCCTGTGGCGGGCCTCGTACAGGGACTCGTAGACGGCCTTGTCCGTTTCGTAGGCGCGCAGGAGGACGGGGGCCGTGCGGGGGTCGGTGCCCGACACCTCCGCGTAGCCTGAGCAGTACGCGGCGCGGCAGGAGAGCGACCAATCGCTCTGCGGCGAGGCGTAGTCGAAGGAGCGGAGCATGCCGGCGATGTCGCGGTGGACGGGGTGCGGCAGGCGGCGTTCCGCGAGGGGGCGGGACGGTTCGCCCTCGAAGTCGATCAGCTTCCAGGTGCCGGACGGCTCGCGCAGGAACTGGCCCAGGTGCAGATCGCCGTGGACCCGCTGGGCCTGCCAGGTGCGGCCCTCGGCGCCGAGTCGGGCGAGCGCTTCGAAGGCGGAGCGTAGGCCGTCCACGTAGGGGAGCAGGGGCGGGACCTGCTGGGCCGTCGTCTCCAGGCGGCGCGTCATCGACTCGGCGAGCTGCTCGATGCGGGCGCGCGTGTACGTGACCGTGGGCAGCGCGCGGGCCAGGGCCGTGTGCACCTCGGCGGTGGCGCGGCCGAGGTCGCGGGCCTGTGCCGTGAAGTCCTGCTGGTTGGTGACGTGCTTGAGGGCGAGGTCCCAGCCGTCCGCAGCGTCCCTGAGGAAGGGCTGGAGGAGGCCGAGGGTGGCGGGTTCCGTGTGGTGGGTGCCGGCCGTCTCGAACCAGGCGACGGGCTCGGGCACCCGGTCGCAGCCCTCGCGGGCCAGGGCCAGCGGGAGTTCGAGGTCGGGGTTGAGGCCGGGGACGACCCGGCGGAACAGCTTGGCTATGAGCGTGTCGCCGTACACGACCGAGGAGTTGGACTGCTCGGCCGTCAGCGGGCGGGGCGCGAGATCGCGCGGCACCTCGCCGTGCGGCCCGCGGTGGAAGCGGAGGGCGCCGAGCGCGCCGGGTATTCGGAGCCGTTCGAGGAGGACCGCGGAGTGCCGCGGGTCCTGGAGCGCCTCGTACGCGGTGCGCCCCGCGAGCGGGCCGTGCGTGATGTGCCCGATCACCGCGGGTGCGAGGTGTGGGGCCGCGGCCTCGGCGGTACCGATGAGCAGCTGGTAGCGGTCGCCGGGCCCCTCCTCGTCGGCCGGTGGCTGGTGGGCGCGGACGAGGAGGTGCAACAGGGCGGCGTCCGGCAGCAGTTCGGTGACGGCGTCCAGGGTGAAGCCGGTGATCGGGCGGCCCTTGCCGGCGAACCAGCGCTGGCGCGGCAGCCATTCGCGCAGCAAGGGGTCGAGCGACATGAGTAGTCCGGATTCTCCGGCCGTCGGGGCGGCGGGCCGAGCTGCGGCTTCCGACATGGCGTCGCGTCCTTTCCCCGATGTGTTCGTGGAGAGTTCCCAGGTGTGTCGTCGTCAGTCCTTGCGGAGCCGGAACCAGTAGAACCCGTGCCCCGCCAGCGTCAGCAGATACGGCAGTTCGCCGATCGCCGGGAAGCGCACCCCGCCGATCAGCTCCACCGGATGCCGCCCGTTGAACGACTGCAGGTCCAGCTCGGTGGGCTGTGCGAAGCGGGAGAAGTTGTGCACGCACAGCACCAGGTCGTCGCCTCCGTCCGCACTCGCGGGGGCCTCCCGGAGGAAGGCGAGCACCGCGGGGTTCGAGGAGGGGAGTTCGGTGTAGGAGCCGAGGCCGAACGCCGGGTTCTGCTTGCGGATCTCGATCATCCGGCGGGTCCAGTGCAGCAGGGACGACGGGGAGGACATCGAAGCCTCCACGTTCGTGACCTGGTAGCCGTAGACCGGGTCCATGATCGTGGGGAGGAAGAGGCGGCCGGGGTCCGAGGAGGAGAAGCCCGCGTTGCGGTCGGGCGTCCACTGCATCGGCGTGCGCACCGCGTCGCGGTCGCCGAGCCAGATGTTGTCGCCCATGCCGATCTCGTCGCCGTAGTAGAGGATCGGCGTGCCGGGGAGCGAGAGCAGGAGCGCGGTGAACAGCTCGATCTGGTTGCGGTCGTTGTCGAGGAGCGGGGCGAGCCGGCGGCGGATGCCGATGTTGGCGCGCATCCGCGGATCCTTGGCGTACTCCGCGTACATGTAGTCGCGCTCTTCGTCCGTGACCATTTCGAGGGTCAGCTCGTCGTGGTTGCGCAGGAAGATGCCCCACTGGCAGCCGGACGGGATCGGCGGGGTCTTGGCGAGGATCTCGGAGACCGGGTAGCGCGATTCGCGGCGCACCGCCATGAAGATCCGCGGCATCACCGGGAAGTGGAACGCCATGTGGCACTCGTCGCCGCCGGTGTCCGGCGCGCCGAAGTAGTCGACGACGTCCTCCGGCCACTGGTTGGCCTCCGCGAGCAGCACCACGTCCGGGTACTGGGCGTCGATCTCCTTGCGGACCCGCTTGAGGAACTCGTGCGACGCCGGGAGGTTCTCGCAGTTGGTGCCCTCCTCGGCGTACAGGTACGGGACCGCGTCGAGGCGGAAGCCGTCGATGCCGAGGTCGAGCCAGAAGCGCAGGGCGGCGAGGATCTCCTCCTGGACGGCCGGATTCTCGTAGTTGAGGTCCGGCTGGTGGGAGAAGAAGCGGTGCCAGAAGTACTGCTTGCGGACCGGGTCGAAGGTCCAGTTCGACGCCTCCGTGTCCACGAAGATGATCCGGGCGTCCGCGTACTGCTTGTCGTCGTCGGCCCAGACGTAGTAGTCGCCGTACGGGCCCTCGGGGTCGGAGCGGGACTCCTTGAACCACTCGTGCTGGTCGCTCGTGTGGTTCATGACGAAGTCGATGATCACGCGCATGCCGCGGTGGTGTGCCGCGTCCACGAACTCGACGAAGTCGGCCAGGTCACCGAACTCGGGGAGCACCGAGGTGTAGTCCGAGACGTCGTAACCGCCGTCCCTGAGCGGCGACTTGAAGAACGGCGGCAGCCAGAGGCAGTCGACCCCCAGCCACTGGAGGTAGTCCAGCTTCGCCGTGATGCCCTTGAGGTCTCCTACGCCGTCGCCGTTGCTGTCCTGGAAGGAGCGGACCAGGACTTCGTAGAAGACCGCGCGCTTGAACCAATCCGGGTCCCGGTCCTTCGCAGGGGTGTCCTCGAAGGTGTCCGGGACGGGCTCATTCATCATCATGGTGTGGTGACCCTCCGAATCCCATGTCCCGTCTGCTCCTGAGAGTTCATCGCGGCGTGGCCGGCGGCGGGAGGACGAGGATGTGCGCGGGCGTGCGGCCCGGCTCTAGGCGCACATAGTTCGTTCTGCCCCAGTGGTACGTCTCGCCGGTGAGTTCGTCGTGCACCGGCACGGAGGCGTGCCAGTCGAGCCCCAGGTGCGGCATGTCCAACGAAACCGTCGCCTCCTGGGTGTGGTGCGGGTCGAGGTTCACGACGACCAGGACCGTGTTCGAGCCCTGTGCGGACGTGGCGGTCTTCGAGTACGCGAGCACCGCGTCCTTGTCGGCCCGGTGGAAGTGCACGTCGCG
Source organism: Streptomyces endophyticus (assembly GCF_035798155.1). Classification (NCBI taxonomy): domain Bacteria; kingdom Bacillati; phylum Actinomycetota; class Actinomycetes; order Kitasatosporales; family Streptomycetaceae; genus Streptomyces; species Streptomyces endophyticus. Next base: position 95,312 of record NZ_JAOZYC010000113.1, on the reverse strand, counting down.
CAGGGTGCGCAGGGCCGGGTTGCGGCGTCGTGTCGCGTTGAGCGTGGTGATCAGCGGGGCGATCGTTCGGCCCTCTCGTTCGGCCGACTCCCAGTCACGGGGCCTGAGTTGGTACTTCTCTGAGTGGAGATACTCCTCGCTTCCGGCGCGCAGCGGGGTGTTCTCGCAGAGTTCGTAGCCGCTGTAGACGCCCCAGGTGGGCGAGAGGGTCGCGGCGAGGATCGCGCGCAGTTCGAAGGCGGGGCGGCCGCCGTCCTGAAGGAACTCGTGCAGGATGTCGGGGGTGTTCACGAAGAAGTTCGGCCGCATGTAGGAGGCCGCCTCCCCGCTCAACTCCTGGGCGTACTCGGTGAGTTCCTGCTTCGAATTGCGCCAGGTGAAGTACGTGTACGACTGCTGGAAGCCGATCGCGGCGAGGGTGTGCATCATCGCGGGCCGGGTGAAGGCCTCCGCCAGGAAGATCACGTCCGGGTCCGTGCCGTTGATGTCCGCGATCACCTTCTCCCAGAAGACGACGGGCTTGGTGTGCGGGTTGTCGACGCGGAAGATGCGGACGCCGTGGTCCATCCACAGGCGCAGGATCCGGCTCGTCTCGGCTATCAGGCCCGGCATGTCCTTGTCGAAGGCGAGAGGGTAGATGTCCTGGTACTTCTTCGGCGGGTTCTCGGCGTACGCGATGGTGCCGTCCGCGCGGTGCTGGAACCAGTCGGGGTGCTTCTGCACCCACGGGTGGTCGGGCGAGCACTGCAGCGCGAAGTCGAGCGCGACCTCCATGCCGAGGTCGCGGGCCCGGCCGACGAACGCGTCGAAGTCCTCGAAGGTGCCGAGGTCCGGGTGGATCGCCTCGTGGCCGCCCTCGTGCGAGCCGATCGCCCAGGGGACGCCCACGTCGTGCGGGCCCGGTGAGAGCGAGTTGTTCGGGCCCTTGCGGAAGGTGGTGCCGATGGGGTGGACGGGCGGCAGGTACACGACGTCGAAGCCCATCGCGGCGATGGCCGGAAGTCGACGGGCGGCCGTGCGGAAGGTGCCGCTCACCGGTGGCTTTCCGGGCTTGACGACGGCGCCCTCGGAGCGCGGGAAGAACTCGTACCAGGACCCGAAAAGGGCCCGTTCCCGCTCCACGAGAAGGGGCAACTTGCCGCTGCGGGTGACCAGTTCGCGCAGCGGGTGGCGGGCCAGCACCCGCTGGACGTCGGGGGCGAGCGCGGCGGCGAACCGGGCGGGGGCCGGGCGTGTGGTGTCGCGGAGCGCGGCGGCGGCCCGTGCGATCGTTTCGCGAAGCGGGACGGGGGCGACCTTCGCGGCGCGTTCGTGCAGCAACGCGCCTTCCTCCAGGACGAGTTCGGTGTCGATGCCCGCCGGAATCTTGATCTTCGCCGTGTGCCGCCAGGTCGCCACGGGGTCGCCCCATGCCTCGACCCGGTACGTCCAGCGGCCTGTCGCGTCCGGGGCGACCTCGGCGCCCCAGCGGTCGGTGCCGGGGGCCAGCTCGCGCATGGGCGTCCACGGGCCCGGCTCGCCGTCGGGGCCGCGCAGCACGACGTTCGCGGCGACGGCGTCGTGCCCCTCGCGGAAGACGGTGGCCGTGACCAGGAAGGTCTCGCCGACCACGGCCTTGGCGGGGTGGCGGCCGCGCTCGACGACGGGGCGGACGTCGCGTATGGGGATGCGGCCCGTCATGGCGCGCGGTGTCGAGGGGGTAGAGCGCTTTGTGGGCATGACCGCTCCTGTCCGCGGGGAATCGGGGGTGCGGAAACGAGATTCGGGGAGAGGGCCGTGCGGGTGAAGCCGTGCGGGCGTACCGATGGAGCCTTCCACGCTCCATCGACGGGCAATCCGTGTCGTACCAACTACTCGTCACTACTGGCGCGTAAGGGAACACATAAGACCGGTCCCGCCGAAAACGACGGGACCGGCACATTAACTCACCTTTCCTCTAAGGGTTGTTCACCTGAAGCAGCTTGTTCGGCGAGCCGAGGCCCGCGCCCGTCACCTTGCCCGCCGCGGCCCGCTCGGTAAGCGCCTTGCTCACCTCGGCGGGCGACGCCGTCGCGTGGTCGGCGAGGTACAGCGCGGCCGCCCCCGCGACGTGCGGTGATGCCATGGACGTGCCGGAGAACGTGGCCTTCCCCGAGTCGCTCTTGTACGAGGCGGACGTGATGTCCACGCCGGGTGCGAACAGATCGAGGCGGGTACCCCAATTGGAGAAGCTCGCACGCGCGTCCTTCTTGTCGCTCGCGCCGACCGTGATCGCTTCCTTCACGCGGGCCGGCGAGTACAGCTCCGCGGGCAAGCCGTCGTTGCCCGCCGCCACCGTGTACGTGACACCGGAGGCGATGGAGTTCCGTACGGCGGCGTCGAGTTGGGCGTTCGCGTAGCCGCCGAGGCTCAGGTTCGCCACGGCCGGCTGCTGGGCGTGCTTGGTCACCCAGTCGATGCCCGCGAGCACCTGCGCCGTCGTGCCGGAGCCCGCGTTGTCGAGCACGCGCACGCCGACCACGTCGGCCTGTTTGGCGACGCCGTACTGCTCGCCCGCGACGGTTCCGGCGACATGGGTGCCGTGTCCGTTGCCGTCCTGCGCGGTCGAGTCGTTGTCGACGAAGTCCCAGCCGCTCGTGGCCCGCCCGCCGAAGTCGCGGTGGGTGGCGCGGATGCCGGTGTCGATGACGTAGACGTGCACGCCGGCGCCCGCGGACTCGGGCCAGGTGTACGAGTTGTCGAGCGGCAGATCGTTCTGGTCGATGCGGTCCAGGCCCCACGACGGTGGGTTCTTCTGGGTGTGGTCCATGGTGACCTGGGAGTCCTGGACGACCGACGCGACGTTGCCGTTGGCGGCGAGCCGCTTGGCCTGTCCCTCTCCGAGTGTCACCGCGTAGCCGTTGAGCGCCTTGCTGTAGGTGTGGCGTATTTTCGCCCCGTACTTCTCCGCGAGGTCCTTGCCCGCGGCGGACGGGGCCTTCGTGTCCCCCTTCAATGTCACTATGTAGCTGCCCGCTATGGAGCCGGGCTCCCCGGCGCCGAATATCCGTCCCTGTGCGGGGGCGGCGTCCGCGGGCAGCGTCATGGCCGAAAGCACCGCGACCGTGGCGACCGCGGTGAGCCCGCCGGCCCAGCGCGTCCGTCGCTTCCGCGTCACTCGCACGGTCCCTGCCATGGATGAGTTCCCCTCCTCAACTCGGCGCGCTCTCACGCCAGTTGGCAGCCTCTCGTGTGGTGTGAAGCACCACAAGGAGGTACGAGGTGGCGGAATCGGCCATATCGGTCGTGGGGGTTGTGCGGTTGAGTTGCGGCGTTTTCCGGACTTCCGCGTGAGGCTTTCGGCCTTCCGTGCGGGGCGCGCAATTCCCTGGCGCGGCGCACGGCGACGTCCGATGATGAGGCCGTGTCGATCATTCACCGCACCACACTCAAGCCCACCAAGCTCGAACTCCTCGCGGACTGGCTGCCGAAGCAGCCCTGGTACCGGGGCTCCGGTACCCCGGAGCTGATCAAGGCCGGCGGGTTCCGGCTCGACGATCCGGCCGGGGAGGTCGGCATCGAGTTCATGGCCGCGACGGACACCTCGGGACCCGAGCCGGTGACGTACCACGTGCCGATGGCCTACCGCGGGGTCCCGCTGGAGGACGCCGCGGGCGACGCGCTCATCGGCACCGTCGAGCACGGTGTGCTCGGCAGGCGATGGGTGTACGACGGGGCCAAGGACCCGCTTGTCGTACGGGAGTTGACCGCCCTGCTGAAGGGCGAGGCGCCTGCGCACGCGCAGAGCATCGACGGGGCTCTCGACCCGACCGTGCACGCCCGTGTCACCGCCGGCGACGTGCGGCCCGAGATCGTGCGCGTACTGGAGGCGGGGTCGAAGGCGCCCGACGGCGCCGTCGGTGAGGTGTCCGCCGAGTGGCGCGCGGAGGACGAGCGACGGGTCCGTGGGGTTTTCGTGGTGGTCCGGGGCGGCTGAGGACCTCTGGGCGTTGCGTGCCTCTGGGTGATCATGAAATCTGGCATCGTGGGAAGGTCGCCGACGACCTACGGCGACGACTTCCTGCACCGACGTCCGAATGGTTTGGATGTGGTTTTTTGATCTGGGGGGCAACACGCATGACAGCGACCCGACGTCCGCGACGGCTTGCACGCATCTTCACGGGAGCGGCCCTCGCGGTGGGCGCACTGCTCGGCGCGGCGGCCGCACCGGCCGCGGCCTACGACCCCAACCCCGACGCCGCGGTCACCTACCGGCAGGCCGCGGGCGGCAGCGTCGGCGCCGACGTCGCGCTGACACAGGGCGGTTCGCGCCTCGGTGAGGTGGAGTTCCAGCCGGAGACGCAGCAACTGCGGGTGTATGACACGCGCAACGACGGCGACACGTTCTACGTGCACGTCTCCTCCACGACGAACGGTGTCACGCACAACCTGGGCACGTACTCCGCGCCCGGCAGCGAGGCCCCCGTGGACTTCCTCGTGAAGGACTTCCACCTGGCCAAGGGCACGCCCCTCGACATCGAGGTGTTCGACGACGCGGGGCTCACCGACTACATCGGCGGGGCGCGCGGCACCGGGGCGGCAATCGCCTGACACCGGCCCTCAGGGGCAGCCGCGTACGGCGGTCCGGGCGCGCACGGCGCGTGCCCGGACCGCCGTACGCGTTTCGGCGCTCTGTCCCGCGCCGCGGGCCACGGCTACCGTCGGGGAGACGACACCGGCATACGACGCGCAACCGCAGAGGTGAGCACGCACGTGAAGGCCATCCGTCGATTCACCGTCCGCCCGGTCCTGCCCGAACCCCTCGCCCCGCTGCACGACTTGGCGCGCAATCTGCGCTGGTCGTGGCATACCGGGACCCGTGATCTGTTCGCCGCTGTGGACCCCGGCCGCTGGGCCGGATCCGGCGGTGATCCGCTGCGGCTGCTCGGCAGCGTGCCGCCCGAGCGGCTCGCCCGGCTCGCGGGCGACGAGGACTTCCTCGCGAGGCTGAGCGAGGTCGCCGACGATCTGCGCGGCTATCTGCACGACGACCGCTGGTACCAGGAGCGGGCGCGGCAGTCGGGGCTCCCCGCCGGCATCGCCTACTTCTCGCCGGAGTTCGGCATCACGGCCGCGCTGCCGCAGTACTCGGGCGGCCTCGGGATTCTCGCCGGCGACCACCTCAAGGCGGCGAGCGACCTCGGGGCGCCGCTGATCGGCGTAGGGCTGCTTTACCGGCACGGCTACTTCCGGCAGTCGCTCTCGCGGGACGGCTGGCAGCAGGAGACGTATCCGGTCACCGACCCGAACGAGCTGCCGCTCGTCCTGCTGCGGGAGCCGGACGGCAGTCCGGTGCATCTCGCGCTCGCGCTGCCCGGCGGGCGGCGGCTGCTCGCGCATGTGTGGCAGGCGCAGGTGGGGCGGGTGCCGCTGCTCCTCCTCGACTCGGACGTCGAGGAGAACGACGTCCACGAACGGGATGTGACCGACCGGCTCTACGGCGGCGGCAGCGAGCACCGGCTGTTGCAGGAGATGCTGCTGGGGATCGGCGGGGTGCGCGCCGTCCGCGCGTACTGCCGGCTCACCGGGCATCCGGCGCCCGAGGTCTTCCACACCAACGAGGGGCACGCGGGCTTCCTCGGAGTGGAGCGGATCGCCGAACTCGCCGAGCGGGGAACGGACTTCGACTCCGCGCTCGAAGCGGTGCGGGCCGGCGCCGTCTTCACGACACACACTCCCGTCCCCGCCGGCATCGACCGCTTCGACCGGGAGCTCGTCGCCCGCCACTTCGGCGCCGCGGCCGAGCTGCCGGGGCTCGACGTGCAGCGCATACTCGACCTCGGCATGGAGACGTACGCGGGCGGCGACCCGAACGTCTTCAACATGGCGGTGATGGGGCTGCGGCTCGCGCAGCGCGCCAACGGCGTCTCCACATTGCACGGGTCCGTCAGCCGGGACATGTTCGCCGGTCTTTGGCCGGGATTCGACGTCGAGGAGGTGCCGATCGCCTCCGTGACCAACGGCGTGCACGCCCCTACGTGGGTCGCCCCCGAGGTGTACCGGCTCGGCGCGCGGCAGATCGGGGAGCGGCGCACCGAGGACGCCCTGTCGGTCGGCGGCTCGGGCCGCTGGGACGCCGTCGGCCAGATCCCCGACCGGGACATCTGGGAGCTGCGCGGCGAACTGCGCCGCCAGCTCGTCGACGAAGTGCGCGAGCGGCTCGCCGCGTCGTGGCGGCAGCGTGGCGCGGGCGCCGCCGAACTCGGCTGGATCGACGGCGTGTTGGACCCGAATGTGCTCACCATCGGCTTCGCGCGCCGCGTCCCCTCGTACAAGCGGCTCACGCTGATGCTGCGCGATCCGGACCGGCTGATGCGGCTGCTGCTCGACGAGGAACGTCCGGTGCAGATCGTGATCGCCGGCAAGGCGCACCCGGCCGACGACGGCGGCAAGCGGCTCGTGCAGGAGCTGGTGCGGTTCACCGACGACCCGCGGGTGCGGCACCGCATCGTCTTCCTGCCCGACTACGGCATGGCCATGGCGCAGAAGCTCTATCCCGGCTGCGACGTCTGGCTGAACAACCCGCTGCGCCCGCTGGAGGCCTGCGGTACGAGCGGCATGAAGGCGGCGCTCAACGGCTGCCTCAACCTGTCGGTCCTGGACGGCTGGTGGGACGAATGGTTCGAGCCCGACTTCGGCTGGGCCATCCCGACGGCCGACGGCACGGCCACGGACGAGCACCGGCGCGACGACCTGGAGGCCGCCGCGCTGTACGACCTCCTGGAGCGCCGGGTGACGCCGCGCTTCTATGAGCGTGGCCCCGAGGGGCTGCCCGACCGCTGGATCGAGATGGTCCGCCGGACCCTCACCCACCTCGGCCCGAAGCTCCTCGCGGGGCGCATGGTCCGCGCGTACGTGGACGAGCTGTACGCCCCCGCCGCCGGTTCCGCGCGCGCCCTGACCCCGGACGCGGCCCGGGACCTCGCGGTGTGGAAGGCGCGGGTCCGGGCCGCCTGGCCGCGCGTCACCGTCGACCATGTGGAGGCCTCGGCGGGCGGCGCCGAACTGGGCGCCACCCTCGGCCTCCATGTCCGGGTCGCCCTCGGCGAGTTGGGGCCGGAGGACATCGAGGTGCAGGCCGTGGCGGGGCGCGTCGACACCGAGGACCGGATCACCGAGCCGACGACGGTGCCGCTGAAGCCGGTCGGTGGTCCGGACGCCGAGGGCCGCTGGGCGTACGAGGGCCCGCTCGCCCTCGACCGCAGCGGTCCCTACGGCTATACCGTCCGCGTGCTGCCCGCGCATCCGCTGCTCGCTTCGGTGGCGGAGACGGGGCTCGTGACGGTGCCTTCGGAGGAGCTGGGTGAGGGCGGCGGGGTGTTGATGCGGTGAGTGCTACGAGACGTTCACGCCGGCCCAGGCCGCCGCCACGCCCTTGTACTCCGCCGAGTCCGCCCCGTACAGGTCCTTGGCGGCGCTCAGCGTGCCGGTGCGCGCCGCCGCGTAGTCGGTGTTCGACGTGAAGTACGTCGTCAGCGCCTTGAACCAGATCTGTTCGGCCTTGTCGCGGCCGATCCCGGTGACCGTGGAGCCGTCGGACGTCGGGGAGTCGTAGTCGACGCCGTTGATGGTCTTCTTTCCGCTGCCCTCGCTGAGCAGGTAGAAGAAGTGGTTGGCGATGCCGGACGAGTAGTGGACGTCGACGTTCCCCGCGCCCGTCTTCCACGCGTCGAGGGAGTTGCCGTCCTTGCTGGGCTTGTCCATGTAGCGCAGCGGTGAGCCGTCGCCGTTGATGTCGATCTGCTCGCCGATGAGGTAGTCGCCGACGTCCTTGGTGTTCTTGGCGTAGAACTCGACCGAGGTACCGAAGATGTCGGAGGTCGCCTCGTTCAGGCCGCCGGACTCGCCGCTGTAGACGAGGTTGGCGGTCGCCGACGTGACGCCGTGGCTCATCTCGTGGGCGGCGACGTCGATTGACGTGAGCGGCTTGGCGTTGCCCTCGCCGTCGCCGTACGTCATGCAGAAGCAGCTGTCGTCCCAGAAGGCGTTGACGTAGTCGTTGCCGTAGTGGACCCGCGAGTACGCGCCCTTGCCGTCACCGTTGATGCCGCTGCGGCCGTGCACCGACTTGTAGTAGTCCCAGGTGACCTGGGCGCCGTAGGCGGCGTCGACACCGGCGGTGGCCGCGTCGTTGTTCGTGCCGTCGCCCCACTTGTCGTCGGCGTCGGTGAACAGGGTGCCCTTGCCGGACGTGCCGTGCTTGAGGTCGTACGTGGAGTGGCCGCCGCGCGCCGCGTCCGTGAGCGAGAACGAGGAGCCGGAGCCGCTCGTGCCGATCTCGACGCCGCCGCTGTACTGGGATTCGCCGGTGCCGGTGCGGATCGCGTCGTACTCGTAGATCTTCTTGCCGCTCGTGGCGTCCGTGATGACGTGCAGCTTGCTCGGCGTGCCGTCCTTCTTCGTGGACGTGACGACCTTCTCGTACGCGAGTCTCGGTGTGCCGGTGGCCGCCCAGACGACCTTGCGGGCGCCGGACGGGGCGGCCTTGAGGGAGACGCCGCTGGTCCGTACGGCGATCGATTTGGACGTCGCGCGGGTGACGCCCTCGCGCTTGCCCGCCTTCGTCTCGTGGACGACCAGGTCGCCGCCGAGCACCGGGAGGCCGTCGTACGTGCGCTCGTAGCGCGTGTGGGTCGAGCCGTCGCGGTCCTTGACCACGTCGCGGACGACGAGCTTCTCCTTGGAGTCGAGCTTCAACTCCTGTGCCGTTGCGGCCGACTTGGCGCTCGCGTCCTTGATCAGGTCCGCGCGGGACGAGGCGCTCAGGGCCTGTGGGGCGGCCGAGGGCACGGAGGTCTTGGCGGCGGCGCCGGTCGTGGAGAGCGTGCCGGCCAGCAGGGCGCCGGCGGCGACAGCCGTGGCGATGGACAGAGTCGTGCGTCGGGACAGGCTCCGGGATATGTGGGGAGTCACGAAGAAAGCTCCTTGTGTGATGTGGGGGGGGTGAGCTTTGCCGTGCGGGTCGTGCGGGTCGTGCGGGAAAACAGTGACAGTTGATGACCGGGAATGTCATGTACGCGATCGCAGGTTGGCCGGAATTCGTTCGTTGAGCGAAAGCTGACGGTCGCATTGCGAACAACACATGAACAGGCGCGCCGCACCGGGGAGTTGAACCTCCGGTGCGGCGCGCCCAGTCGTGGGTGGGGGGTCTACGGGAACGTCAGTTTGAAGCTGTTGATGTAGCCCGTGTCCTGCGGTCCGAGGTCCTGGACCTTGAGCTTCCAGGTGCCGTTCGCCGTCTCGGTGGAGGCGTTGACCGTGTACGTGGTCTGGATGTTGGGCGTCGGGTCGTACGTCGAGCTGTGCAGCCGGTACGTCTTCCCGCTCGGGCCGACCAGATCCACCTGGAGGTCACCGCTCCACGTGTGCACGATGTCGACGCCGACCTTGAGCGTCGTCGGCGCGTTGCCGCTGACGCCGGAGACGGTCACGGACGAGGTGACCGCCGCACCCGGGGAGTCGGGGATGTTCACGTTGGTGTCGTTGGTGAACGTCTTGCCGGTGCCCGGGTCGCCGCCGCCGGAGCGGGCGCCCACGTTGATCGCGGCGAACGCGTCCTGGACCGCCTTGTACTCGGTGGACGTCGTCCCGTACAGCTCACCGGCCGCCGCGAGCGCACCGGTGCGCGCCCCCGCGTAGTTGGTCGTCGACGTGAACTTCGTCGTCAGCGCCTTGAACCAGATCAGCGCCGCCTTGTCGCGGCCGATACCAGTGACCGGAAGGCCGTCGCTGGTCGGCGAGTTGTAGGTGACCCCGTTGATCGTCTTCGTGCCGCTGCCCTCGCTGAGCAGGTAGAAGAAGTGGTTCGCCGGACCCGACGAGTAGTGCACGTCGATGCCGCCGAGGCCGGAGTACCAGGCGTCCTTGGACGCGCCGTCCTTGCTCGGCTTGTCCATGTAGCGCAGCGGGGTGCCGTCGCCGTTGATGTTGATCTTCTCGCCGACGAGGTAGTCGCCCACGTCGGACGGGTTGTTGGCGTAGAACTCGACGGCCGCCGCGAAGATGTCGGACGTCGCCTCGTTCAACCCGCCCGATTCTCCCGAGTAGTTGAGCCCCGCGGTGTTCGAGGTGACGCCGTGCGTCATCTCGTGCGCGGCCACGTCGAGCGACGTCAGCGGGTGCGTGTTGCTCGTGCCGTCGCCGTACGTCATGCAGAAGCAGCTGTCGTCCCAGAAGGCGTTGACGTACGCGTTGCCGTAGTGCACGCGGCTGTACGCGCCCACGCCGTCGCCGCGGATGCCCGTGCGGCCCTGCACGTTCTTGTAGTAGTCCCAGGTCTGTGCGGCGCCGTAGTGCGCGTCGGCCGCGGCCGTCTCGGTGTTGGAGGCCGAGCCGTTGCCCCACACGTCGTCGGAGCCGGAGTAGAGCGTGCCCGTCCCCGACGTCCCGCGGTTCAGGTTGTACGTCTTGTGGCCGCCGCGCGTGGTGTCGTTGAGGGTGTACGAGGAACCGGACTGCGCGGTGCCGAGGGTGACGGTGCCGCTGTACTGGGTGTTGCCGGTGCCGTTCTCGACGGCCTGCCACTCGTGGAGCTTCTTGCCGGTGGTGGCGTCGGTGATGACGTGCAGCTGGTTCGGGGTGCCGTCGTGCTGGAGGCCGCCGACCACGGTCTCGTACGCGAGGGTGGGCTGCCCCTTCGTCGAGCCCTGGCCGAGCCAGACGACCTTGCGGGGCGCCTTGTCGGCCTCGGTCTTCTTCGACCCGTCGGCCTTCGCGAGCTTCAGGGCCTGGGTCTCGGCGGTGGCGGGCTTCACGTCGGGGGCCGTGTCAACGTTCTTCAGTTCCGCCTTGGCCGCCTTGGTGACGCTCTTCTCGGCGCCGGACTTCGCGGCCTCGACGATCAGGTCGCCGCCCAGGACCGGGAGCCCGGCGTAGGTGCGCTCGTAGCGGGTGTGGGTGGTGCCGTCCCTGTCCTGGAGGACGTCCCGGACGACGAGCTTCTCCTGCTTGCCGAGGCCAAGGTCCTTCGCGGTGTCGGCCTTGCCGGCGTTCGCCTCGCGCAGCAGCTCGGCGCGCTTGGCGGGGGAGAGCTTCACGGGCAGGGAGCCGGGGTCGGCGCCGCGGGCCGCGTTCGCGGTGGTCTGCGCCGCGGGGCTCGCGGAGGGGGCGTCGGCGGCGGTGGCCGGGCCCGACTGGAAGGCGACCGCGAGCAGGGCGGCGACGGCTCCGGCGGCCGCGGCGGTGGCGGCGCGGCGTCTGCGGGGTGTGGGTCTGTGGGAGGTGGGGCTGCTGCTTCTCAACGCTGACTCCTTCTGCGTGGCCGCGTGGGTTGGGCGGCCAGCCGGGAACGGGCGGCGGATGGCCGTCCGGGCAGAGCGCAGTGCAGGCAGTGCAGGTAGTACAGGTGGTGCGTGGTGATGCGAGGTGGTGCGTGGGGCAGTGCGACGGCCGGGCGCCTCACCGCTGTGCGGCGGCTGTGCGGCGGCCGTTGGGAAGAGTGGCAGCAGACAGCGCCGTCTGTCAGGAGCACTTCAGCAGGTTGGCCGGATTTGGTTCGGTGTGCGGGGGACCGTGTTCGTTATGCGGTTCGGGAGGGGCGGCCGGTGCAACGGCCCGGGCGCGCTCCCGTCCCCGGCCCTCACCTCGCGCTACGCGACGGAGTGCGGGCTTCCGGCGCTGTCCGGAACCGGGTGGTCCGCCGGGTCTCCGGGGGCGGGGTGCGCACGCCGGGGGCGCCCGGTGGCCGGGCGCCCCTACGCGGGTGTGGCCGTATTCCATCGCCGCTCCGGCCCGGCATGCGGCCCTCACCCCACCACACTCTCCCGCCACGCCCGGTGCAGACCCGCGAACGTCCCGCTCCCGCCGATGAGTTCCGCCGGTGGACCGTCCTCCACGATCCGGCCGCCCTCCATCACCAGGACCCGGTCGGCGATCTCCACCGTCGACAGGCGGTGGGCGATGACGACCGCCGTGCGTCCGCGCAGCACCGTCCGCATGGCCCGCTGCACCGCACGCTCCCCGGGGATGTCGAGCGAACTGGTCGCCTCGTCGAGGATCAGCACCCCCGGGTCCGCGAGCAGCGCCCGGGCGAACGCCACCAACTGCCGCTGCCCGGCCGAGATCCGCCCGCCCCGCTTGCGCACGTCCGTGTCGTAGCCGTCGGGGAGCGCCGCGATGAAGTCGTGGGCGCCGATGGCCTTCGCGGCCTGTTCGATCTCCTCGCGGCTCGCCTCGGGGCGGCCGATCGCGATGTTCTCCGCGACCGTCCCGGAGAACAGGAACGCCTCCTGCGTCACCATCACCACGCCGCGCCGCAGCTCCGCGTTGGACAGTTCGCGCAGGTCGACGCCGTCGAGGAGGACCGCTCCGTGCGAGGCGTCGTAGAAGCGGGCCAGGAGCTTGGCCAGGGTGGACTTTCCCGCTCCGGTGGAGCCGACCACCGCCACCGTCTGGCCGGCCGGCAGCGTCAGGTCGAAGCGGGGGAGGACCTCGCCGCCCGTGCGGTAGCCGAAGGAGACCGACCGGAACTCGACCTCGCGGCCCGGGTGTTCGCTCTCCCGCATGGGCAGCGGGCGCGGGGTGGCCGATTCCGGCACCGAGGGGGCCTGCACCAGCAGACCCGCGATCTTCTTGAGGGACGCGGCCGCGCTTTCATACGCGTTGAGGAACATCGCCAGGCGGTCGATCGGGTCGTACAGGCGGCGGATGTAGAGCACCGCGGCCGCGAGGACGCCGAGTTCGAGCGTGCCGCCCGCCACCCGGTACGCGCCCCACAGCACCATGCCCGCCACCGCGGCGTTCGCGAGGAGCCGGGAGCCGACCACGTAGCGCGCCATCTCCAGCATCGCCGTGCCGTTGGACAGCTCGTGCCGGTGGTTGAGCTTCGCGAAGTGCTCGTCGTTGGCCCGCTCACGACGGAAGGCGCGCACGGGACGGATCCCGTTCATGGTCTCGACGAACTTCACGATGACCGCGGCGATCGCCGAGGAGCGCTCCGCGTACGCTCGCGCCGCCCGCTGCCGGTACAGCCGGATCATGACGTACAGCGGCGCGAAGGACAGGGCGGCGACGGAGCCGATGCCGAGGTCGAGCCAGAGCAGCATCGCCGTGATGTAGATCGACCCCACGATGACGTTGACCAGTTCCTGGAGGCCCTCGCTCAGCAGTTCGCGCAGCGCCTCGACGTCCGTGGTGGCCCGCGAGATGACCCGGCCCGACGTGTACCGGTCGTGGAAGTCCACGCTCAGCGCCTGCGCGTGCCGGAAGATGCGGCCGCGCAGATCGAGCAGCACGTTCTGGCTGACGCGGGCCGAGAGCCGGATGTACGCGTACACGAAGGCGGCCGAGCCGACCGCGCAGAGCAGGAAACCGGCGCCGACCGTGACCAGCGGCCCGTAGTCGTCCGCCCGGAACGCGGGGACCGCGCTGTCGATGGCGTACGCGACGATCAGCGGGCCCGACTGAACGGCGGCCTGTTGCAGGAGCAGGGCGAGGACGGTGAGGGCCACCATGCGGCGGTGCGGCGCGAGCAGCGAGCGCAGCAGCCCGCCCGTCGCACCCTCGGGTGTCGGCAGGTCGTCCCGGTCGAAGGGGTCGCCGGGGGAGGGGACCCGGACGTCGTCCTCGCCCTGTGTGCCCGCCGTGCCGTTGGCGGCGTTCGGCTTCGCGGTGGTCGTCATACGCGCTCCGTCTCCGTCCGGGAGTCCGTCTCCCCGGTGTCCCCGGTGTTCTCTCCCGCCATCAGATGTCTGTACTCGGCGTTCGCGCGCAGCAGTTCGTGGTGGGTGCCCACCGCCGTGATCCGGCCCTCGGACAGCAGCGCCACCCGGTCGGCGAGCAGCACCGTGGACGGCCGGTGCGCGACCACGAGCGCCGTGCTGCCCGAGAGCACCCGGCGCAGCGCCGCCTCCACCGCGGCCTCCGTGTGCACGTCGAGCGCGGACAGCGGGTCGTCGAGGATCAGGAAGCGGGGCGTGCCCACGACGGAGCGGGCCAGGGCGAGGCGCTGGCGCTGGCCGCCGGACAGGCTCAGGCCCTGCTCACCCACCTCCGTGTCGACGCCGTCGGGAAGGCGGTGCGCGAACTCGGCCTGCGCGACGCCGAGCGCCTGCTCCAACTGCTCGGGCCCCAGGGCCTCGGGCGCGCCCATCAGGACGTTGTCGGCGACCGAGGCGGAGAACAGGGTGGGCTCCTCGAACGCCACGGACACCAGCTCGCGCAGCTCGGCGCGCGGCATCGCGGTGATGTCGCGGCCGTCGAGCGTGATGCGGCCCTCCGTCACGTCGTAGAGCCGGGGCACGAGCGCGGTGAGCGTGGTCTTGCCGCTGCCGGTCGAGCCGACGAGCGCCATGGTCTCGCCCGAGCGGATGTGCAGGTCGATGCGGGCGAGGGTGGGGGTGGCTTCCTCGGCGGCGTCGGGGTAGCGGAAGGAGACGCCTTCAAACCGTAGGCCGTCGTCGCCTGTGCGTCGGTCTTCGGCGGCCTCGCCCTGTGGGGCCGGGGAGGGCAGCGGGGTTGCGGCCGCGGGGCTCTGCCCCGGACCCCGCTGGCTCTCGTCCGACGGCGGGGCTTGATTCGCCTCGGGATCCGCGTCCATCACCTCGAAGTACCGGCGCGTCGCCGTCGCCGCCTCCTGGCTCATCGCGAGCAGGAAGCCGATGGACTCGATGGGCCAGCGCAGCGCGAGCGCCGTGGACAGGAACGCGACGAGCGTGCCCGCGGACAGTGAGCCGTCGGAGACCTGGACCGTGCCGATCACCAGGGCCGCGCCGAGCGCCACCTCGGGCAGCAGCGTGATCATCATGAGGATCCCGGCGAGCAGCCGCGCCTTGAGCAGTTCCGTGCCGCGCACCGTGCCCGCCAGGTCCCGGAAGGCGCGGGCCTGGCTGCGGTGCCGCCCGAAGCCCTTGATGACGCGGATGCCGAGGACCGACTCCTCGACGACCGTCGTCAGATCGCCGACCTGGTCCTGGGCGCGGCGCGAGGCACCCGCGTACCCGCCCTCGAAGCGGTAGCAGTACGCGATCAGCGGGACGGCGGGGGCGAGCAGGACGAGGCCGAGACCCCAGTCCTGGACGATGAGCACGGTGAGACCGGCCAGGATCGTCACCCCGTTGACGATCAGGAACGTCAGCGGGAAGGCGAGGAACATCCGCACCACCATCAGGTCCGTCGTGCCGCGCGAGAGCAACTGGCCCGAGGCCCACCGGTCGTGGAAGGAGACCGGGAGCCGCTGGAGATGCCGGTACAGATCGGCCCGCAGCGCCGCCTCCACCCCCGCGAGCGGGCGCGCCACCAGCCATCTGCGCAGCCCGAACAGGAGCGCCTCCGCGATGCCGAGCGCGAGCAGCAACCCGGCGCCCAGCCACACCCCGCCCGGATCGCGCTCGGTCACCGGGCCGTCCACGATCCACTTCAGGACCAGCGGGAAGGCCAGCGTCATGCACGACGCGAGCACCGCCACGAACGCCGCGCCCGCCCACCGCGCCCGCACCGGACGCACATACGGCCACAGCCGCAACAGCGTCCGCGCGGCGGAGAGTTGACCGGTCGTCTCTGTGGTGGCACGTGTAGTCGTCGGCATCAGGGGCGAGCCTACGGTTTGCCACTGACAACGCCCAGTGAGTTTCGGGCGCGGACGGCAGCGGCCGCCGCCCCGGAGTCGTACCGCCCATCAACCGATCGGTTGATGCGTGCTCGAGCGCGATGGCCGATGCCCCGGCAGGGCCCGCGCGGCGACGCTTGATGCCATGACCACCACCACAGCACCGCTCATCGAGGTCACCGGGCTGCGCAAGACGTACGCCGGGCGGGCCGTCGTCGACGGGGTGTCCTTCACCGTCGGCGAGGGCGAGATCTTCGGGATCCTCGGGCCGAACGGCGCGGGCAAGACCACCACCGTCGAATGCGTCGAGGGACTGCGCGCGGCCGACGAGGGACGCATCCGGGTCGCGGGGCTCGATCCCGTACGCGATCACGCACAGGTCACCGGGATCCTCGGCGCGCAGCTCCAGGAGAGCGAGATCCAGCCGAAGCTGACCGTGAAGGAGGCGCTGGAGCTGTACTCCGCCTTCTATCCCGCGCCCCTCGACTGGCGTCCGCTCGCCGACCGGCTGCGCCTCACCGACAAGCTCGGCACCCGCTTCGCGAAGCTCAGTGGCGGCCAGAAGCAGCGCCTGTTCATCGCGCTCGCCCTCGTCGGCAACCCCCGCGTCGTCGTCCTCGACGAGCTCACCACCGGGCTCGACCCGCGCTCGCGCCGCGACACCTGGGAGCTCATCGAGGAGGTGCGCGACACCGGCGTCACCGTCCTCCTCGTCACGCACTTCATGGAGGAGGCGCAGCGGCTCTGCGACCGGATCGCCGTGATCGACCAGGGGCGGGTCGCCGCCCTCGACACCCCGGCGGGCCTGATCAGCCGGGCCGCCGGGTCGACCGTCATCTCGTTCACACCGTCCGCGCCGCTGGACGAGCGCGCGCTGGCCGGGCTGCCCGCGGTCACGTCCGTGGACCACAAGGACGGCCGGACGACCCTCACCGGCACCGACGACACGGTCACCGCCCTCCTCACGCTGCTCGCCCGCCAGCACGTCACCGCCCACCAACTCCGGGTCTCCGACGCCACGTTGGACGACGCGTTCCTCGACCTCACGGGAGCCGGCCAGTCATGAGTACCGTCACCGCGCCCACCACCGCCGCCGCCGCCCCGGCCGACCGGGCATCCGTCGACCGGGCCGTCCTCAAGGCCGAGTTCACGCTCTTCCGCCGCGAGGCCGGCAGCCTCATCGGGATCCTGCTGTTCCCCGTCGCCCTGCTCGTGATCCTCGGCTCCATCCCGTCCTTCCGGGAGGCCGACGCGGGGCTCGGCGGCATCCGGCTCGTCGACGCGTACGTCCCCGTCACCGTGCTGCTCGGCATGATCGCGGGCGGCATCCAGTCGATGCCGCCGATCATCACCGGGTACCGCGAGCGCGGCATCCTGCGCCGCATGTCGACCACGCCGGTGCGGCCGACGGCCGTCCTCGGCGCGCAGATGGGCATCCACGGCGTGGCCGTCCTCGTCTCGGTCGCGGTCTGTCTCACCGTCGGCCGGATCGCCTTCGACGTGGCGCTGCCGCGGCAGATCGCGGGCTATCTGCTCGCGCTCGTCCTGTCCGTCGTCGTCTCCCTCGCCCTCGGCGCGCTGATCGCCTCCCGGGCCCGTACGACGAAGATCTCCAACGCGATCGGCTCGGTCGTCTTCTTCCCCGCGATGTTCTGCGCGGGCGTCTGGCTGCCGGTGCAGACGATGCCTGACACCCTGGCCCACATCGTCGAGCTGACGTCGTTCGGCGCCGCCGCGCAGGCCCTCAACCAGGCCGCCGCGGGCGACTGGCCCGCCTGGTCGCACCTGCTGGTGCTCGCCGTCTGGGCCGTGGGCCTGACCGGCATGGCCGCGCGCTGGTTCCGCTGGGAATGACCGTTCCGTGGGGAATGACCTTGGAGGCGGGCGTGGTCGCGCAGACTGAGGACATGGACGAGCGGGACCAGGGCAGGCCGGGCGCCGAGCACGGCGGTGACGGGCGGACCGGCGGCCGCAGCGGGCGGCCCGTCGGGTGGTACGGGTCGGGCCCCGTGCCCAGCGACGAGCTCGCACGGCTCGACCCCGGCAGCGCCGAGGTCGAGCAGCGCTGGCGCGCCTTCCACCGGTGGTCGCCGTACACCCTGCTCGCCGTCGGCACCGTGATGGCGGTGCCGACGAACGGCGCGTTCGGCGTGGGCCGTGCGGGCTGGTGGACGATGGCGGCGCTCGTGATGGCCGCCGTCGTCCTGGAGGGCGTCGCCCTCCGTATCGGCCTCGCACGCAGGGGCCCTTCGGTGGCGGGGAGCGTCTACTACTGGCTGCGCTGGGCGCTCGCCTTCTGCCTCGCGTGGCTCAACCCGCTGTACGCGTTCTACGCCGCCATCGGCTACTTCGGCGCCGGCCGGTTCCTGCTGCCCCGGCTGGTCAAACCGGGCCTGGCCGCGTCCGCGGTGATCCTCGCCGGGTCGCAGGCGGGTGGCCTCCCACCGCAGAACACGGCGCAGTGGGCCCTCTTCGGCGCGCTCCTCGCGGTCAACCTCGGCCTGGTGGCGGCCATGGTCCACCTCGACACGAAGGAGGGCGAGCGCTCCCTCGCCCAGGTCGCCACCATCGCCGAACTGGAGCGCACCAACAAGGCGCTCCAGGACGCGCTCGACGAGAACGCCGCGCTTCACTCCCAACTCCTCGTCCAGGCACGGGAGGCGGGCGTCTCCGACGAGCGGCGCCGGCTCGCCGCCGAGATCCACGACACCATCGCCCAGGGCCTGACCGGGATCATCGCCCAGCTCCAGGTCGTCGCGAACACCCCGGACCAGGGCCAGGCCCGCGAGCACCTCGACCGGGCCGCGGACCTCGCCCGGCACAGCCTCGGCGAGGCCCGCCGCTCCGTGCACAACCTGGCGCCCGCCGCCCTGGACGACGCGACGCTCGCCGAGGCCCTGAAGAAGACCGTCGAGGACTGGTCCGCCCGCACCGGCGTCCGCGCCGACTTCACCCTCACCGGCACGGACGAGCCGCTGCACGAGGAGATCGAGGCGAGCCTGCTGCGGATCGCCGAGGAGGCGCTGTCCAACGCGGCCCGGCACGCGGCCGCCACCCGCGTCGGCGTCACCCTGTCCTTCATGGCGGGCGAGGTCACCCTCGACGTGCGCGACGACGGCCGCGGCTTCGACCCGCTCGCCGTCCCGGCCCGCTCCGGCAGCGGCGGCTTCGGCCTCGACGGGATGCGGGCCCGCGCCGAGCGCCTCGCGGGCGGCGTCACCGTCGAGTCGGAGGAAGGCTGCGGCACGGCGATCTCCGCTCACGTACCTTTGGTGCGCCATGACCAGTGACCCCGCCCCGCCCGCCATCAGCCTGCTGATCGTCGACGACCACCCCGTCGTACGGGACGGTCTGCGCGGCATGTTCGAGTCCACCACCGGTTTCACGGTCCTCGGCGAGGCGGCGAACGGGGTGGAGGCCGTCGCCCGCGCCGCCTCGCTCGACCCGGACGTCGTCCTCATGGACCTGCGGATGCCTGGCGGCGGCGGCGTCGACGCGATCAGGGAGCTGGCCAGGCGCGGCGTGCGCGCCCGCGTCCTGGTCCTCACCACGTACGACACGGACTCCGACACGCTGCCCGCGATCGAGGCGGGCGCCACCGGCTACCTCCTCAAGGACGCCCCGCGCGAGGAACTCTTCACGGCGGTGCGGGCCGCCGCCGAGGGCCGCACCGTCCTGTCACCCGCGGTGGCGTCCCGCCTGGTCACCGCCGTGCGCACGCCCGCGGCGGCCGCCGACGAGACGCTTTCGGGCCGCGAGCGCGAGGTGCTCGTGCTGGTCGCGCGCGGCACGTCGAACAAGGAGATCGCGCGCGAGCTGTTCATCAGCGAGGCCACGGTGAAGACCCATCTCACCCACATCTACGGCAAGTTGGGCGTGAAGGACCGGGCGGCGGCGGTCGCGGTCGCGTACGACCGCAAGATCCTCGGCTGAGGACCGAGGACCGAGGACCGAGGACCGAGGACCGAGGACCGAGGATCAGCGGATCTCGTCGGGAGTCACCGTCACCCACCGCCGGTCGGCGGTCACCTTCTGCCCGAGCTCCTTCTGTCGCTGCGCGCCCGCCGCCTTCATGCCGTCCAGCTCCTTCATGTAGCTGTCCTTGCGGTTGACCCACACGCGGACGCCCCCGTGCGCCACGTCCACCGACCGGAACAGCATCGGCCCGTCGCTCTTGGGCGTGTCCCCCGCGGCCAGGATCGGCTTCTTCCACGCGTCGATGTACGTGCTGATCGCGGCGGGCTTGCCCTCGTACCAGGTCGCCGGCGCCCACAGCGTCGGCGTCAACTCCCGGTCCTGAAGCGCCTTCTGGTCGAACGTCCCGGCGGCGATCTCCTTGCGGGAGCTCGTCACGTCACCGGTCTTGCGGTCCTTCAGCAGGGCGGCGACGCCCAGCACGTTCTCCGGCTTCACGTCGTAGCCGTACTTCGGATCGGCCAGCACCATCCGCACGAGGTCCTCGCTCGCGGCGCTCACCACGTACACCTCGATGCCGTGCGAGCGCAGCGCGTGGTACAGCTCGCGCATCCCCTCGGAGAACTCCGGCGGCTTCGCGCCGCCCGGCAGCGGCTTGTCGTAGGCCAGCAACTCGTCGACGTAGCCCTTGAGCTGCTTCAGCGTGAAGCCGGAGAAGATCTGTGCGGCCCACGGGTAGCAGACCTGGTCGTCGACCTCGCACAGCCGGTTGTAGTACTCGGTGAGGGTCTCCTTGTGGTCCGCCGTGTCCTTGAAGGGGATCACCTTCAGCGACGGGTCCATCGTGTCCCGCGTCAGCACGCCCTTCTGCTCCAGAAACGGCAGCAGCGACTCCTCCAGGTCGTTTCGGTACGTGGTGTTGTCCGCGTCGAAGGTCGCGTACTGGCCCCGGTCCTGGTTCGCCGTGATCACCCGGGCGAGGCGGGTGGCCTGCGGCCGCGGCCAGTGCTTCAGCTCCGCGGCCACGGCGCGTACGTCACCGCCGGTGGCCGCGGTCGCCTCGGTCTGGGGCCACAGGGCGACTCCGGCGGCGAGCGCGGCGGCGACGGCGGCGCCCGCCGCGCCGAACAGAACGGGCTTCTTGGGCAGGAAGTGTCTCTTGGCGATGGTCACAGAGGGTCAGAATAGGGAGAACCGGGGCCCCACGCCATGATCGAACTCACCGTGCGTGACCAGCATGCGACCACCCGGCGCGGGTAGGCCTCTGTGCCGAACCCTTCGCATACTGGAGTCATGAGCAACGGCTCCCAGGAGTTCGTGCGCGCGACGCCACGGCCCGGCGGTCCGATCGTCTCGGCGGTCGGCTACCGCACGCGCGGCCTGCCTCCCGCGCTCCACCGCGGCCTGCCCTCCCCGTACCTCACAGTGATCTTCACCCTCGACGAGCCGGTCGTCGGCGGCCACACCCCCGAGGAGGCCCGGGGCCCCGACGCGGTCCGCACGGACATCGTCGTGGGCGGGCTGCACCAGAGCCCGGAGTTCATCTCGCAGTCCGGGTCCGAGGGCGGCGTCCAGCTCGCGGTGCACCCGCTGGCGGCCCGCGCGCTGCTCGGGGTGCCGGCGGCCGAGCTGGCCGGTCCTGTCGCCGTCGAGGGCACGGACGTGCTCGGCCGGACGGCGGCCCTCGTACGGGAGCAGCTGGTCGAGCTCGACGACTGGCGGGCCCGCTTCGACCTCGTCTCCGACTACGTGACACGACGGACGGCCGACGACCCGCTGACCGGCGTGCGCCCGGAGGTCGCCGAGGCGTGGACGTGGCTCGCCCGGCACCGCGGCGCGGGCACCCTGAGGGGACTCGCCGCGCACGTCGCCCTCAGCGAGCGCCGCCTCACCACGCTGTTCCGCGCCGAGACGGGCCTGAGCCCCAAGCAGGCCGCCCGCCTGATGCGCTTCCAGTACGCGAAGGCCGCCGTCGTCCGCGCCGTGGCCGCGGGCGCCCCGCCGGACCTGTCCCGCGTCGCCGCCGAGCACGGTTACTGCGACCACTCGCACCTGGTCCGCGACTTCCGGCAGTACACGGGCCTGAGCCCGACCGGCTGGCTCGCCGAGGAGTGCCGAAACATCCAAGCCGGGGGACACCGGAACGGCGAAGACTCGGAGCCATGAACACCACACAGAGCACCCAGCAGAGCACCCCGCAGACCCCGCGCGAGCCCGCTGTCTGGCCCACTCTCCAGGCGAACGACGCGCCCGCGCTCATCGACTTCCTCGTCGACACCGTCGGCTTTCTGCGCACGGCCGTCTACGAGGACGGCGACCGCGTCGCCCACGCCCAGCTCGACTGGCCCGAAGGCGGCGGGATCATGCTCGGCTCCCACAAGCCGGACGCCGAGCCGGGCACCTGGTGCGTCAAGCCGGGCACCTTCGGCGGCTACGTCGTGACCGCCCGGGTCGACGAGCTGTACGAGCGGCTCGTCGCCGCGGGCGTCAAGATCCTCCGCGAGATCGAGGACCAGCCGTACGGCAGCCGCGAGTTCGCGATCACCGACCCGGAGGGCAACATGTGGTCCTTCGGCACGTACGCGGGCGAGCCGCGCCCCCAGGGCGCTACGTCCTGACCTTCAGGAGCAGTACGGTCCTCGCCCCCACCGTGACCGTGGCGCCGGCCTCGTGCAGCACGGCCGGCGCCGCGCCCTGTTCCTCCTCGCCGGTGTCCACCACCACCTCGTACGACCGGGCCCAGGGCTCGCCCGGCAGCACGAAGGACTCGGCCCGGTCGCCCGCGTGCAGCACGGCGAGGAAGCTGTCGTCCCGCACCGGCTCGCCGCGCGCGTCGCGCCCCGGGATGTCGCGCCCGGACAGATACATGCCGACCGTGGCGGCGGGCGCGTACCAGTCGCCCTCCGTCATCTCCTCGCCGTGCGAGGTGAACCACGCCAGGTCCCGCAGCCCGTCCGCCGAGTGCGCGCGGCCGGAGAAGAACGCGCGGCGCCGCAGCACGGGATGCGCGTGCCGCAGCGCCACGAGCCGTGCGGCGAGCGCGAGCAGCTCCCGGCAACCGGGGTCGTCGAGGAGGCCCCAGT
Organism: Streptomyces endophyticus; assembly: GCF_035798155.1. Lineage (NCBI taxonomy): Bacteria > Bacillati > Actinomycetota > Actinomycetes > Kitasatosporales > Streptomycetaceae > Streptomyces > Streptomyces endophyticus. The sequence continues at coordinate 72,752 of NZ_JAOZYC010000113.1, read as the reverse complement.
CCACCCAGCTGATCTCGTTGTCCTGGCAGTACGCGTTGTTGTTGCCGCGCTGCGTGCGCCCGAACTCGTCGCCCGCCACCAGCATCGGCACCCCGGTCGACAGCAGCAGCGTCGTCAGGAGATTCCGCAACTGCCGTCTGCGCAGGGCCCGTACGCCCTCGTCGTCGGTCTCGCCCTCGACGCCGCAGTTCCAGGCCCGGTTGTCGTGCGTGCCGTCCCGGTTGCCCTCCCCGTTGGCCTCGTTGTGCTTGCGCTCGTACGACACGAGGTCGCGCAGGGTGAAGCCGTCGTGGGCGGTGATGAAGTTGACCGAGGCGTACGGGCGGCGCCCGCCCCACGCGTAGAGGTCGCTCGAACCGGAGAGGCGGTACCCGAGGTCCCGTACGTCGGGCAGCGCGCCGCGCCAGAAGTCGCGCACGGCGTCGCGGTAGCGGTCGTTCCACTCGGTCCACAGGGGCGGGAAGGAGCCGACCTGGTAGCCGCCCGAGCCCACGTCCCACGGCTCGGCGATCAGCTTCACCCGGCGCAGCACCGGGTCCTGCGCGATGACCGCGAGGAACGGGGAGAGCATGTCGACGTCGTGCATGGAGCGGGCGAGCGCCGCGGCGAGATCGAACCTGAACCCGTCGACCCCCATCTCCGTGACCCAGTACCGCAGCGAGTCCGTGATCAGCCGCAGCACGTGCGGCTGCACCACGTGCAGCGTGTTGCCGCAGCCCGTGTAGTCGGCGTAGCGGCGCGCGTCGTCCTGGAGGCGGTAGTAGCCGCGGTTGTCGATGCCCTTCAGGGACAGCATCGGGCCCAGCTCGCCGGCCTCCGCCGTGTGGTTGTAGACCACGTCGAGGATGACCTCGATCCCCGCGTCGTGCAGCGCCCGCACCATCCGCTTGAACTCGCCGACCTGCTGCCCTGCCGTGCCGGACGCCGCGTATCCCGCGTGCGGGGCGAAGTAGCCGATGGAGTTGTAGCCCCAGTAGTTGCGCAGGCCCCGGCGCAGCAGATGGTCCTCGTGCGCGAACTGGTGCACCGGCAGCAGCTCCACCGCCGTCACGCCCAGCTTCACCAGGTGCTCGATCGCGGCGGGGTGCGCGAGCCCCGCGTACGTACCCCTCAACTCCTCGGGAATCCCCGGGTGTTGGCGGGTGAAGCCGCGCACGTGCAGCTCGTAGATCACCGAGTCCGCCCACGGTGTCTTCGGCCGCCGGTCGTCCACCCACTCGTCGCCCGACGCGTCGTCGTGCACGACGACACCCTTCGGGACGTACGGCGCCGAGTCCCGGTCGTCGCGCACCGTGTCGGCCACATGTTGCTCGGGCCAGTCCCGTACGTGCCCGTAGACCTCGGGCGGCAGGCCGAACTCGCCGTCCACCGCCCGTGCGTACGGGTCGAGCAGCAGCTTCGCCGGGTTCCAGCGGGCGCCCGTCCACGGGTCCCAGCGGCCGTGCACCCGGAACCCGTAGCGCTGCCCCGGAAGCACGCCCGGCACGAACCCGTGCCAGATCTCGTGCGTCAACTCGGTGAGTGGCGCCCGGCGTTCGTGGCCCTCCTCGTCGAACAGGCACAGCTCGACGGACTCGGCGCCGCCCGCCCACAGGGCGAAGTTGGTGCCCGCGTCCCCGTCGGGGCCGACCCGGAAGCGGGCGCCGAGCGGCACGGGCGTGCCCGGCCACACCGGCTCCAGCGGGGACACCGGCCCCCGCTCGCGGCCGCGACCGGTGAACGGGGCCGGCAGCGCTCTGCCGTTGCCCGCGCGCGGCGCGCTCTGAACTGCCTCCTGCTCGGGTGCGCTCGACACCTGACGGCCTCCCGCGGCTCCACGACTCCTGGGCAGCGGGGCGTGCGGCGTCCCGGCCGCGCTCCCCCTGCTTCCTCCCACTGTTCTGCCCAGAGCTTCGCTCGCACTCACGTTTCCCCAGCGGGGGGCACGTCGTTGCCCTTGGCGTGAGAACAGCTGTGAGGCGTGCGCGGCACGCAGGGGCGACATTGGGCGCCGTACTGACCTGGGCGGGACTGATGGGCGCGCTCGCCGGATGCGAGGGCGACACGGTGTTCGGCAAGCCGCGGTCCGCGAAGGAGCTGATCCGGGTCACGCCCGAGAACGGGGCGCGGGACGTACGGACGGACGGAGGGCTTCAAGTCACCGTTCCCGAGGGCCGGTTGGAGTCGGTCGAGGTCGTCAGGGTCCAGGACGCGCAGGAGCGGCCGGTGCCGGGCCGCCTGGAGCGGGACTCGATGCGCTGGCGCCCCACGGGCCCCGGCGCGGACCGCCTCGCGCTCGCCGCGCAGTACAAGGTCGACGCGGTCGCCATGGACGGGCACGGGCGCCGCGTGGCCCGGCACACCACGTTCAGGACGTACGTCCCCGACAAGCGCTTCATCGGCTACGTCACGCCCGAGCACCGGGCCCGGGTCGGCACCGGCATGATCGTGAAGGTCGCGTTCAACCGGGAGATCGAGAACCGCGCCGCCGTGCAGCGCGCGATCAGGGTCACCGCCGAGCCCGGCGTACGGATCGCCCCGCACTGGTTCGGCGGGAGCCGCCTCGACTTCCGGCCGAAGAACTACTGGAAGCCCGGCACGAAGGTCACCGTCGACCTGGGCCTGCGCGACGTACAGGCGGCGCCCGGCGTCTACGGCCTCCAGGACAAGGCGTTCACGTTCACGGTGGGCCGCAGCCAGGTCAGCGTGGTGGACGCGGCGGCGCACACCATGCGGGTGCACAGGGGCGGCAAGCCGGTGGTGACCGTGCCCATCACGGCGGGGGCGCCGGGCTCGACGACGTACAACGGGAAGATGGTCGTCAGCGAGAAGCTCGACGTCACCCGCATGGACAGCCGCACCGTCGGCTTCGGCGGCGAGTACGACATCCCGGACGTGCCGCACGCCATCCGGCTCACCGACTCCGGCACGTTCCTGCACGGCAACTACTGGTCGGGCGGCGTCTTCGGCCGCAGCAACGTCAGTCACGGCTGCGTAGGACTGCGCGACGTGAAGGGCGGCGGCTCGGGCACGCCCGCGGGCCGGTTCTTCGACCGCAGCCTGATCGGCGACGTGGTGGAGGTCAGGAACAGCGCGGACAAGAAGGTCGCGGCCGACAACGGGATGGGTGGCTGGAACATGCACTGGGCGCGCTGGAAGGCCGGGGGAGCGGTTACGTCCTAGCCGAAAGTCGGGCATCCTGCCCGCTGTTGGGACTAAACGGTGACATCCCTGGGGATCCGTTTCCCCAGGTCGTGTGGTTATCTTTCGCAAGTGCGCGCGTGGAGGCGCGGTAGTGCGGGCCTTGGGGCAAGGCCGTGCGAGGGGAGAAAGATCTTGAACGGGCGACGACCGATATCCACGGTTCTGCTGGGGGCGGCACTCTTCCTTGTCACCGCATGCGGTGGCGGAGGAGGCTCCGGCGACGACAAGGGGAATTCCGGCCAGGCGGCCGAAGCGAACAAGGAGTCGCAGGCCGTGGTGGCGGTGGCTCCCAAGGACGGCGCGGACGGGGTCGCGACCAGCGGGGCCCTGAAGGTCACCGCGGACAAGGGGAAGCTGACCGAGGTGAAGGTCGCCGACACCAAGGGCAACGAGGTGCAGGGCGCGATCACCGGCGGCAGGAGCTGGACCCCGGCGCGGCACCTCGCCGCGTCGACCGAGTACAAGGTGCACGCGGTCGCCAAGGACAAGGAGGGCCGCGAGTCCGCCAAGGACTCCACGTTCACCACGCTCACCCCGAAGAACACCTTCATCGGCACGTTCACCCCGGAGGACGGCTCGAAGGTCGGCGTCGGCATGCCGTTCTCGATCCGCTTCTCGCGCGGCATCACGCACCCCGAGGACGTCGAGAAGGCGATCTCGGTCAAGGCCGAGCCCTCCGTCCCGGTCGAGGGCCACTGGTTCGGCAACGACCGCATCGACTTCCGCCCGGAGAAGTACTGGGCGACCGGCACCAAGATCACGGTCAAGATGGACCTCGACGGTGTCGAGGGCCGGCCCGGCGTCTACGGCAAGCAGGTCAAGACGGTGAAGTTCACCGTCGGCCGCAGCCAGGTCTCGACCGTCGACGCCAAGACCCACATGATGACGGTCAAGCGGGACGGCAAGACCGTCAAGAAGATCCCGATCACCACGGGCAAGCCGGGCTACGAGACGTGGAACGGCACGATGGTGATCAGCGAGCGGCTGCGCGTGACCCGCATGAACGGCGAGACGGTCGGCTACGGCGGCGAGTACGACATCAAGGACGTCCCGCACGCCCAGCGCCTGACCGACTCCGGCACGTTCATCCACGGCAACTACTGGGGCGGCGGCACCTTCGGCAACGTCAACTCCAGCCACGGCTGCATCGGCCTGCGCGACGTCCGCGGCGGCTACGACAAGAAGGTCCCGGCGGCCTGGTTCTTCGACCACTCGATGACCGGCGACGTGGTCGTGGTCAAGAACACCCACGACAAGACGGTGGACGCGGGCAACGGCCTGAGCGGCTGGAACATGTCCTGGGCGGACTGGAAGAAGTGACGAAGCGCACCGCGTCCGGTTCGGTGAACGCCCGCTAACCTGCGGGCATGACCGTTCACCTTGAAGTAGCCGACGGCGTCGGGACCATCCGCCTGGACCGCCCCCCGATGAACGCCCTGGACGTCGCCGTCCAGGACCGCATCAAGGAACTCGCCGAGGAGGCCACGGCCCGCGACGACGTACGGGCCGTGGTCGTCCGCGGCAGCGAGAAGGTGTTCGCGGCCGGCGCGGACATCAAGGAGATGCGGGAGATGGACCACGCGGCGATGGTCGCGCGCTCCCGCGGGCTCCAGGACTCGTTCACCGCCGTCGCCCGCATCCCGAAGCCGGTCGTCGCCGCCGTCACCGGCTACGCGCTGGGCGGCGGCTGCGAGCTGGCGCTCTGCGCCGACTTCCGGATCGCCGCCGACAACGCCAAGCTCGGGCAGCCGGAGATCCTGCTCGGCCTGATCCCCGGCGCGGGCGGCACCCAGCGCCTGTCCCGGCTGGTCGGCCCGTCCAAGGCCAAGGACCTGATCTTCACGGGCCGCCAGGTGCGGGCCGAGGAGGCGCTCAGCCTCGGGCTCGTCGACCGGGTGGTCCCCGCGGCCGAGGTCTTCGACGCCGCGAACGCCTGGGCCGGGCAGCTCGCCAAGGGGCCCGCGATCGCGCTGCGGGCGGCGAAGGAGTCGATCGACACGGGCCTGGAGACGGACCTCGACACGGGCCTGGCGATCGAACGCAACTGGTTCGCAGGCCTGTTCGCCACGCAGGACCGGGAGACCGGGATGCGCAGCTTCGTGGAGGAAGGGCCGGGGAAGGCGAAGTTCGCCTGACGGGTGCTCCGGACGTCCCGGTCACTCCTCGAACGACCCGTCAATTGCCCTGCGGACAAGCCGAGTTGATCAGTTCGCTCGTTCGGGGAGCATTATCCGAACCTTAAGCAAACCTTAAGCGCGTCCGGCCGAAAACGATCAACGGCGAGGTGTGCGCGGGGAGTTGCCCCAGGTCAGTCCGGGTTTGAACACCCCTGTACTGCCCATGGCATATGCCCAAACGGCCCTCCGGAATGAAGCGTTCCGGGGGGCCTATTCCGTCGGAACGACCCCACGAGGCGCCCCGTGGCCCCATCATGGGGGGCATGGCGGGGCTTGAGGGTGTGGAACAACCGCGGCGGCACGCAAGTGCGACTGCGGCGCGCTGGTCGCCCGCGGTCGAGGACGAACACGCCCTGAGGGCAATGGAGTTGTTCGGGAACCCGGCCGAGGCGGAGGTGTCGCTGCCGTCGCGCCCCGAGTCGGCCGCGACCGCGCGGCGACTCGCGCAGGTCGTCGTCCTGCGCCACTGGGGCCTCTCCCCGAAAATGACCGAGGACAGCGTCCTGCTCGTCTCCGAGCTCGTCGGCAACGCGGTGCGGCACACCGGGGCCCGCCACTTCGGCCTGCGCATGCTGCGCCGCCGCGGCTGGATCCGCATCGAGGTGCGCGACCCGTCCCGCGGACTGCCCTGCCTGATGCCGGTGCACGAGTACGACATCTCCGGACGCGGCCTCTTCCTCGTCGACAAGCTCTCCGACCGCTGGGGCGTCGACCTGCTGCCGCGCGGCAAGACGACCTGGTTCGAAATGCGCGTCGCCGACCGCTGAGCCGCCGCGCGCTCACCTACGTACGCTGGGCTTCTTGAGTCTCCACCCACTGGAAGGCCCAGACTCCTCGACATGATCGACGACGGCCCACAGCTGCTCACGATCGGACAGCTGGCCCGCCGCACCGGACTCACGGTGCGCACCATCCGGTTCTGGTCCGACGAGGGCGTCCTGCATCCCGTGACCCGCAGCGAGGGCGGCTACCGGCTCTACGACGCCGAATCCGTGGCCCGCCTGGAGCTGATCCGCACCCTGCGCGAGCTGGGCCTCGGCCTGGACGACGTACGGAAGATCCTCTCCGGGGAGCGGGACATCGCGTCCGTCGCCGCCGCACACGTGGCGGCGCTCGACGCGCAGATCCAGGTGCTGCGGCTCAACCGGGCCGTGCTGTCGACCGTCGCGAAACGCAATTCGAGCGCCGAGGAGATGGCCCTGATGAACAAGCTGGCACGACAGTCCGCCGCCGAGCGCAAGCGGATCATGGACGACTTCGCCGAGGAGATGCTGCACGGCCTGGACACCGTCGACCCCGCGGTCCAGGAGCGGATGCGGGGCATGAGCGCGGGTCTGCCGGACGACCCGACGCCCGAGCAGGTCGACGCCTGGGTGGAGCTGGCCGAACTGCTCCAGGACCCGGCGTTCAAGGCGCGCATGCGACAGGCCACCGAGTACAACGCGGCGGACCGCACCCCCGAGGACACGGCCGGCTCGTCCATGCTGTTCCTGCGCAAGCTGGTCGCGCTCGCCGGCGACGCGGTGCGCGACGGGACCGACCCGGAGTCGCCCGCCGCCGAGCCGGTGCTGCGGGAGCTGCTCGGCGACGCCGACCGGTCCGCCGTCCTCGACCGGCTGCTCGCCACCATGAACGACAAGGTGGCCCGCTACCGGGAGTTGCTCGGCGTCCTCAAGGGCGGCACCCCCGATCACCCGCACCGTGAGGAGTTCGCGTGGGTACTCGCCGCACTGCGCGCGCGGGTCGCCAAGTAATCTGACCCCCGTCAACACGGCAGTGCGAAAAATCGAGGGGTTTCCGGTGGCGGACATAGAGGAAGCACGCAAGGCGTTCGAGCGGTTCGACGCGGACGGCGACGGCTTCATCACGGCGGCCGAGTACAAGAGCGCCATGGCGCAGATGGGCGACTTCAACGTCACGGACTCCGTGGCCGAGGCGCTCATCGCCCGACAGGACGCCAACGGGGACAAGCTGCTGTCGTTCGACGAGTTCTGGGCCAACCTGAACAAGTGAGCCAGTAGGCGACCTGTTCGCGCCGATGCAGGGGAGGTTGGCCCCGCGGGAATAGCCCGTGGGGCCTCCCGGTTCGCAGTCCACGTACGTACGTGCGTGAATCCGCTGACCCCGAAGGGCAAGGGCACGACATGAAGATCGGCATCATCGGCGCGGGCAACATCGGTGGCAACCTCACCCGGCGCCTCACCGCCGTCGGACACGACGTCCACGTCGCGAACTCCCGCGGTCCCCACACCCTGACCGCACTGGCCGAGGAGACCGGCGCCACCCCCGCCACGATCGAGGACGCGGTGCGTGAAGCGCGGGTCGTGGTCGTCACGATCCCGCTCAAGGCCGTCCCGAACCTGCCGAAGGGCTTTCTCGACGCGGCGGCTCCCGACGTCGCCGTCATCGACACCGGCAACTACTACCCGCAGCAGCGCGACGGGAAGATCGCCGGGATCGAGGACGAGGGGCTGACGGAGAGCCGCTGGACGGAACGCCAGATCGGCCACCAGGTGGTCAAGGCCTTCAACGGCACCTACGCCCACGACATCCTCGACAAGCCCCGCCCGTCCGGCGACCCGGCCCGCGTCGCCCTCCCGATCGCGGGCGACGACGCGGCCGCCAAGCAGGCCGTCGCGGCGCTCCTCGACGAGATCGGCTTCGACACCGTGGACACCGGCGGCCAGGACGACTCGTGGCGCCAGCAGCCCGGCACCCCCGTCTACGGCATGGCCGCCGACGCGGCCACCGTCCGCAAGGCGCTGGACTCGGCGTCCCCCCAGCGCACGCCGGAGTGGCGCGCCTGACCGCCGACGCCCGTCACACGTCGCCCGCCCACTCCTTCATGGCGGCTTTGCTCTCGAAGTCGGCGACGTTCTTGTCGAGCGGGCTGTCGGTGTACTGGTGGATCGTCCAGTCCGCCTGGATGCGGGGCTTGCCGGCGCTGACGTAGTCGGCGATCCAGAGGCCGTCGCCGGCGTAGGACGTCGTATCGACGTTCTGCCAATAGTTTTTGTTGGCGTACAACAGGACCCTGTGGTTCGGCCGCAGCCGCTTCACCTCGCGGATGAACTTGTCCTTCTCCGCGTTGCTCGCGTGCGTGCCCTCGCCGGTCGTCTCCCAGTCCGCCGCCAGCAGGTCCCCGACCTTCTCGGGGGCCTTGCTGACGAAGTACTCGGCCTGCGCCGTGATGTTCCCCGGCCACAGGAAGTGGTAGAAGCCGACCACACAGCCTGCGTCGCGGGCCCGCTTCGTCTGGGCGGTCAGGCGCGGATTGACGTACGAGCGCCCCTCCGTCGCCTTGATGAAGACGAACGACAGGCCGTCCGTGTCGAACGTGGACTGGTGCGAGCTCACATCGATTCCGCGCAGCATGCGGGTCCTCCCGGCCGGTGGGGCGACTAGGTCGAACCTTCATCCTTCCTGATCGGGGGCACGGGCGGAACTCGCATGGAGTAACCAGATTCGCTTTGGCCGTTAATGCGACTATTGAGTGAGTGTCCGATGTTTCGGTCACCGAAGTCTTGGAACGCGCTTTACGCGCGCAGACGCAACTGACGGAGCCCCTGTGCCTGTCTGACAGGGAGCTGAGCCCCGTTTCGGGGCGCGCAGGGCGGACTCGGAGAGTGGGGCAGGTCGTGGGACGGCGCAGGAGCAGTGGCATAGGAATCGCGCTGGTGACGGCCGCGGTGCTGGTGGGCGCGAGCGCCTGTGGCGGTGGCGGCGCGGACAAGGCCGGCGGTGGGGCGTCGAAGAAGGCGACCGCGAGCGCCTCGCCGTCGCCGACGAAGCCCAAGGGGCCGCCGATGCTCCTGGACACGATCACTCCGCAGTCCGGCACCAAGGTCGGCGTCGCCATGCCGGTCTCAGTGGTCTTCACCAACCCCGTGGCGGCGAAGGCGCGGGCCTCCGTCGAGAAGCACATGAAGGTGAGCGCCTCGCAGCCGGTGAAGGGCGCCTGGCACTGGTTCGGCGACAAGCGCGCCGACTGGCGCCCCAAGACGTACTGGCCCTCCGGTACGAAGGTGAAGGTCGACGCCGACATGAAGGGCGTCAGCAACGGCAACGGGCGCTACGGCGTGCACGGCTACACCCACACGTTCACGGTCGGCGACGATGTGCGCGCCGATGTCTCCGTCAGCGGCCACACACTGAAGGTGACGAAGAACGGCAAGGCCCTGCGCACGCTGTCGATCAACGCGGGCAGCGCGGAGTACCCGACCTGGAACGGCACGATGGCCGTCATCGACAAGCAGAAGAAGGTCCACATGACCTCCTGCAGCGTCGGCATCAGCTGCGACAAGGGCAGCCCCAACTATTACGACCTGACGCTGCCCTGGGACGTCCACCTCACCCAGTCCGGCACGTACGTCCACTACTCGACCGGCGACCCGAACCCGGGCAGCGGCAGCGCCCGCGGCTCGCACGGCTGCGTGCACCTGTCGATGTCCGACGCCAAGTGGTTCTACGGCCAGGTCAAGCAGGGCGACCCGGTCACCATCACCGGCTCGCCGCGCGCCAAGGCCCCGGCCGACAACGGATACGCGGCCTTCAATCTGAGCTGGGACGACTGGCTCGCGGGGAGCGGGTCGGGGGAGGGCACCGCCGCGACGCTGTGAGCCGGCCGCTCAGCCCACCGGGAGCGGGTCCAGCCGTTCCGCCGGCCAGGCGATAGAGGAACCGTTCGAGGACGTACTCGACCATGATCTCGTCGGTGGACCGGCTGGTGCGGCGGGCCAGGTTGCGCAGGTCGTTGTAGACGCGGCCGGCGGTGGTGTCGCGTGTGGGGTTGGTCATCAGGCGAGCACCGCTTCTACGGCAGGGCGGATGACGGAGAGGGCGCCCAACTGGCGTGCTATGTCCTGGAGTTCACTGACCCCGTTGCGTCCGTCTCGGCGAAGGTAGCGGCCGAGTGCGGACAGGGCGAGGGTCTCGCCGATGCGGCTTCGGTGGCGCATCGCGTCGACGACGCTGCGGGCTGCGTTGTACACGGGAACGGTCTCTCCCGGGGCTGCTTCGAACCGTTCGACGCCGAGGGCGAAGGTCTTCGAGGCGTACTGCGCCACCACGGTCGGCGGGTAGGGAATCGTGGGGCGCCGTGTACCGCGCGGCACGGCGATGTGCACCGCTGTGGGGATGTCGTCGATCAGCTCATGCAGGGCCAGGGCGGACTCGCCGCACACGACGGCGCGAGGAGCCCGTGCGCACACAGCCAGTAGATCCACGTGCGCGGTCTCCGGTGCGTCTGCTCGCCGATAGACCCCACGGGAAAGCTCGTCTATCTCGCCTTCCGTGACCAAGTACGCCAGATCGCGGGGGGAGAGCAGGGACTGACGTGCCTGCGCCGTCGTGAAAGTGGGGGAGAGGCCGGCCATCCGCTTCGCCAGGCGCGAGTTTTCCGCAGCACTCATGTATCGAATGGTACCCCTTGAGCGACTTCAGGGGATCGATTCGATACACCATGGGATTTCCCGGGGATTCCCCGGGACTTTCCGCCGTGTGAGCAGGGAAGGCCCCGACAGCGCTGAAAGGTACGAACGCGCTGGTCAGGGCCTACGCCGTCAGCACTCGATGATGTTCACCGCGAGCCCGCCCCGCGCCGTCTCCTTGTACTTCACGCTCATGTCCGCGCCGGTGTCCCGCATCGTCTTGATGACCTTGTCGAGGGACACCTTGTGCGAGCCGTCGCCGCGCAGGGCCATCTTGGCGGCCGTGACGGCCTTGACCGCCGCCATGCCGTTGCGCTCGATGCACGGGATCTGGACGAGGCCGCCGACCGGGTCGCAGGTCAGGCCGAGGTTGTGTTCCATGCCGATCTCGGCCGCGTTCTCCACCTGCTCCGGGGAGCCGCCGAGCGCCTCGGCGAGGGCGCCCGCCGCCATCGAGCAGGCGGAGCCGACCTCGCCCTGGCAGCCGACCTCGGCGCCGGAGATGGAGGCGTTCTCCTTGAAGAGCATGCCGATCGCGCCGGCGGTGAGAAGGAGGCGGATCACGCCGTCCTCGTCGGCTCCGGGCACGAAGTTCACGTAGTAGTGCAGGACGGCGGGGATGATGCCCGCGGCGCCGTTCGTGGGGGCGGTGACGACTCGTCCGCCCGCCGCGTTCTCCTCGTTCACGGCCATCGCGTACAGCGTGATCCACTCCATGGCGTGGGCCAGCGGATCACCCTCGGCGCGCAGCTTGCGGGCCGAACTCGCCGCGCGGCGGCGGACCTTGAGGCCGCCGGGCAGGATGCCCTCGTGGGACATGCCGCGGGAGACGCACGCCTGCATGACGCGCCAGATGTCGAGGAGGCCGGAGCGGATCTCGTCCTCCGTGCGCCAGGCCTTCTCGTTCTCCAGCATCATGGCCGGGATCGACAGGCCGGTCTCCTGCGCGAGGCGGAGCAGCTCGTCGCCGGTGCGGAAGGGGTACTTGAGGGAGGTGTCGTCGGGGACGATCGGGTTCTCGCCCGCCACGGCGTCCTCGTCGACGACGAAGCCGCCGCCCACCGAGTAGTACGTCTTGGTGAGCAGCTCGCCGCCGTCGGCGTCGTACGCCCACAGCGTCATGCCGTTCGCGTGGTACGGGAGGGCCTTGCGGCGGTGCAGGACGAGATCGTCGTCGTACGAGAACGCGATCTCGTGGGCGCCGAGCAGGTTGAGGCGGCCCTTTTCCTTGATCGTCTCGACGTGCTCGTCGGCCTTCTCCACGTCGACGGTGCGCGGGGAGTCGCCCTCCAGGCCGAGCAGCACCGCCTTCGGGGTGCCGTGTCCGTGCCCGGTCGCGCCCAGGGAGCCGTACAGCTCGGCGCGGACCGAGGAGGTGTGGGCCAGCAGGCCCTCGTTCTTCAGGCGCCGCGCGAACATGCGGGCCGCGCGCATCGGGCCGACCGTGTGCGAGCTGGACGGGCCGATGCCGATCGAGAACAGGTCGAAGACCGAGATGGCCACGGTGGGACTCCAAAGGTGGTGGTAGACGCCGTTGTCTGCCGGACAAGCGAGAGTGCGGTGGAAGCGGCCGGGGCACCGTGCTCACTGACATCTGCTGATTCCAGTGTGCGCGGTGCCCCGACGGGACGTACCTACGAAAGGGTACGTAATCCGGGCCGAATTACTTCAGGCCGGGGTACAGCGGGTGCTTATCGGCCAGAGCGGTCACCCGGGCCTTGAGCGCCTCGGCGTCGTACGACGGCTGAAGCGCGAGCGCGATCACGTCGGCGACCTCGCGGAAGTCCTCGGCGGTGAAGCCGCGGGTGGCGAGGGCCGGCGTGCCGATCCGCAGGCCGGAGGTGACCATCGGCGGGCGCGGGTCGTTCGGGACCGCGTTGCGGTTGACCGTGATGCCGACCTCGTGGAGCCGGTCCTCGGCCTGCTGGCCGTCGAGCTCGGACTCGCGCAGGTCGACGAGGACCAGGTGCACGTCCGTGCCGCCGGAGAGGACGTTGACGCCCGCCGCGCGCGACTCCGGGGTCGTCAGGCGCTCGGCGAGGATCTGGGCGCCCTCGATCGTGCGGGCCTGGCGCTCCTTGAAGTCCTCGGAGGCCGCGACCTTGAAGGAGACCGCCTTGGCCGCGATCACGTGCTCAAGGGGGCCGCCCTGGAAGCCCGGGAAGACCGCCGAGTTCAGCTTCTTCGCGAAGTCCTTGTTGCGGGCGAGGATGATGCCGCCGCGCGGGCCGCCGAGCGTCTTGTGCGTCGTGGACGTGACGACGTCGGCGTGCGGGACCGGGTTGGGGTGCAGGCCCGCGGCCACGAGGCCCGCGAAGTGCGCCATGTCGACCCAGAGCAGCGCCTCGACCTCGTCGGCGATGCGACGGAACTCGGCGAAGTCCAGCTGGCGCGGGTACGCGGACCAGCCGGCGATGATCACCTTGGGGCGGTGCTCCTTGGCGAGCCGCTCGACCTCGGCCATGTCGACCAGGCCCGCGTCGTCCACGTGGTACGGGACCACGTTGAACTGCTTGCCGGAGAAGTTCAGGCGCATGCCGTGCGTGAGGTGGCCGCCGTGCGCCAGGTCCAGGCCGAGGATCGTGTCGCCCGGCTTGGCGATGGCGAAGAGGGCGGCCTGGTTCGCGGAGGCGCCCGAGTGCGGCTGCACGTTCGCGTACTCGGCGCCGAAGAGCGCCTTCACACGGTCGATGGCGATCTGCTCGGTGACGTCGACGTGCTCGCAGCCGCCGTAGTAGCGGCGGCCGGGGTAGCCCTCCGCGTACTTGTTGGTGAGGACCGAGCCCTGGGCCTCCATGACGGCGGCCGGGGCGAAGTTCTCCGACGCGATCATTTCGAGGGTCGACTGCTGGCGCTTCAGCTCGGCGTCGACCGCGACGGCGACCTCGGGGTCGAGCTCGTGCAGGGATTCGTTCAGTACGGACATCGGTGGAGTCAGCTCCCGGAGAATGCGGTGTACTCGTCGGCGGTGAGCAGGTCCTTCGGCTCCTCGGCAAGGCGGACCTTGAACAGCCAGCCGCCCTCGAACGGGGCCGAGTTCACGAGGGCCGGGTCGTCGACGACGTCCTGGTTGATCTCGGTGACCTCGCCGCCCACGGGGGAGTACAGGTCGGAGACGGACTTGGTCGACTCGAGCTCGCCGCAGGTCTCGCCCGCGGTCACGGTGTCACCGACCTCGGGGAGCTGGACGAACACGATGTCACCGAGCGCGTTCGCGGCGTGCTCCGTGATGCCGATCGTGGCGACGCCGTCCTCGACGGCCGAGAGCCACTCGTGCTCCTTGCTGTAACGCAGCTGCTGGGGGTTGCTCATGATGCGAATTCTCCTGTACGCGGGAAGGTGCTGGTGACGGCGGGGCTACAAGGGGGTGCTGGGGCGCCTACTTCTGGCGCTTGTAGAACGGCAGGGCCACGACCTCGTACGGCTCGTGCTTGCCGCGGATGTCGACGCCGACACCCGCCGTACCCGGCTCCGCGTGCGCGGGGTCCACGTACGCCATCGCGATCGGCTTGCCCAGCGTCGGGGACGGGGCGCCGGAGGTGACCTCGCCGATGACCTGTCCGTCCACGACGACGGACATCCCGGCGCGCGGGACGCGGCGGCCCTCGGCGATGAGGCCGACGAGCTTGCGGGGCGGGTTGGCCTCGGCGCGCTCGGCGGCGGCGACCAGCGCGTCGTGGCCCACGAAGTCGCCCCCGTGGGAGGTCTTTTCGAACTTCACGACGCGGCCGAGACCGGCGTCGAAGGGGGTGAGGTCGGTGGTCAGCTCGTGCCCGTACAGCGGCATGCCCGCCTCAAGGCGCAGCGTGTCACGGCAGGACAGGCCGCAGGGGATGAGGCCGTACTCGGCGCCCGCCTTGGTCAGTGCCTGCCACAGCTTCTCGGCGTCGGCGGGGGAGACGAACAGCTCGAAGCCGTCCTCGCCGGTGTATCCGGTGCGCGCGATGAGCGCCTGCACACCGGCGACGGTGCCGGGCAGCCCCGCGTAGTACTTCAGGCCGTCCAGGTCCGCGTCAGTGACGGACTTCACGATCGCCGCGGAGGCCGGACCCTGCACCGCGAGCAGCGCGTACGCGTCGTGGTCGTCGCGGACCTCGGCGTCGAAGCCGGCGGCGCGCTCGGTGAGGGCGTCGAGCACGACCTGCGCGTTGCCCGCGTTGGCGACCACCATGTATTCGGTCTCGCCGAGCCGGTACACGATCAGGTCGTCGAGGATCCCGCCGTCCGCGCGGCAGATCATGGTGTAGCGGGCGCGGCCGAGGCCGACGGAGCCGATGTTGCCGACGAGGGCGTGGTTGAGCAGGTCCACGGCCTGGGGCCCGGACACCGTGATCTCGCCCATGTGGGAGAGGTCGAAGAGACCGGCCCGCGTGCGCACGGCGTTGTGCTCGTCACGCTCGCTGCCGTAGCGCAGCGGCATGTCCCAGCCGGCGAAGTCGGTCATCGTGGCGCCGAGCGAACGATGCAGGGCGTCGAGAGATGTCGTACGGGTCATCAGGGTGCTCCCGGGCATGACGGCGATGGCGGAGTCCCGTATCGCGTACGAGACGTCCTCCCCATCTGTCATCGGAACCTGAGAGGTTCGCCCCGAGGGGCTTGCACCTTGGGTGGGGGCGTCACGTCACAAAGACGCCCCACTTTTCAGATCTGCCTCGCCCGCGCGGTACGGGGCCTGAGAGATTCAAGGGAGGAACTTGCTCCTTCGGCGTCCGGGCACTCGTCGTACCCAGAACTCTCCCGCGCGGATTCAAGCGGCCGGTATGCAGTTGCGGGCACATCATTGCATGCCCGTCCGACAGGGAAAGCCCTTGAGGGGCATTACCTTCTCTTTACACTTGAGGGGCAAGGGTGACGTGACCGGAACGGGGAGGACGATCACGGTGCACAAGGCAGTGGCGGGGGCTTACGCGGTATCCGCTTCGGCGTCGGTGGTGGCGGGGGTGCGGATCCCCGGCCAGCGCTCGGTGCGGGACCTGCGCGGCCGTCGCGGCCACACACCGCGGCAGCTCGCCTTCGCGGCGGGCGACCTGGTCGTGCTCTCGGGCCTGCCGGGCAGCGGGAAGTCGACGCTGATGCGGCGGGCCGTGACCGAGATCCGGATCGATTCGCAGGACACCCGCGAGCGCTGGGCCGCGCGCATGCCGCGCTACCTGCCGTACGGGCTGTACCGCCCGCTGGTCCGCGTCGCGCACTACGTGGGGCTGCGCCGGGCGATGCGCTCGGGGGCGAGCGTCGTCGTGCACGACTGCGGTACGCAGGCGTGGGTGCGCCGCTGGGTGATCCGCACGGCGCGGCGGCGTGGGGTGGCCGTCCATCTGATGCTGCTCGACGTACCGGCGGACACGGCCCTGGAAGGGCAGCGGGACCGCGGCCGCGGGGTGTCCCGGTACGCCTTCGCCCGGCACCGCAGGGCGGTGGGGGCGCTCGTCAGCTCGACGGAGCGGGGGGACCTGCCGGCCGGGATGGAGTCCGCGGTGCTGCTCGACCGGGCGGCGATGGAGGCGCTGGGAGGGATCACGTTCGGCGACTGACCCCGGGACCCCCTGCGCAAGCGGAAGGAACCGCACCGTGTCCAATTGTGTGGACGAGTTAAGGTCGGGCGGGCACAGCAGCGGGCAGAACAGCAGAGGTTGATGGCAGTCATGGAGTTCCCAGGCACCCCGGAGTCGGGTCACGGTCACGCCCAGGGGCACGAGGGCGGCTACGCCCACCCCGCGCAGGGCTGGCCCGCCAACGAGTTGGAGGAGGTCCTCGCCGCGGCACTCGGCCAACAGGCGGGGAACTCGGCGGGCGGCCGGATCGTCGAGGCGCTCGGCCGCAGCCACGTGTGGATCCCGCTGCCCAGGGGCGGTTCGAACGCCAGCAGGGACCTCGACCTGCCGACTCTGGAGATCGAGGGCCAGGCCTACGTCCCGGTGTTCAGCTCCGAGCAGCAGTTCATGGCCGTCACCGGTGGCCGGATGGACTGCACGGTGGCCCCGGCCGTGGAGTTCGCGCGCGGCCTTCCGCCGCAGGTCGGCATCGCCGTGAACCCGGACGGCACGGTGGGCGTCCCGCTGCCGCCGCCGGCCGTCGCCGAGCTGGCCCGCAGCGGTCGCACGGCGCTGGACGGCCCGGCGACGGGTGGCCGCGTGGTGCTGAGCGAGCCGGACTGGCAGCTCGACCCCATGGACTTCCTGGCCGCGGTGCGTGAGGAGTTCGAGGCGCTCGGCACGGTGCTGAGCGCCCGGCGCTGCCTCGCGACCGTGGAGGATGCGGAGCCGTCCCTGTTCATCGGCGTGGAGCTGTCGCAGGCCGCGGGTGCCGCGGGCGCCGTGCGGGACCTTCCGTTGGACGCGCTGGGGCGGGCGTTGGGCCGCGCACCGCTGGCCTGGACCGTCAACCTGGTGTTCCTGGATGTGACGCAGGACCCGGTCGCGGACTGGCTGCGTACACACGTACGGCCGTTCTACGTACGAGAAGGGTGACGGCGTCCGTCAAGTCGGTGTCAGTATCGCCGCTTAAGCTGGTTTCATGACGTGACCGGTCGGCGCTTCGCTTTCCGGCCACATGTGGGACACGGACGTATTTGAAGAGCCGAAGGGGCGGTTACGGGTGAGCGCGTCGGGCACGGCCGCGGCCGGACAGGTCGAGCACATGCTGCGCCAGGTGACGCCGGGACGCTACGACGCGTACGAGGCGCTCCTCAAGGCCCTCGCCGACCCCGGGGCCGGGCAGGTCTGGATGCTGCTCTGGCACGGCCAGGCCGGCTCCCCGGACGCCCAGTTCGGGAACATGGAGGTGGACGGCTTCTCGTACGCCCCCTGCGTCACCTCCGCCCAGGAGCTCTCCGCCTCCGGCTGGTCGCGGGCGTACGAGGTGGTGAGCGGGGTCGACGCGGCGCGCACGCTCTACCCGGACCACTACGGGCTCTGGCTGAACCCGCACGCGCCGGGCGGCGGCGTCGGCATCCCGTGGCTCGACCTGCGGCGCATCGCGGGCGGCCTGGACCGGCAGCCGGCGGGCCCGCTGCGGCTCTCCGAACCCGCCATCGAGATCCCCCAGTTCTACGCGGTCCTGACGCAGAACGCGCACCGTACGACGGCGATCCGCTCCCTGCGCCGCGCCTGGGTCCAGCCCACGCTGGGCGCGCCCTACCTCGCCATCGGCCTGGACGTCTACGACACGTCCCCGGCGTCCGTGGACGCGGTCCGGGCGATGATGCAGCAGTCCATCCCGGCGGTCCCCGAGGGACTCCCGGTCTCCACGGTCGCGATGTCGGACGAGTACGACCCGGTGGCGATGTGGCTGCGGCAGGCACGTCCGTTTTATGACCGGGAGGCCCATGCGGCTCCCGCCGGGGGTGGGTACGGATTCCCGCCGCCGTACGGGGCGACGTACTGAAAAGATTGTCCTCAATCGCCGGACGGGCTGGAATATCCAGCCCGTCCGGCGTTTGAGGACATCATGTCCGGTTCACCCCAACTGCCCCGTGTCCGACCCCCGTTCACGGCAGTCCGGATAACGGAACACCCCAGCCTGCATCACGTTTAGGCATCCTTTCGCTGTCAAGTCTGGCAACAGATCGCGCCCAGGTTGAAGACTCCCGCAGCAAGGGGGCTTCGCCTCTGTGTACGACGGACTGAACCACGCCGCCACAGCGGCAAGTGCGGGCCGGTCACCGCCGGTTGAGAGGGGTCCCTGCCACGATGACGGCACCATTGCACGACACGAGCGCGGAAGCGGAACCGAGCGCACCGGTCGAGCCTGCCAAGGGAGACGGAGAGCGCAAGGTCGAGGGCCGGTCGCTCAAGCAGATCGCCTGGAACCGGCTGAAGCGCGACAAGGTCGCTCTCGGCGGTGGCATCGTTGTCGTCCTCCTGGTCCTGGTCGCGGTCTTCGCGCCGCTCATCGTCAGCCTGCTCGGCCACCCGCCGAACCAGTTCCACCAGGACAAGCTCGACCCGCTGACGAACCTGCCGCAGGGCTCGCTCGGGGGCGTCAGCAGCGACTTCCTCTTCGGCCTCGAACCGAACAAGGGGCGCGACGTCTTCAGCCGCATCGTCTACGGCGCCCGGATCTCGCTGCTCGTGGCGTTCCTCGCGGCGATCGTCGCCGTGGTGCTCGGCACGCTGTTCGGCATCGTCGCCGGCTTCTTCGGCGGCTGGATCGACGCGGTGATCAGCCGCGTGATGGACGTGCTGCTCTCCTTCCCGCAGCTGCTCTTCATCATCTCCCTGGTCTCGGTGCTCCCCGACGATCTGCTCGGTCTGACCGGCAGCGGGGTGCGCATCGCCGTGCTCATCCTCGTCATCGGGTTCTTCGGCTGGCCGTACATCGGCCGCATCGTCCGCGGGCAGACGCTGTCCCTGCGGGAGCGTGAATACGTCGAGGCGGCACGGTCGTTGGGCGGTGGCCCGCGGCACATCCTGTTCCGTGAACTGCTGCCGAACCTGGTCGCGCCGATCGTCGTCTACATGACGCTGATGATCCCGACCAACATCCTCACGGAGGCGGCGCTCAGCTTCCTCGGTGCGGGTGTCCGGCCGCCCACGGCCTCCTGGGGCGGCATGCTCCGCGACGCCCTGGAGACGTACGAGCACGACCCGATGTTCATGGTCTTCCCGGGTGTCACGATCTTCATCACCGTTCTCGCGTTCAACCTCTTCGGCGACGGGCTGCGCGACGCCCTCGACCCGAAGGGCACCCGGTAACGCCGTACAAGTCCAACCGGCTTTCACCGAACTGCCCCTGCAGCACCGTCAGGTGGCTTGACTCCATGGTTCTCCGGCAGGTGTCCGGGACCGCGATCTCGGAGGTTACGAGAAAATGCCCACAGGTTCCTCGAAACGACGGCTTGCCGCCGGCGCCGCCCTCGTGGTCGCGGCTCTGGTGTCGACCACGGCGTGCGGCGGTGGCAGCGACGACGACTCCAAGGACTCGTCGAAGGGCGCCGGTTACGACGCCGCGTACAACAAGATCGCCAACCCTTCGAAGAAGAAGGGAGGCACGCTGCGCATGGTCGGCAAGCAGGACCTGGACTCCGCCGACCCGCAGCGCGCCTACTACGGCATGTCGTGGGACTTCATGCGGTTCTACACGCGCCAACTGGTGACCTACGCGCCCAAGCCGGGTGCGGCGTCCAACGAGCTGGTCGGTGACCTGGCCAAGTCCAAGGCCGACATCTCCGACGACGGCAAGACGTACACGTACCACCTGCGTGACGGGGTCACCTGGGAGGACGGCTCGCCGATCACCTCCAAGGACGTCAAGTACGGCATCGAGCGCATCTGGGCGACGGACACCATCACCGGTGGCCCGCAGTACCTGAAGCAGAACCTGGACCCCAAGGGCGAGTACAAGGGCCCGTACAAGGACAAGTCCAAGGACAAGCTGGGTCTGAAGTCGATCGAGACGCCGGACGACCAGACCATCGTCTTCAAGCTGCCGAAGCCGAACGGTGACTTCGAGCAGTTCCTCGCCATGCCGTCCGGCTCGCCGGTCAAGCAGGAGAAGGACACGAAGGCCAAGTACACCGCGCACCCGTTCTCCGCCGGCCCGTACAAGTTCCAGTCGTACAAGGCCAACAAGAAGATCGTCCTGGTGCGCAACGACAAGTGGAAGAAGGCCTCGGACCCGATCCGTGCCGCGCTTCCCAACAAGGTCGACGTGACGATCTCCGCCAACCTGGAGGAGAACGACAAGCGCCTGATGGAAGGCGATTACGACGTCGACATGAACGGCACGGGCATGACCCAGTCGGGTCGCGTCTCCGCCGTCCAGGACCACAAGGACAGCGTCGACAACATGCGGACGTCCTTCGTCCGCTACGTCGCCCTGGTGCACAAGGCCAAGCCGTTCGACAACGTCCACTGCCGCAAGGCCGTGTTCTACGCGACCGACTTCGCGGGCCTGCAGCAGACCCGCGGCGGCAAGCTGGCCGGCGGCGACATCGCCAACTCCACCCTGCCGAAGTCCATCAAGGGCCACAGCGACTACGACCCGTACGGCGTCCTCGCCCGCAAGGGCAAGCCGGACGCGGCCAAGGCCAAGTCCGAGCTGAAGGAGTGCGGCAAGCCGACCGGCTTCTCCACGAAGATCACCGCCCGTACCAACAACCCGGGCGAGGTCGACACCGCAGAGGCGCTGCAGGAGCAGCTCGCCAAGGTCGGCATCAAGGTCGAGGTGGACTCCTTCGACGGCGCCGAGTCGGCCTCGGTCACCGGTTCCCCGAAGGTCGTCAAGGCCCGCGGCTACGGCATGATCATGAGTGGTTGGGGCCCGGACTTCCCGTCCGGTCAGGGCTTCGGTCAGCCGCTGTGGGACAGCCGCTTCCTCGCGCAGACCGGTAACTACAACGAGTCCGAGATCAACGACCCGAAGATCGACGGCATGTTCGACAAGGCCATCGCCGAGACGGACCCGAACAAGGCCGGCGAGACCTACAAGGCGCTCGACAAGCGGATCCTCGACCAGGCCGACTGGATGCCGTTCATCTACGAGAACAACATCACGTGGCGTGGCCCGCGTCTGACCAACGCCATGATGGCCGACGCCTACAGCGGCCGCTACGACTACGCCTCCCTGGGCGTCGTCAAGTAACACCCCTGCCGGACGGCGGAGTTCATCCGCCGTCCGGTTTGCCCCAGCCGCCGAAACCCGCCAGTCCGAAGGGCAGGTGATGGCCCCGGGCTGCGGTCGTGGGCTCCCACAAGGAGCCCATGGTCGCGGCCGGGCCGCGCACAGTGCTTGCTTATCTCATCCGGCGCCTGTTCGCCGTTGTCATCATGGTGCTCGTCGTTCTCTTCGCGACCTTCACCATCTTCTTCATGCTGCCCAAATGGGCGGGTCAGGACATTGCCGTGCTCTTCGCCGGCAAGTCGTCCGGCGCCGAGCAGCTCGCGGGGATCCGGATCAAGCTGGGGCTCAACGACCCTCTGCTCGTTCAGTTCTGGGACTTCGTCAAGGGCATCCCGCTGGGGCGCGACTACGCCAATGGCAGCGACGTGACCCACTGCGCGGCGCCCTGCTTCGGGTACTCCTTCCGTACGGAGGAACCCGTCTGGACCACCCTGAAGGACGCGCTCCCCGTCACCGGCGCGCTCGCGCTCGGTGCCTGCGTGCTGTGGCTCATCGGCGGCGTCGCCACCGGTGTCGTCTCCGCCCTCAAGCGCGGCTCGTTCTGGGACCGCGCCGCCATGACCACCGCCCTCGCCGGCGTCTCCCTGCCGGTCTTCTTCACCGGCATGGTCGCGATGGGGATCTTCGTGCACAGCCTCGGCTGGGTGCACATCGCCGACTCGCTCTCCACCGACGACTCGATCGGTACGTGGATCGAGACGCTGATCCTGCCGTGGATCGTGCTCGCCTTCCTCAACGCCGCGATGTACGCCCGGCTCACCCGCGCCACCATGCTGGAGATCCTCGGCGAGGACTACATCCGCACCGCGCGTGCCAAGGGCCTCGGCGAGGGGCCCGTCATCACGCGGCACGCGCTGCGCTCCGCGATGACGCCGATCCTCACCGTCTTCGGGCTCGACCTCGGCGTGCTGATGGGCGGCGCCGTGCTCACCGAGTCCACGTTCAACCTGCCGGGTCTCGGCCTCGCGGCGGTCCAGGCCATCAGCAACAAGGACCTGCCCGTGATCCTCGGCGTGACGCTCATCGCGGCCCTCGCGATCGCCGTCGCCAACCTCGTCGTGGACCTCTTGTACGCCGTCATCGACCCGCGAGTGAGGCTGGGATGACCGAACTGAACAAGACCGGAGCGGCGGTCGGCGAACCCGTCACCGCCTCCGGCGCCCCCAGCTCCTTCCTCGAGGTCCGCGACCTCAAGGTGCACTTCCCGACCGACGACGGCGTGGTCAAGTCCGTCGACGGGCTCTCCTTCACGCTGGAGAAGGGCCGCACCCTCGGCATCGTCGGCGAGTCGGGATCCGGCAAGTCCGTCACCTCGCTCGGCATCATGGGCCTGCACACCACCGGCCAGTACGGCCGGCGCAAGGCGCGGATCGAGGGCGAGATCTGGCTGGACGGCACCGAGCTGCTCTCCGGCGACCAGGGCACCGTGCGCAGGCTGCGCGGCCGCGACATGGCGATGATCTTCCAGGATCCGCTCTCCTCGCTGCACCCGTACTACACGATCGGCAAGCAGATCGTGGAGGCCTACCGGGTCCACCACAACGTCGACAAGAAGGTCGCGCGCAAGCGGGCCGTCGAGATGCTCGACCGGGTCGGGATTCCTCAGCCGGACAAGCGGGTCGACTCCTATCCGCACGAGTTCTCGGGCGGTATGCGCCAGCGCGCGATGATCGCGATGGCCCTCGTCAACAACCCCGAGCTGCTGATCGCCGACGAGCCGACCACCGCGCTCGACGTGACGGTGCAGGCGCAGATCCTCGACCTGATCCGCGATCTGCAGAAGGAGTTCGGCTCGGCCGTCATCATGATCACGCACGACCTCGGGGTCGTCGCGGAGATGGCGGACGAGCTCCTCGTGATGTACGGCGGCCGCTGCGTCGAGCGGGGCACGGCCGAGCAGGTCTTCAGCACGCCCCAACACCCGTACACCTGGGGCCTGCTGGGCTCGATGCCGCGCATCGACCGGGAGCAGACCGAGCGGCTCACCCCGGTCAAGGGCTCCCCGCCCAGCCTCATCAACCTGCCGAGCGGCTGCGCCTTCAACCCGCGCTGCCCGTACGCGGACGTACCCAAGGACAACATCACGCGCACCGAGCGCCCCGAACTGCGGGAGGTCGGCTCCGGACACTTCTCCGCCTGCCACATGTCGGGCGAGGAGCGCGAGCGGATCTGGAACGAAGAGATTGCGCCGAAGCTGTGACGGACGCCAAAGGACCTGAAGCCGAGATGACGCCCCCTACGATCCCCCAGCAGGCGACGACCTCTCCGGACGCGGCGGCCGGTGAGCCGCTGCTCAAGGTCGACGGCCTGGTCAAGCACTTCCCCATCCGCAAGGGACTGCTCAAGCGGCAGGTCGCCGCCGTGCAGGCGGTCGACGGGCTCTCCTTCGACGTCCGCGCCGGTGAGACGCTCGGCGTCGTGGGCGAGTCCGGCTGCGGCAAGTCGACCATGGGCCGCCTGATCACGCGGCTGCTCGAACCCACGGACGGGCGCGTCGAGTTCGAGGGTCAGGACATCACGCACCTGAGCACCGGCGGCATGCGCCCGCTGCGCCGCGACGTCCAGATGATCTTCCAGGACCCGTACTCGTCGCTGAACCCGCGCCACAACATCGGCGCGATCGTCGGCGCCCCGTTCCGGTTGCAGGGCGTCAAGCCCGAGGGCGGCGTGCGCAAGGCGGTGCAGGAGCTGCTCGAGAAGGTCGGCCTCAACCCCGAGCACTACAACCGCTACCCGCACGAGTTCTCCGGCGGGCAGCGGCAACGCATCGGTATCGCCCGGGCGTTGGCCCTGAAGCCGAAGCTGGTGGTGGCGGACGAGCCGGTGTCGGCGCTCGACGTCTCGATCCAGGCCCAGGTGGTGAACCTGCTGGACGACCTCCAGGACGAGCTCGGCCTCACGTACGTGATCATCGCGCACGACCTCTCGGTCATCCGGCACGTCTCCGACCGGATCGCGGTCATGTACCTCGGCAAGATCGTCGAGTTGGCGGACCGCGACGACCTGTACGCGACGCCGATGCACCCGTACACGAAGGCGCTGCTCTCGGCCGTCCCCGTACCGGACCCCAAGCGCCGCGGCGCCAAGAGCGAACGCATCCTGCTGCGCGGCGACGTCCCCTCGCCGATCGACCCGCCCACCGGCTGCCGCTTCCACACACGGTGCTGGAAGGCGACGGAGCTCTGCAAAACGACGGAGCCCCCGCTGATTCCGCTCGCCACGGCCCACCAGGTCGCGTGCCACCACCCGGAGAACGCGCCGGACCAGGCCCCGCAGGACACGAACCTCCTCCAGGTGGCGAAGGAGGCGATCGACGTGATCACGGTCCCGAAGACAGTGGACACGGAGCCTCCGGCAGGCAAATAGAGGCCCGGGCATTTCAAGCCCCTGCGGCGTTTGAGCAGCGGGGTCCGGGGCGGAGCCCCGTGACGTGGGCGAGCTTCCACCGGAACGGCGTGTACATGGCCCAAAAGGGTCATGTACACGCCCACCTTCGAGCGGCAGCATTTCGCTGTCCGTTACACCGGAACCCGCTCGAAGGGACGCCCCATGGCCCTCTCCCGTTCGGCACGTCTGGCCGCGCTCACCGTCGCGGCCGCCTCCTTCTGCCTGATAGCCGCCGCCCCCGCCCCCACCCCCGGCTCCGACGGCATCGGCGACCCGTACTTCCCGCAGCTCGGCAACGGCGGCTTCGACGCCGAGCACTACGCCCTCGATGTCGCGTACAACCCCGACACCGACCGCCTCGACGGCCGCACGACCCTCACCGCGCGCGCCACCCAGAACCTCTCCGCCTTCGACCTCGACCTGCAGAAGCTGACCGTCACCAAGGTCGAGGTGAACGGCAGACGCGCCGAGTTCACGCGCAGCGGGGACGAACTGCGCATCACGCCGAGCGCCTCGATCCACAAGGGCAAGTCCTTCACCGTGACCGTGACCTATGGCGGCGTGCCCGAACCCCTCAGCGGCCCCATCGTCTTCGGCTCCGACTACGGCTGGATGAAGACGGCGGACGGCGTCTTCGTCGCCTGCGAGCCGAACGCCGCCTCCACCTGGTTCCCGTCCAGCGACCACCCGTCCGACAAGGCCACGTACGACATCAAGATCAAGGCGCCGAAGGGCCTCACCGGCGTATCGAACGGCCGCCTCGTCGACACGTACGACACCGACAAGGGCAAGCAGACCGTCCACCACTGGCGCGAGTCCAAGCCCATGGCGACGTATCTCGCGACCGCCACCATCGGCAAGTTCGACGTGAAGACCGGCACGTCACCCGGCGGCACCCCCGTCTATGTGGCCATCGACCCGGTCCTCGCCAACAGCAACAACGTCGACGTGTACGCGGTGACCGCCGAGGCCACCGACTACTGGTCGCAGGTCTTCGGCCCGTACCCCTTCGAGGAGACGGGTGCGATCGTCGACGACATGCCGCAGGCCGGCTTCTCCCTGGAGACCCAGTCCAAGCCGATCTACTCGGCCGTCCGCTCCGAGTCGACGATCGTGCACGAGCTGGCCCACCAGTGGTTCGGCGACTCCGTCTCCGTTGAGCAGTGGAAGAACATCTGGCTCAACGAGGGCTTCGCCACGTACGCCCAGTGGCTGTGGACCGAGCACAAGGGCGGTGCGTCCGCACACGATTCGTTCCTCGCGGGCTACAACTCCCGCCCGGCGAACTCCAGCTTCTGGCAGGTGAAGGTCGGCGACCCGCAGCGCGACACGATGTTCGCCTCGGCCGTCTACCAGCGCGGCGCGATGACGCTCCAGATGCTGCGCGAGCGCATCGGCGACAAGGCGTTCTTCAAGCTGCTGCCGCAGTGGACCAAGCTGCACCGCTACGGCAACGCCCAGACCTCCGACTTCATCGCGCTGGCCGAACGGGTCTCGGGGCAGCAGCTCGACGACCTCTTCGACACCTGGCTGTTCACGACGGGCAAGCCGAGCCTGTAGGGACCCCGCGGGCGCGGCAGGTAAGAATGTCGCGTGCTCCAGGAACTGTTCAGTCCCTCCGTCCAGCATTGGCTCGACCTCATCGGGATCTTCGTCTTCGCGATCTCCGGTGCCCTGATGGCCGTCCGCAAGAACTGGGACGTCTTCGGGATCGCCGCGCTCGCTGAGGTCACCGCGCTGGGCGGAGGGGTCTTTCGTGACCTGGTGATCGGCGCCGTGCCCCCGGCCGCCTTCACCGACCTGGGCTATTTCGTCACGCCGCTGATCGCCGCCGCGCTCGTCTTCTTCCTGCACCCGGAGGTCGAGCGCACCCAGACGGCGGTGAACGTCTTCGACGCGGCGGGCCTCGGCCTGTTCTGCGTCACGGGCACGACGAAGGCGTACGACTACGGGCTCGGGCTCACCGCGTCCGCCGCGCTCGGCCTCGCCACCGCGGTCGGCGGCGGCGTGGTGCGCGACATCATCGCCAACGAGGTGCCGTCCCTCGTGCGCTGGGACCGCGATCTCTACGCGGTGCCCGCCATGGTCGGCGCCGGGATCGTCGTCCTGTGCATCCACCTCGACGCCCTGGACGGCTTCACCAGCGGCCTCGCGGTCCTCACCGCTTTTGTTCTGCGACTGCTCGCGATGCGCTACCACTGGCGGGCTCCGCGCGCGTGGAACCGCAGGTCGGCCGGGGTGGAAGTGACGGAGGAGACGCCGTAGCCGGGGACCGGTGGCCAATGAAAGCTACCGCTTAGTAATTTCCTGTTGTACGTTTCCGTGTATGGCAGACGCAGTATCCACGCAGAGTCGCCCGGCCGTCATCGGCGACAGCGAGTTCGACCGCGACACCGCCGTCACCCGGCGCGCGGGCGAACCCGGTGTCTACGACATCGACCTCTCCGCTGGCTGGACGATCATCAACGCCCTCAATGGCGGCTACCTCCTCGCCGTGCTCGGCCGCGCCCTCGCGGACGCCTTGCCGCACGACGACCCGTTCACGGTCTCGGCGCACTACCTGACCGCGTCCGCGCCCGGCCCCGCCGTGATCAGGACCGACGTGGCCCGCTCCGGCCGCACCCTCTCCACGGGGCAGGCCTCCCTCTTCCAGTTCGCGGAGGACGGCAGCGAGGTCGAGCGGATCCGGGTCATCGCCAGTTACGGCGACCTGGACACGCTCCCCGACGACGTACGCACGAGCGCCGAGCCGCCCGTCATGCCGCCCGCCGAGCAGTGCTTCGGCGCGGGCGACGCACCCGAGAGCGCGCCGCCCGTCCCCGGCAGCTCCGCGATCTCCGACCGGCTGCACCTGAAGCTCGACCCGGCCACGCTGGGCTGGGCGCTCGGCGCGCCGTCCGGCAAGGGCGAGATGCGTGCCTGGTTCGGCCTCGCCGACGGCCGCGACATGGACCCCCTGTCGCTGTTGCTCGCGGTGGACGCGCTGCCGCCGACCGCCTTCGAGATGGGTCTCAAGGGCTGGGTGCCGACGGTCGAGCTGACCGTCCACGTGCGCTGCCGCCCGGCGCCTGGTCCCGTCCGTGTGTCGATCACGACGCGGAACCTGGCCGGCGGCTTCCTGGAGGAGGACGCCGAGATCTGGGACGCGAAGGACCGCCTGGTGGCCCAGTCGCGCCAGCTCGCGCGCGTACGGCTCGGCTGAGCCCGGGTTTCTACGAACGCAGGAACTCGCCCAGTACGGCGGCGAGTTCCGCGGGCGCGTCCTCCTGGACGAGATGCCCGGCGCCTGCGATGATCCGCAGCTCGGCGCCGGGGATCAGCTTGGCCAGCTCGTGCGCCCGCGCGACCGGGATCCAGGTGTCCTCGGCGCCCCAGCAGACGAGCACGGGCAGGTCCAACTCCCCGTAGCGGCCCTGGATGTCGTCGGTGCCGTCATGCGGGGTGTTCTGCGCGATCTGCTGGTAGAAGGAGTCCTTGCCGGCCTCGGTCAGCCAGGGCGCGACCACGCGCGCGTGCGTGTCCGGGTGCAGTCCGGGGTGGCTGCCGGAGGCGATGTAGCGGTGCACGAGCGCCTCGTGGAGATCGGGCGGCAACTGCCGGAACACGTCGGCGTGTTCGCCGAGCAGCCGGTACGTGGGGGAGCCCCACGGCCGGAGGGCCACCGGGTCGACCAGGGCGAGGCGCGCGTACGCGGCGCCGTGCACCAGGTGTGCGCGCAGCGCGATGCAGCCGCCGAAGTCGTGGCCCACGACGGTCGGCAGGTGCTCAGCCCGGCCGTCCGTGAGGCCCCAGTGGTCGAGGAGTTCGGTCAGGACGCGGGCCTGGGCGTCGAGCGAGAGGTCCTGGCCCGGACCCGTCTCGGAGACTCCGTAGCCCGGCAGATCCCATACGTAGACCCTGTGTTGACGTGCGAGCGCGCGGGCCGGTGCCCGCCAGACGTACGACGAGAACGGCGTGCCGTGGACGAGGACGACGGGCGGCGCGTCGGCCGGCCCGAGTGACGTCCAGCGGATCTCGCCGGACGAGCTGGAGAAGCTTCGGTCGAGGTTCCAGTCGGCTGCTGTCATGACCGTAACGCTAGTTGCTCATGACACGTCGAGCCAGTGCTTTCGGCCGATACTCACGAGCCGCAGCTGTCGCTCGGCCCGGTCCGCCACCTGCTCGAAGCCCTCGTCACCCATGCTGAGCAGCAGCGATGCCGTCTCCAGCATGTGATCGACGTACAGGCCCGCCAGCATCTCCAGGTCCTCCTGGCTCCAGCCCGCCGCGTCGGGGTCGTGGCGCAGCGCCTCCCGCACCTCGTCGGCGAACTGCGCGAGCTGCTCACCGATCGCCTCCCGTACCCGCTGGACGCCGCCGTGCCGCTCGCGCGCGATGAAGCGGACGTGTGCGGGGTACGCGCGCACATGACGGACGATCAGCTCGATGGTGCGCGTGATGCGCTCGTCGCTGTCCCACGTCGCCGTCAGCGCGTCGCGGATCACCGTGTGCAGGCTGCCGAGCGCCTCCTCGACCAGGGCCACCCCGAGGTCGGCCGTGCTCTCGAAGTGCCGGTAGAACGCGGTCGGAGTCACGCCCACGGCGCGCGTCACCTCGCGCAGGCCGAGGCTGCTGAGGCTCTGGCCCTCCAGCAGCTCCAACGCGGCGTCCAGGAGCGCCTGTCGGGTCTTCTGCTTCCGCGCCTGACGGGTGCCGCATGTGTGACTCATGTCATCCAGTTAACAACTGTTCTCTGTAATGGGGAAGTCGAGCCGCGAGCTAGACTCCATAGTCAGTGAACAGTTGTAACCCAACTTTTCGAGAGGCTCCCATGCTGTTCCTCGTAGCGGCCCTCCTGCTGCTGGGCTTCGCGCTCGGCACCGTGGCCCACGCTCCACTGACCGTCACGCTCGTCGCGGCCGCCGTCATCGGCGTCTGGCTGGCCGTCTTCGCGGCCCGCGAGCGCCTCGCGCGCCGTCACGGCTGACACCGACACCGATCAACCGATCAAGGGGGTACAACCATGGAACTCACCGCGGAACCGCGCACCACAGAGCCGAAGACGCAGGCCGGCCCCGCCGGCCGACGTGACGCCGACGGCATGGCCGTCGCCTCGTTCGTCCTCGGCCTGGTCGGGCTGCTCGTCATGAACGTCTTCCTCGGACCCGTCTCGATCGTCCTCGCGTCCGTCGCCCTGTGGCGCGGCACCGAGCGGCGCGGCCGCGCCCTCCTCGGGCTCGGTCTCGGCGTCGCCGACCTCGTCGTGCTCGGCGCCCTGATCGCCGCCGACGGCACGATGTCCTGGAGCATGACGGGCTGACCGTCGGGTGCGCGCACGTGGGCTCGTAGAATCGAGCCCACCATGGCTTACCTCGACCACGCCGCGACCACTCCGATGCTCCCGGAGGCTGTCGAGGTGATGACCGCCCAGCTCGCCGTCACCGGCAACGCCTCCTCCCTGCACGCCGCGGGGCGCCGCGCCCGCCGCACCGTCGAGGAGTCCCGCGAGACCCTCGCCGAGTCGCTCGGCGCCCGCCCCAGCGAGGTCGTGTTCACCTCCGGCGGCACCGAGGCCGACAACCTCGCCGTCAAGGGCCTGTACTGGGCGCGCCGCGCGGCCGACCCGGCCCGCACCCGCGTCCTCGCCAGCCCCGTCGAACACCACGCCGTGCTCGACGCCGTGCACTGGCTCGCCGAGCACGAGGGCGCGACCGTGGAGTACCTGCCGGTCGACGCCTACGGCAGGGTGCACGCGCGGGCGCTACGGGAAGCGATCTCGCGCAATCCCGACGACGTCGCCCTCGCCACCGTCATGTGGGCCAACAACGAGATCGGCACGATCCAGCCGGTCCGTGAACTGGCCGACGTGGCAGGGGAGTTCGACATCCCGCTGCACGCCGACGCGGTGCAGGCCTACGGGCAGATCCCGGTCGACTTCGCCGCCTCCGGGCTCGCCGCGATGACCGTGTCGGGCCACAAGGTCGGCGGTCCCTACGGCATCGGCGCCCTCCTTCTCGGTCGTGAGTACACCCCGGTCCCCGTGCTGCACGGCGGCGGGCAGGAGCGGCACGTCCGCTCCGGCACGCTCGACGTCCCCGCGATCGCGGCCTTCGCCACGGCCGGCCGGATCGCGACCGAGCGGCGCGAGTGGTTCGCACGCGAGATCGGCGCGCTCCGGGACGCCCTGGTCACGGCGGTCCGGTCCGCCGCCCCCGAGGCGATCCTCGGCGGCGACCCGGAGCCCGGCGGCCGACTGCCCGCCAACGCCCACTTCACCTTCCCCGGCTGCGAGGGCGACTCGCTCCTCCTTCTCCTGGACGCGCAGGGCATCGAGTGCTCCACGGGCTCGGCCTGCACCGCGGGCGTGGCCCAGCCCAGCCACGTCCTGCTCGCGACCGGCACCGACCCGGACCTGGCACGCGGCACGCTCCGCTTCTCCCTCGGTCACACCACCACGAAGGCGGATGTGGAAGCGGTGGCGACGGCGATCGGACCGGTGGTGGAGCGGGCGAGGTCGGCGGGGCTGACGTAGGACGCCGTTACGCCTTGGTGGAACCGTCCCGCTCGTACGCCGCCTTCACCAGGCGTATGTACCGGTCCCAGTCCCAGTGCGGCCCCGGGTCGGTGTGGTCGGTGCCCGGCACCTCGACGTGCCCGATGATGTGCTCGCGATCGACCGGCATGTCGTAGCGCCTGCATATCCGGGCGGTGAGCCGCGCGGACGCCTCGTACATCTCGTCCGTGAAGTCCTCGGGCCGGTCCACGAAGCCCTCGTGCTCGATGCCGACACTGCGCTCGTTGAAGTCCTTGTTCCCCGCGTGGAACGCGACGTCCAACTCCCGGATCATCTGCGCGATGTGCCCGTCCTGCCGGACCACGTAGTGCGCGGCCGCCCCGTGCCACGGGTCCTTGAAGACCTTCAGGGTGCCCTGGTAGCTGCCCTGGGTGACATGGATGATGACCCGGTCGATGGTGTAGTCGGCGGGGCGGTCCGCCCGCCGCCAGTTCGCCGCCGCCGCGGCCACCCACTCCGCGCCCTTGAAGTCCACCGCGCCGGCCTCGCGCGGCTTGTCGACCCCCGGCATCTGCCACCACATGCGGGCGAGATCGCCGCGCGCGAGCAGCCCGACACCCACGGCCGAAGCGGCCCCGCCGATGATCAAGGTCCGTCGGCTGATCCCGCGATCACGGTCCCCGCCGCGGCCCTTCCCGGACCCGGCTCCCTGCTTCCCCATATGACGCCCCCGTCAGTCCCGTACGAGATCGACAACGGATATCCGAACGATTCGGTTCCCGTGGGCCCGTACCCTGTTAGTGCTATGACTTCGCAGACCTCGATGCTCCCCGCCGACCGCCCCCTCCGTGTCCTCGCCGCCATGTCCGGTGGCGTGGATTCCGCCGTCGCCGCGGCCCGCGCCGCCGAAGCGGGTCACGACGTGACCGGCGTGCATCTCGCGCTCTCGGCGAACCCCCAATCGTTCCGCACGGGCGCCCGCGGCTGTTGCACCATCGAGGACTCCCGCGACGCGCGCCGCGCGGCCGACGTCATCGGCATCCCGTTCTACGTCTGGGACCTCGCCGACCGCTTCCGTGAGGACGTGGTGGAGGACTTCATCGCGGAGTACGAGGCGGGGCGCACGCCGAACCCGTGCCTGCGCTGCAACGAGAAGATCAAGTTCGCCGCGCTCCTCGACAAGGCGCTCGCCCTCGGCTTCGACGCGGTCTGCACGGGCCACTACGCGCAGGTGATCGTCAACGAGAACGGCGACCGCGAGCTGCACCGCGCCGCCGACATGGCCAAGGACCAGAGTTACGTCCTGGGCGTCCTGGACGACCGTCAGCTCGCCCACGCGATGTTCCCGCTGGGTGACACGGAGACGACCAAGGAAGAGATCCGCGCGGAGGCGGAGCGCCGCGACCTGGCGGTCGCCAAGAAGCCCGACTCGCACGACATCTGCTTCATCGCCGACGGCGACACCCAGGGCTTCCTCGCGAACCGCCTCGGCAAGGCGGAGGGCGACATCGTCGACGAGTCGGGCGACAAGCTCGGCACCCACGAAGGCGCCTTTGGCTACACGATCGGCCAGCGCAAGGGCCTGCGCATCGGCAGGCCCGCCCCCGACGGCAAGCCGCGCTACGTCCTGGACATCTCCCCGGTGGACAACACGGTGACGGTGGGCCCGGTGGAGGCCCTCGACGTCACCGCCCTCACCGCCATCAAGCCCCGCTGGTGCGGCGCCGCCCCGACAGGACCCGGCACGTATACGGCCCAACTGCGCGCGCACGGCGGCGAGACCGAGGTGGCCGCGGAGCTGGTCGACGACGAGCTGCGGGTGCGCTTCACGGATGCCGTCCGCGGCGTCGCCCCCGGCCAGGCGATCGTGCTGTACGACGGCACGCGCGTGGTGGGCTCGGCGACGATCGCCACCACGGAGCGGGCCGCGGCGGTCGCCTAGACCCGGCCCTGCAGGTAGTGGTGCAGCACGGCACCCAGCTGACCGCACCACTCGGACGCCTGTGCCTTCTTCGTGGCCTGCACCTGGCAGGTGTAGACGGCGCCGTCCGACATCGAGACCGTGACGAACACCCCGGACGGCATCGGCTGGAAGTTCGCGGTGCGGACGTGCGACCAGGGCAGGTCGATGGCGTGCGGCCCCTGCTCGAAGTGCAGGCCGTCCGCGTCCACGACCACGCCGTTGTGCTTGTCGGCGGCAACGAACTCCGGTCCTGCGGGTCCTGCGGGTCCTGCGGGTCCTGCCGGGGGAGCGGGTGGCGGCGGCGCGGGCGCGAACTGCGGAGGGTGCGCGGGTGGCGGCGGGGCCGCCGGTGGGTGCGGCGGCGGTGCGGGCGCGAACGGCGGCGGGGCGCCACCGAACCCTCCCGTCGGAACGTCCTGCTGCCCGTCTCCGTGAGCCATGTCCGCCTCACCCTCCGTCTTGCTCTGCCGTACCTCCTCATTCGACCACGCGCGCGTGGTTACGCGGCGTCGACCTGCGTCTCGTAGAAGCACAGGTGGTCCTTGATGGCGGCCACCTCTGCCTTCGGCTCCGGATACGCCCACACCAGGTCCTGCCCACCGGGCACCGACCAGTAGGAGGCGTCGCCCTTGAAGGGGCAGTGCGTAGTCGTGTTCGAGGGCGTAAGCAGCTCGGTCCTTACGTCCTCCGGCGGGAGGTAGTACCGCACCGGACAGCCCGTCTCCTTCAACACCAGCGGGCGCGCACTCTCGGCGAGCACCTGCCCGTCATGGACGACCCGCACGTGCTCGGATCCCTGCTCGACAGTGATCGTGTGTCCTTGAGTCATGACTGTGTCAGCGCTCACAGCGGGCGAGTTCTTCCCGACGCGGCCGCACCCTTGGAAGGATCAAGGTCTACGAGAGGATCGCCATGGCACTCGACCCCATCGACCGGACCGCCATCACCGAACTGCTCTCCATGCACGGCCACTTGATCGACTCCGGTGAGCTGGACCGATTGGACGAGCTCTTCACCCCGGACGTCGTCTACGACATCACGGACTTCGGGCAGCCGCCTCTCCATGGCCCGGCCGCCATCAAGGACGCCGGGCTCGCCCTCGGCACGGGCAACCCGGTCGCCCACCACATCACGAACGTCGTCCTGACCGAAGTCGCCGCGGACCGCGTACACGCCCTGTCCAAGGGCATCGGCATCAACGCGGACGGCACCACTGGCAGCGCGACCTACGAGGACACGGTGGTACACGGGGCGGACGGATGGCGGATCGCCCGCCGCAAGATCATCGCGCGCCGGGTGCCGCTCGGCGGCCGGTGACGGGGTGGCCCAGCTGTCAGTGGCGGACCGTACGGTAGGTGGCATGAACATCTGTGTCTTTCTCTCCGCCGCCGAACTCGACGAGCGTTACACCCGCCCCGCCCGTGAATTCGCCGAGCTGCTCGGCAAGGGCGGCCACACGCTCGTGTGGGGCGGTTCGGAGAGTGGGCTCATGAAGGTCGTCGCCGATGGGGTGGCGGAGGCCGGCGGGCGGCTCACCGGGGTGTCCGTGGACTTCCTCGCGGCCAAGGCGCGCGTCGTCACCGCGCCCGACGAGATGGTGATCGCCAAGGACCTCGCGGAGCGCAAGGCGCTGCTCCTGGAGAAGTCCGACGCCGTCGTGATCATGGTGGGTGGCACCGGCACCCTCGACGAGGCCACCGAGATCCTTGAGCTGAAGAAGCACGGCAAGACCGACAAGCCGATCGTGCTGCTCAACTCCGAAGGCTTCTACGACGGCCTGAAGGAACAGTTCCGGCGCATGGAGGACGAGGGCTTCCTCCCGATCCCCCTCACTGACCTCGTGTTCTTCGCCGAAGAGCCGGTCGGCGCCCTGGCCTACCTGGAGGAGTCGCGCGGCGTCGAGTAGTGCGAGCATGGCGGGCATGGCTACACATGTGATCACCGGCGCCGGCTCCGGAATCGGCGCCGCCGTCGCCCGCCGACTCCACGAGCGCGGCGACGAAATCTACCTCCACGCGCGCGACGCGGGCCGCGCCAAGGAGCTCGCCGCCGAGTTCCCCGGCGCCAGGACGCTCGTCGGCGACCTCGCGGACCCGGACAGGCTGTCCTGGGCCTTCTCGCACCAGACGCTGCCCGACCGGATCGACTCGCTGCTGCACATCGCCGGCGTCGTCGACCTCGGCAAGGTCGGTGAGCTCACCCCGAAGGCCTGGCGCAACCAGCTCAACGTCAACCTCATCGCCCCGGCCGAGCTGACCCGCCACTTCCTGCCCCAACTGCGCCTCGCCCAGGGGCACGTGGTCTTCGTGAACTCGGGCTCCGGCCTCAACGCGCACGCGGGCTGGTCCGCGTACGGCGCCTCCAAGCACGGCCTGAAGGGCCTCGCGGACGCGCTGCGCGAGGAGGAGCACGGCAACGGCGTGCGCGTCACCTCGGTCTACCCGGGCCGCACCGCGAGCGCCATGCAGGCCAAGGTGCACCACCAGGAGGGCAAGGAGTACGACCCGGAGCGCTGGATCGACCCCGAGTCGATCGCCACGACGATCCTCATGGCGCTCGACCTCCCGCGCGACGCCGAGGTCAACGACCTGACGGTGCGCCCCGGCCGCTGACGCGCCGCCCGCCCGACGGCCGGCGTTACGTACCCTTCGTGGGTGAGTGAAAAG
The DNA here is from genome assembly GCF_035798155.1 of Streptomyces endophyticus. Taxonomy (NCBI): domain Bacteria; kingdom Bacillati; phylum Actinomycetota; class Actinomycetes; order Kitasatosporales; family Streptomycetaceae; genus Streptomyces; species Streptomyces endophyticus. Next base: position 36,834 of record NZ_JAOZYC010000113.1, on the reverse strand, counting down.
AGCGACTTCAGGTGGGGGCCGGCCACAGGCGTCGGTTCGATGCCCGGTGGCGATGCCCGCGAGGCCGCCAGGACCGTGACCGGCAGCTTCGAGGGCCCTGAGCAGGGGATGCCGTTCCTTGCCGAGCTGCCCGCGCGCGGCCCCGGCGCCGACATGATCGGCCGTACGGCAGGGCTGCTGGTCGACCTCTACGCGCGCGTGGAGCCCAGCGGCTGGCGGATCGGCGACCGGCCGGGCCGGGACACCAAGCGCGCCAGGTCCTGGCTCGGCGAGGACCTCGACGCGCTCGAGGAGTTCACGCAGGGGTACGAGGGCCCGCTCAAGGTGCAGGCCGTCGGGCCGTGGACGCTCGCCGCCGCACTGGAGTTGAGGAACGGGGAGGCCGCGCTCTCCGACCTCGGCGCGTGCCGCGACCTCGCCGGGTCCCTGGCCGAGGGGCTGCGGGAGCACATCGCCGACGTACGCCGCCGGGTGCCCGGCGCCCAGTTGGTGCTGCAGCTCGACGAGCCCTCCCTCATCGCCGTGCTGCGCGGACAGGTCAAGACCGCCAGCGAGTACCGCACGCACCGCTCCGTCGACCGTCAGCTCGTCGAGAGCGCGCTGCGGGACGTCTTCTCCGTGATCGAGGACGGGCCGCGGCTCGTCCACTCCTGCGCCCCCGACGTGCCGTTCGCCCTCCTGCGCCGGGCCGGCGCGGACGCGGTCTCCTTCGACTTCTCGCTGCTCACCGAGCGTGACGACGACGTGATCGGGGAATCCGTCGAGGCCGGCCTGCGACTCGTCGCGGGTGTCGTGCCGGGCGTGGACGGCCCATTGTCAGACCCTGCCGGTAGCGTCATGGGTGTCAGGACGCTGTGGCGCAGGCTGGGGCTGAATCCGGGTTCCCTCGCGGACTCGGTGGTGCTCACGCCGTCGTGCGGACTCGCGGGTGCGTCGCCCGCGTACGCCCGCGCGGCACTCGCGCACTGCGTCCGGGCGGCGAGATCACTCGCGGACAACCCTGAGTGACCGTGGACGAAGGCGAACGGGAGGACGAGACGGTGGCTGACGAACTGCAGAGCGAGGGCACGGTGCCCGCCAAGGTGCGGGACGAGCACGCCCAGCTGGCGGAGCAGATCGAGGAGCACCGCTTCCGGTACTACGTGAACGACGCTCCGGTGGTCGACGACGCCGAGTTCGACAAGCTCCTGCGCTCCCTGGAGGCGCTGGAGGAGAAGTACTCCGAGCTGCGCACGCCGGACTCGCCGACCCAGAAGGTCGCGGGGCAGTACGAGACGGAGTTCACCTCCGTCGAGCACCGCGAGCGCATGCTCTCGCTCGACAACGCCTTCGACGACGCCGAGTTGGCGGCCTGGGCCGACCGCGTCGCCAAGGACGTGGGCGCGCCCGGCTACCACTTCCTGTGCGAGTTGAAGATCGACGGCCTCGCGGTGAACCTGACGTACGAGGACGGGCGGCTGACCCGCGCGGCCACGCGTGGGGACGGCAGGGTCGGCGAGGACATCACGTCCAACGTCCGCACGATCACGGAGATCCCCAACCGCCTGAAGGGCGAGAACATCCCGCCGCTCGTCGAGATCCGCGGCGAGGTCTTCTTCCCCATGGACAAGTTCGAGGAGCTGAACGCCCGGCTCGTCGAGGCCGGCGACAAGCCCTTCGCCAACCCCCGCAACGCGGCGGCGGGTTCGCTGCGCCAGAAGGACCCGCGCGTCACCGCCACGCGCCCGCTGCACATGGTCGTGCACGGTATCGGCGCCCGCGAGGGCTTCGACATCGACCGTCTCTCGGAGGGCTACGACCTGCTGCGCGAGTGGGGCCTGCCGACCACCAAGTACAGCAAGGTGGTCGAGGACCTCGAAGGCGTCCGGAAGTTCATCGCGTACTACGGAGAGAACCGCCACTCCGTGGACCACGAGATCGACGGCGCGGTCATCAAGCTCGACGAGATCCGGTTGCAGGGCCGCCTCGGCTCCACGGCACGCGCCCCGCGCTGGGCCATCGCCTGGAAGTTCCCGCCCGAAGAGGTCAACACCAAGCTGATCAACATCCGCGTGGGCGTGGGCCGCACGGGCCGCGTGACGCCGTACGCGCAGGTGGAGCCGGTCACCGTGGCGGGCTCCGAGGTCGAGTTCGCGACGCTGCACAACCAGGAGATCGTCAAGAAGAAGGGCGTGTTCATCGGGGACACCGTCGTCATCCGCAAGGCCGGTGACGTCATCCCCGAGATCCTCGGCCCGGTCGCCGACCTGCGGGACGGCAGCGAGTACGAGTTCGTGATGCCCGCCGAGTGCCCCGAGTGCGGCACCCCGCTACGGGCCATGAAGGAGGGCGACATCGACCTCCGGTGCCCCAACGCCCGCACGTGCCCCGCCCAGTTGCGCGAGCGCCTCTTCTACCTGGGCGGCCGCCAGAGCCTGGACATCGAGAACTTCGGGTACGTCGCCGCCGCCGCGCTCACCGGACCGCTCGAACCGACGCAGCCGCCGCTCACGGACGAGGGCGACCTGTTCAACCTCACGATGGACCAGCTCCTGCCCATCAGGGCGTACGTCCTCGACCAGGACAGCGGACTGCCCAAGCGCGATCCGAAGACGGGCGAGGAGAAGATCGCGGACATCTTCGCCACCAAGGCGGGAGAGCCGCGCAAGAACGCGGTCTCGATGCTGGAGCACATCGAGGCGGCCAAGAGCCGCCCGCTGGCCCGGGTCATCAACGGTCTTTCGATCCGTCACGTCGGCCCGGTCGCCGCCGAGGCGCTCGCGCGCGAGTTCCGCTCCATCGACCGCATCGACCAGGCCACCGAGGAGGAGCTCGCGGCCACGGACGGCGTGGGCGGGATCATCGCCGCCTCCGTGAAGCAGTGGTTCGCCGAGGACTGGCATCGGGAGATTCTGCGGAAATGGCGTGAGGCCGGTGTGAGGATGGAGGAGGAAGGGGCTGGTGAGGACGAGGGGCCGCGGCCCCTCGAAGGACTCACCGTGGTGGTCACCGGGACACTGCAGAACTTCACGCGGGATGGCGCGAAAGAGGCCCTGCAGACCCGAGGCGCCAAGGTCACGGGTTCCGTTTCCAAGAAGACGTCCTTCGTGGTCGTGGGGGACAACCCCGGTTCCAAGTACGACAAGGCCATGCAGGTCAAGGTTCCGGTTCTGGACGAGGACGGGTTCGCCGTCCTGCTGGAACAGGGGCCGGAGGCCGCCGTCGACGTGGCGCTCCCCGCGGAGCAGGAGACCGGCGAGTAGCGGTCGTGGGTCACTCGATCGGCGCATACCAGACGCGGACGGAACGCCGGGTTCATTCGGGCAACCGTGCCCGGGCGCGTCCGTCTGGTGCCCGTGGAAGCCTTCTGCGGCCTACTGTTGAGGAGTGCGGCTGCCGAGTCCTGCTGCGGATGGGGCGAATCCTCGCTCATCGGAAGCGAGGAGAGCGGGCAGCGGACGCAGGCACCGCCGGCAGTGAGAGGGACGGGAATGGAACCGACCGATAGCGCCGACCCGGACTCACGCCTGCGCCCGCGTCGACGTGCGCGGCGCGATACGGCACCGCGCCGCGACCGCGGTGACGGGGTCGACGGCAGCGAAAGCGGCCACGGGGAGAGCGAGCGCGGTGGTGTGGTGAGCTGGCGCACATGGTGGCGCGCGGCCGGATTCGGCGTTGACCGGGCGGGCGGGTCACCGGCCCCTGACGCATCCGGATCCGAAGTGGCGGGCCACAGAGGGCTGCTGAAGCGCGGGGCGAAGGATCGCCCTGCGGACAGCGGCAGTTCGATCGACACCCACACCGCGTCCGGCCCGGAGGCGTCCGCCCCGGCCCGGCCCCGAGACGCCGACGAGCAGCCCCTGCGCGGCCTGCCGGCCCGCATCCGGAAGGCCGAGGGCGCGCCCGGCGTGCGGATATCCGGCGACCGTACGGGCGACGGCCGAGGCATGCCCGGACGGGCCGTTGGTCCCGGCAGGGCCCCGGGTCCGCTCCCCGGGACCGTCCCCGCGGGCGGCAGCGTCGGAATGGCGACACCCGCGCGCAATCAGTACGCGGGCCAGGGGGAGACCTCGCGGGCCGCGCTCGTACCGCTGCTGCCCGGCGTGGTGGTGGCGCTCGCCGCCGTGGTGCTCGGCGCCGGGTTCTACTGGTCGCTCGACGAGGGGCACGCGCTCTTCCCGTCCGGCACGGTCGGCTGGAGTCTCGCGATCCTGACCGGGATCATCGTCGGCCACCTCGTCGCGCTCGGCCGCGACCGCTGGTGGGGCGGCACCGGATCCGGCGCGGCCCTCACCCTCGCCGTCCTGCTCCTCTACGGCTGGGTGCCCGCGGGCATGGTCAGCCTCACGGTCGTCGTCCTCGTCGGCATCGCCCGCAGACACTGCTGGCGCCAGGGCCTGTTGCACGGCGCGATCGACATCCTCGGCATCGGCGGGGGCGCCCTCGTCCTCGCCGCGTTCGGCCGCATGTCGTCCGTCGAGGCGCCGTGGAAGCCGGAGAGCTGGGGCCTCTCCACCGTGCCCGAGGTCGTCCTCGCGGCGCTTGCGTATCTGCTGATCACGCGCACCCTGCTCTGGTACGTGCATGCACCACCGAACTCGGGCATGCCGACCGTCGCCCGCACCGCGCTCGTGCGGCAGGGCCTTGTCGCCGTCGCGCTGCTCGGGATCGCGCCGCTGATCTGCGTCGTCGCGATCGCGCTGCCGGTGCTGCTGCCGCTGTTCGCGATCCCGCTGATCGCGCTCGACTCCACGCTGTGGATCGCGCGGGCCCGCGCCGAGGAACAACTGCGCGACCCGCTCACCGGACTGCCGAACCGGCAGTGGCTGCTCGAGCGCACCTGGACCGCGCTCGACGACGCCGAGCGGATCGGGGTGCGCAGCGCGCTGATGCTGATCGACCTCGACCGGTTCCGTTCGGTGAACGACACGCTCGGTCATCTCGCCGGTGACCGGCTCCTGTTGCAGATCGCGGATCGGCTGAGAGCGGCCCTGCCGCGCGGTGCGGAGGTCGCGCGGCTGGGTGGCGACGAGTTCGCCGTGCTGCTGCCCGTCGCCGACTCCACGACGTCCGCGACACGCGTGGCCCGCAACCTCGTGGCGACCCTCGGTTCGCCCCTCGACCTGGACGGTCTGACCCTCGTACTGGAGGCGAGCGCGGGACTCGCCGTCTTCCCCGACCACGCGCTGGACGCCGAGGGCCTGCTGCGCCGGGCCGACGTCGCGATGTACCAGGCCAAGCGGGACCGCACCGGCGTGGAGGTCTACGAGTCGAAGCGGGACTCCAACACGCCCGACCGGCTCGGCCTGTTGGGCGACCTGCGGCGCGCGCTCGACGCGGGCGAGGTGGAGCTGCACTACCAGCCGAAGGTCAGGTTCGACGGGCACGTCGCGGGCCTGGAGGCGCTCGTACGGTGGGTGCACCCGGAGCGTGGAAGGGTGCCGCCGGACGAGTTCATCGCCATCGCCGAGTCGTCCGGGCTCATGCCGCATCTGACCGAGTACGTCCTGGAGACGGCGCTCGGACAGGTCGCGCGCTGGCGTGCGCAGGGGCTGCACGTGCCGGTCGCGGTGAACGTGTCGCCGCGTGATGTGCACACGCCCGGCTTCGCGGGAGCGGTCGCCGCGCGGCTCGCCCGGCACGGTGTCCCGGCCGGATCCCTGCAGTTGGAGATAACGGAACACGTACTCCTGGAGGACCCGCAGCGGGCGGCCGACACCCTGGCGGGGCTCACCGGGCACGGCGTGAAGATGTCGCTCGACGACTTCGGCACCGGGTACTCGTCCCTCGTGCACCTGAGGCGGCTCCCGGTCAGCGAGTTGAAGATCGACCGGTCCTTCGTGGCCCGGCTCGCCGTGGACAACGAGGACGCGGAGATCGTCCGCTGCACCGTCGACCTGGCGCACTCGCTCGGCCTGCTGGTCGTCGCCGAGGGCGTCGAGGACGACGAGACGTGGGAGCGGCTGCGGGACCTGGGGTGCGACGCGGTGCAGGGCTGGCTGGTCGCCGCCGCGATGCCGCCCGACGAGACGACCGCGTGGCTGCGGGCTCGCGGGGACCGGGGCTGGCAACGGTTGCCTGCGGCGCTTCCGGCGGCCCAGGGCGACGAGTGCGGTCCCCTGGGTTGACGGGTGCGCCCAGCCACGGGTAGCCATCTTGGGGGCGCGGGGAACTGCGCAACCCCAGCCACCTCATACGTGCACCGGGGTGCGGCCCCGCCCCGGCCCCGCGGGCCGGTCACCAGCCCGGAGGACCCCGCACCGGCGTGCCGCCCCGCCCCGCCCCCGCGAAACCCGTTCCTCGGCACGCCTCCGCGCCCCATAGGATTGGGCCCAAACCGAGAAAACGCACCCCGTGAGGATCCGCATGCCTGGCATCACGCGCGAGGAGGTCGCCCACCTCGCCCGGCTGGCGCGTCTGGAGCTGAAGCCCGAAGAACTCGACCACTTCGCAGGCCAGCTCGACGACATCATCGGCGCGGTCGCCCGCGTCAGTGAGGTCGCCGACCAAGACGTACCGCCGACTTCGCACCCGCTGCCGCTGACGAACGTCATGCGCAAGGACGAGGTCCGTCCGTCGCTCACCCCCGAGCAGGCGCTCTCCGGCGCCCCGGCCCAGGAGCAGCAGCGTTTCAAGGTGCCGCAGATCCTGGGGGAGGACTAAACCGTCATGACGGACATCAACGTCAACATCATCAAGCTGACCGCCGCCGAGATCGCGAGCAAGATCGCGTCCGGCGAGCTCACCGCCGTCGAGGTCACCGAGGCCCACCTGGCCCGGATCGGCGCCGTGGACGAGAAGGTGCACGCCTTCCTGCACGTCGACCGTGAGGGCGCGCTGAAGCAGGCCGCCGCCGTCGACGCGAAGGTCAAGAACGGCGAGAAGCTCGGCCCGCTGGCCGGCGTCCCGCTCGCGCTGAAGGACATCTTCACCACGGAGGGGATCCCGACCACGGTCGGTTCGAAGATCCTCGAAGGGTGGATCCCGCCGTACGACGCGACGCTGGTCAAGAAGCTGAAGGCCGCCGACGTCGTCATCCTCGGCAAGACCAACATGGACGAGTTCGCCATGGGGTCCTCCACCGAGAACAGCGCGTACGGCCCGACCGGCAACCCGTGGGACCTCACTCGCATCCCGGGCGGCTCCGGTGGCGGTTCCTCCGCCTCCCTCGCCGCGTACGAGGCCCCGCTCGCCATCGGCACGGACACCGGCGGCTCGATCCGCCAGCCCGCGGCCGTCACCGGCACCGTCGGCGTCAAGCCGACCTACGGCGGCGTCTCGCGCTACGGCATGGTCGCGTTCTCGTCCTCCCTGGACCAGGGCGGGCCCTGCGCCCGCACCGTCCTGGACGCGGCGCTCCTGCACGAGGCCATCGCGGGCCACGACCCGCTCGACTCGACGTCCATCGACGCCCCGGTCCCGGCGGTCGTCGAGGCCGCGAGGAACGGCAGCGTCCAGGGCATGCGCGTGGGCGTCGTCAAGCAGTTCCGCGGCGAGGGCTACCAGGCCGGCGTCGTGCAGCGCTTCGACGAGTCCGTCGAGCTGCTGAAGTCGCTGGGCGCCGAGATCGTCGAGCTGGACTGCCCGTCGTTCGACCTGGCCCTCTCCGCGTACTACCTGATCGCGCCGTCCGAGTGCTCCTCGAACCTCGCCCGGTTCGACGCCATGCGCTACGGCCTGCGCGTCGGCGACGACGGCTCGCACTCCGCCGAGGAGGTCACCGCGCTGACCCGCGAGGCCGGCTTCGGCGACGAGGTCAAGCGCCGCATCATCCTGGGCACGTACGCGCTGAGCTCCGGCTACTACGACGCGTACTACGGCAGCGCCCAGAAGGTGCGCACGCTGATCACCCAGGAGTTCGAGGCCGCCTTCGAAAGCGTGGACGTCATCGTCTCGCCGACGACGCCGACCACCGCCTTCCCGATCGGCGAGCGCGCCGACGACCCGATGGCGATGTACCTCGCGGACCTGTGCACGATTCCGACCAACCTGGCGGGGAACTCGGCCATGTCGCTGCCCTGCGGCCTGGCCCCCGAGGACGGGCTGCCGGTCGGTCTGCAGATCATCGCCCCCGCCATGAAGGACGACCGCCTGTACAAGGTGGGGTCCGCCGTCGAGGCCGCTTTCGTGGAAAAGTGGGGGCACCCGCTGCTTGAGGAGGCTCCGTCGCTGTGAGTGCCATGGCAAAGAAGGCCAAGAACTTCAAGAAGTCCAAGACCGGTGTCTACGTCTCGCTGGCCAGCACCGCCTTCGGCGCGATCAGCGTCGCGAAGCAGGCGAAGATGGCCCGCAACGACGCCGACACTCTGCGGCTGATCGACGCCGCCGTGTCCGCCGCCGCCATCGTCACCGGTATGGCGATCCTCTACCGGGAGCTCAAGCGCCTGGGCGACGACGACGTCCTGCTGGGCTGAGAGGGAAGTTTCAGAAATCGTGACTGCCACGACCACGACCGAGCTGATGGGGTACGAGGACGCGCTCGCGTCGTACGACCCGGTCATGGGCCTTGAGGTCCACGTCGAGCTCGGTACGAAGACGAAGATGTTCTGCGGCTGCTCCACCGAGCTCAAGCAGGACGCCAACAGCCAGACCTGCCCGACCTGTCTCGGCCTGCCCGGCGCGCTGCCGGTCGTGAACGAGATCGGCGTCGAGTCGGCCATCAAGATCGGCCTCGCGCTCAACTGCTCGATCGCCGAGTGGTGCCGCTTCGCCCGGAAGAACTACTTCTATCCGGACATGCCGAAGAACTTCCAGACCTCCCAGTACGACGAGCCGATCGCCTTCGACGGCTACCTCGACGTACAGCTGGAGGACGGCGAGGTCTTCCGCGTGGAGATCGAGCGCGCCCACATGGAGGAGGACACCGGCAAGTCGACGCACGTCGGCGGTGCCACGGGTCGTATCCAGGGCGCCTCGCACTCGCTGCTCGACTACAACCGCGCGGGCATCCCGCTCATCGAGATCGTCACCAAGCCCATCGAGGGTGCGGGCGAGCGGGCCCCCGAGGTCGCGAAGGCGTACGTCGCCGAGCTGCGCGAGGTCATCAGGTCGCTCGACGTGTCCGAGGCCCGGATGGACAAGGGTCAGATGCGCTGCGACGTGAACCTGTCGCTGCGTCCGCACGGGACCGAGAAGTTCGGCACGCGCTCCGAGACGAAGAACGTGAACTCGCTGCGTTCCGTCGAGCGGGCCGCGCGGTACGAGGTCCAGCGGCACGCCGCGGTGCTGTCCTCCGGCGGATCGATCGTGCAGGAGACCCGTCACTTCCACGAGGAGGACGGCTCCACCACGTCGGGCCGCATCAAGGACAACGCCGAGGACTACCGGTACTTCCCGGAGCCCGACCTGGTGCCCGTCGCCCCGTCCCGCGAGTGGGTCGAGGCGCTGCGTGCCGAGCTCCCTGAGATGCCGCTCGCGCAGCGCAACCGGCTGATCGAGGAGTGGGCCGTCAGCGCCCACGACATGCAGTCGATCCGCAACGCCGGTGCGATCGGGCCGATCGTCGCCACGATCAACGCCGGCGCCGACTCGGCGTCCGCCCGCAAGTGGTGGATGGGCGAGCTGGCCCGCTCCGCGAACGACCAGGGCGTCGAGCTCGGCGCGCTGCCGATCACGCCGGAGCAGGTGGCCCGCGTGTCCGAGCTGGTCGCCACCGGTGACCTCAACGACAAGCTGGCCCGCCAGGTCATCGACGGCGTCCTCAAGGGTGAGGGCACGCCGGACGAGGTCGTCGAGAAGCGCGGCCTGAAGGTCGTCTCGGACGAGGGTGCCCTTTCGGCCGCCGTCGACGAGGCGATCGCGGGCAACGCCGGCATCGTCGCGAAGATCCAGAGCGGCAAGGTCGCTGCCGCGGGCGCGCTTGTGGGTGCGGTCATGAAGGCGACCCGGGGTCAGGCCGACGCGGCGCGCGTCAAGGAGCTGATCCTGGAGAAGCTGGGCGTCTCCGACGGCTGACCGGATTGCGGCGGCGGGGCATCGGGCAGCCGATGCGCCGCCGCCTTTCCGTGTCCGACGTCGCGGGGCTCTGCCCCGGACCGCGCTGGCTCTCGTCCGAAATGCGGGGCTTGAATGATCGGTGCCTGAATTGCTCGTCTCCCTCGCTCTTCTCGCTGCCACCCTCCTCTTCGCGGTCCTACGGCCCCGTAAATGGCCGGAGGCCGTTGTCGCCGTGCCTGCGGCAGGTGTGGCTGTGGTGACGGGGGAAGTGACGCCCGCCCACGCCTGGGCCGAGACGCAGGAGCTGCTTCCGGTCGTCGGGTTTCTCGCCGGGATCTTGCTCCTGGCCCAACTCTGCGCCGACGAGGGGCTGTTCAGGGCCGCAGGAGACGCGGTCGCCCGTGCCTGTCACGGCAGTCCGAAGCGGATGCTCGGCGGTGTCTTCGCGGTCGCCGCCGGGATCACCGCCGTACTGAGCCTCGACGCCACCGTCGTCCTGCTCACCCCGGTCGTCTTCGCGACAGCGGCCCGGATCGGCGCACGCCCGGGCCCGCACGTCTACGCGAGCGCCCACCTCGCCAACTCGGCGTCCCTCCTGCTGCCCGTATCGAACCTCACGAACCTGCTGGCCTTCGCGGCGAGCGGGCTCACGTTCACACACTTCGCAGGGCTCATGGCGCTCCCGTGGCTGGTGGCGATCGGCATCGAGTACGCGGTGTTCCGCCGCTACTTCGCCGACGACCTGGCCGCGCCCGCGCACGACCCGGACCCCGAAGAGCCGCCCGGCGTCCCGCTGTTCACCCTCACGGTGCTCGCGCTCACGCTCGCCGGATTCGCCGTCACGTCCTTCGCGGGAGTCGAGCCGCTGTGGGCGGCCTTCGCGGGGGCGGCCGTGCTCGGCGTCCGGGCCCTCGCCCGCCGTCACAGCACCCCGGTGGAGCTGCTCAAGGCGGCCAACCTGCCGTTCTGCCTCTTCGTCCTCGCACTCGGGGTCGTGGTGAAGGCCGTGGTCGACAACGGGCTCGGGGACGCCATCGCCCGCTTCCTGCCGGACGGTTCGTCCCTGCCGACGCTGCTCGCGATCGCCGGGGTCGCGGCGCTTCTCTCCAACGTCATCAACAACCTGCCGGCGATCCTCGCCCTGCTCCCGGTCGTCACCCCGATGGGCCCGGGGCCGGTGCTCGCCGCCCTGATCGGCGTGAACCTCGGCCCCAACCTCACCTACGTCGGCTCCCTGGCGACCCTCCTGTGGCGCCGCATCGTGCACGACCACGGCACGGAGCCCGAGTTGCGCGAGTTCACCCGCCTCGGCCTGCTCACGGTCCCCGCGACGCTGGCCGCGTCGACGGTGGCGCTGTGGGCCGTGCTCTCCTTGTGAGTAAGGACACGAAAGAGACAAAGGATCAGTTCCTGCTGTAAGAGTGTCTCGTCATTGCTCATGTGTTCTTTGCGGGCGGTTCACGCACCAAGCGGATGTTCCCGGTCAAAGATCGACGAAATGACTCAGGGAGCGCGTCCGTGGCCGCACTTGCCCGCTGGTGTGTCAGTCACCGGCTCGTGGTCGTACTTCTGTGGTTGACCGCCCTCGTGGGCACGAGCGCCGCCGCGGCCGTCGCGGGATCCGCGTACTCGAACGACTACGAGGCGCCCGGTACGGAGTCGGGGCACGCCACGCAGCTCCTGAACGAGAACTTCTCCGGGCTCGGCGGCGACAGCGACACCGTCGTCTGGCACATCGAGGGCTCCACCGTGCGCGCCGCCGATGTCGAGAAGACGATGAGCAACACCCTGGGCGAGCTCGCCGGGCTCCCGGGCGTCGCGTCCGTCGGATCGCCGTACGAGGCCGGTGGCACGGGTCAGATCAGCGCCGACGGGCACACCGCGTACGCCACGGTCACCTTCGAGAAGCAGGCCGACGACATCCCGAAGGGGCAGGCGCAGGCCGTCGTCGACACCGCGCAGGCCGCCGAGGCCGACGGGCCCGACGGGCTCCAGGTGGAGCTCGGCGGCAGTGCCGTCGCGCTCACCGAGTCGACCTCGGCCCACACCTCCGAGATCATCGGCGTCGTCGTCGCGGCCGTCGTGCTCTTCCTCGCCTTCGGCTCGCTCGCCGCGGCCGCGCTGCCCATCGCCACCGCGCTGGTGAGCGTCGGCACCGCGTACGCGGGAATCGTGCTGCTCGGGCACTTCATGACGGTCGCGGACTTCGCGCCGATGCTCGGCATGCTCGTCGGGCTCGGCGTCGGGATCGACTACGCGCTGTTCATCGTGACCCGGCACAGGAGAGGGCTGAAGCGGGGGCTGCCGGTGGCTGAGGCCGCCGAGCGGGCCGTCGCCACCACCGGGCGGGCCGTGGTGTTCGCCGGGGCCACCGTGTGCATCGCCCTGCTCGGCATGCTGATGCTGGGCCTGAGCTTCCTCAACGGCGTCGCCATCGCCGCCTCCGTGACCGTGCTGCTCACCGTCGCCGCGTCCGTGACGCTGCTGCCGGGGCTGCTGTCCTTCATCGGTATGCGGGCCCTGTCGCGGCGTGAGCGGCGGCGGCTCACCGAACACGGACCCGAACCCGAACTGCCCACAGGGCTCGCCGCCCGCTGGGCCGCCTTCGTGGAACGCAGGCCGAAGCTGCTCGGCGCGCTGGCCGTCGCCGTGATCGCGGTGCTCTCGCTGCCCACCTTCTTCCTCCACCTGGGCACGTCCGACCAGGGCAACAGTCCGGCGAGCAGCACCACCCGGCAGGCGTACGACCTGCTTGCCGACGGGTTCGGGCCCGGTGTGAACGGGCCGCTGACCCTCGTCACCCAGGTCGACGGCGCCAAGGACAAGGCCGCGCTCGCGGAGCTGACGAGCGAGCTGCGGGCCACCGACGGGGTCGCCTCCGTCTCACGTGTTACGTATAACGCGGACGACAGCGCCGCCCACGTCACCGTCGTACCGACCTCGTCGCCGCAGTCCGAGCGGACCAGCGAGCTCGTCGACCGGCTGCGTACGGAGGTGGTCCCCGATGTGGGCCTGGACGTGCAGGTAGGCGGCGTCACCGCGAGCTACGACGACTTCGCGGAGGTCATCGTCGGCAAGCTGCCCCTGTTCGTCGGGGTCGTGGTCGGACTCGGATGCCTGCTGCTCCTGCTGGCCTTCCGGTCCATCGGGATCCCGCTCAAGGCCGCCGCGATGAACGTCGCGGCGGTGGCCGCCGCCTTCGGGGTCGTCGTGGCGATCTTCCAGTGGGGCTGGGGGATCGAGCTGCTCGGGCTCGGGGCGGCCGGGCCGATCGAGCCCTTCCTCCCCGTGATCATGGTGTCGGTCCTGTTCGGGCTCTCCATGGACTACCAGGTGTTCCTCGTGAGCCGGATGTACGAGGAGTGGCTGGAGACCGGCGACAACCGGCGGGCCGTCCGGGTCGGGCTCGCCGAGACCAGCCGCGTGATCAACTCGGCCGCGGTGATCATGATCTCGGTGTTCCTGGCGTTCGTGCTCAGCGGGGACCGGGTGATCGCCATGTTCGGCATCGCGCTCGCCGTGGCCGTCGCCGTCGACGCGTTCATCCTCCGTACGCTCCTCGTGCCCGCCCTGATGCACATGCTCGGCGGAGCCAACTGGTGGCTGCCCAAGTGGCTCGACCGGCGCCTGCCGCGCCTGAGCATCGAGCCTCCGGAGTGCCGCGCGGCCGCGAGTGCGAGGATCCCGATGCGGCGCACGGCCACTGACGGCGCGCTGGACGAGTTGTTGACGAAGGAGACCGATGTACGCGATCCCGCTGGGTGAGGCAGGCGCCGAACTGCGGCCACTGGAACCCTGGCACGCCGAGGAGTTCCTGGCCCACCTCGACCGGGGCCGGGAGTTCATCGGGCGGTTCATCCCGTTCGGCGCCACGGCGACCGACCTCGCCTCCACGCGGGAGCTGCTCCAGCAGTTCACGGACACGCGGGCCGCCGGCACGCGCGCGTACCACGGCATCTGGCTGGACGGACTGCTCGTCGGAGGCGTGCTGGCGCTCAACTTCGACGAGGAGAACGGCAACTGCGAGGTCGGCTGCTGGCTGGAGCCGGCCGGCGCCGGGCGCGGCCTCGTCACGCGCGCGATGCGGCACCTCATCGACTGGGCCGTCGAGGAACGCGGAATCCACCGGGTGGAGTGGCTTGCCGCGTCCGGAAATGTCCCGAGTCTCAACGTGGCCCGGCGCCTCGGGTTCACAAAAGAGGGAGTGCTCCGGGAGAGTTTTCCCTGGCGCGGCGAGCGCCATGACATGGAGGTTTGGTCCGTGCTAGCGCCGGAATGGCGCAGCGCACGAAACGAGCACAGGGAACGTTAAGAAACCTCTCAGACTCCGTCCGTACGGTGCGCAGCATGACTACGAAGACTGAAGCGCAGCGCGACGCCGAGACGCGGGAGGAGAGCACGGAGGCCCAGGCCGCCGAGGCGACCGAGTCGACCGAGGCGACCAAGGAGGCCGAGGCGACCAAGGAGGCCGCCGAGGACGTGCAGGACGACGACGCGGCCGCCGAGGCCGCAGCCGAGGCCGAGCTCTCGGCCCTCGCCGAGGCCGAGGCCGACAAGCCGTCCGGCGTCGGCCAGGGTGCGGGCGCGATCGTCTCCGTGGCCCTCGGCGTCGTCGGGCTCAGCGGCGGCTGGCTCGGCACCATCGCCTCGGCCCGCGCGCAGCTCGAAGGCCAGCTCACCACCGCGCAGAGCGCGGGCATCGCCAAGCAGATCTCCGCGATGTACGGCGAGGCCTGGCACTCCGCCGCCCTGGTCGGCGGGCTCTTCTCGCTCGTCGCCCTGGTGATCGGCGCCGCCGTCCTGGCCAGGCCCGCGTTCGGCGCGCCCGGCAAGCCGCAGGCGCTGTGGATCAAGTCGACCGCGTGGGCGGGCCTCGCCGTCGGCCTCATCGGGCTGCTGCTCGCCGTCGCCAAGTACACCGACCTCATCCTCGGCATGCCCGGCACCAGCGGCTGAGGCACTTACGTAAGGGCGGCCGAGCCGCCTAAGGCACACCGTGGGCCGCGCCTAAGGAGGCGCGGCCCACAAACATGCGGCACTCTCCCGATGTGCCGCACCCCCCTGGGAGACGAGAGTCGAGGCATCGCGGAGAACGCTCCGCGAGAGCCGCAGAAATCGTCACCAGGGAGACGAGATGTTCGAGTACGAAATGCACCAGCTCCGCTCCGCCGAACTCATCGAGCAGGCCGAGCGGTTCCGCCTCGCACGCTTCGCCCGTACGCAGGCCAAGGCCCGCCGTGCGGAGCGCCGGGGCCGCCAGGAAAGCAGCCAGGACGCCGAGAGGCCGGTGACTATCGGCCGTATCCGCCGGCGCCGCGCCCCGCGCGCGGCGTGAGCGCGCCCGCCGCGGTCGGCGGCGCCGAAACCGCGGCCCCGCTGTCAGAGCCGTGTGCGATGCTCAGCGATGTGGAGACCAGGTCCGTCAGCCCGGTATTCGTCGGCCGAGCCGATGAACTGGGCGTACTGAGCAAGGCCCTTGAGCGGGCCGAGGCCGCCGAGCCGCAGGCACTGCTGCTCGGCGGCGAGGCCGGCGTGGGCAAGACGCGCCTCGTCGAGGAGTTCGGCGCGGCCGCCCGCGAGCGGGGCGCGGTCGTCGTCACCGGCGGCTGCGTCGAGATCGGCGCCGACGGACTGCCGTTCGCGCCGTTCTCCACCGCCCTGCGCGCCCTGCGCCGCACCCTGCCCGACGTGGTGGACGCGGCCGTCGCGGGCCGCGAGGACGAACTCGCCCGCCTGCTACCGGAGTTGGGCGACCACGAAGGCCGGGGTTTCAACGGGCGCGGGGACGAGAGCGCCACGGCCCGCCTCTTCGAACTCACCGCCCGGCTCCTGGAACGCGTCGCCGCCGAGCGCACCGTCGTCGTCATCCTCGAAGACCTGCACTGGGCGGACGCCTCCACCCGCCACCTGCTCACCTACCTGTTCCGTACGCTGCGCAGCGGCCGCCTCGCCGTCATCGCCAGCTACCGCGCGGACGACGTGCACCGCCGCCACCCCCTGCGCCCCCTGCTCGCCGAACTCGACCGGCTGCGCACCGTCACCCGCATCGACCTCGGCCGCCTCAGCCGCGGCGAGGTGGCCCGCCAGATCGCCGGAATCATGGCCGCGGAACCCGAACCCGCCGACGTGGACAACATCTTCCGGCGCTCCGACGGCAACGCGTTCTTCGTCGAGGAGCTCGCCGTGTCCGCCGCCGAGGGCTGCGCCACGGGCCTGACCGACTCGCTGCGCGACGTCCTCCTCGTCCGCGTCGAATCGCTGCCCGAGTCCGCCCAGCGCGTCGCCCGGATCTGCGCGGAAGGCGGCTCCACGGTCGAGTACCCGCTGCTCGCGGCCGTCGCCGGGTTCGGTGAGGACGAGCTCATCGAGGCGCTGCGCGCGGCCGTCGGCGCCAACATCCTGCTCGCCTCGCCGGACGGTGACGGCTACCGGTTCCGCCACTCCCTGGTGCGCGAAGCGGTCAGTGACGATCTGCTGCCCGGCGAGCGCTCCCGGCTCAACCGCCGCTACGCGGAGGCCCTGGAGGCCGAGCCGACGCTGGTGCCCGCCGACGCGCGCGTGACGCGACTCGCCAGCTACTGGTACCACGCGCACGACGCGGCCA
The DNA here is from genome assembly GCF_035798155.1 of Streptomyces endophyticus. Lineage (NCBI taxonomy): Bacteria > Bacillati > Actinomycetota > Actinomycetes > Kitasatosporales > Streptomycetaceae > Streptomyces > Streptomyces endophyticus. The sequence goes on along the minus strand of NZ_JAOZYC010000113.1, from coordinate 20,315 downwards.
AGGCCCTGCCCGCCGTCCTCGACGCGTCCGTGGCGGCCCGCCGCCGGCACGCGTACTCCGAGCAACTGCGCCTCCTTGAGCGGGCGATGGAGCTGTGGGACGGCGCGCCGCAGGAGATCCGCGCCGCGCTGCGCATGGGCGCCTACGTCATCGCGTTCAACTCCTGCGGCTGCGACCCCGCCGAGACCCCGCTCGACTACCTCGACTTGCTGTCCGAGGCCGCGGTGGCGGCGCGTCTGTGCGGGGAGCGGGAGCGTGCGCTGAAGACCGGCAAGCGGGCGCTGGGCATCCTGGCGGAGGCCGAGGGGAGCGGGAAGGCGGACCCCTTGCGGGCCGCGTGGTTCCACATCCAGAACTCCAAGATCGTCTCCCATATCGGCCGTGGCGACGGGTGGGACGAGATCGCCACGGCTCAGGAGCTCGTCCGGGGCCTCCCGCCGTCCGCCGTGCACGCCGAGGTCCTGGCGAACGTGGCGGCCTGGGGCATGCTGCACAGCCCCGGTGCCGAGACCCTCGCCGCCGCCGAGCGAGCCGTCGAGTACGCGCGCATGGTCGACGACGCCGAGGAGATCGAACTCCACGCGCGTCTGGTCCGCGGCGGACTCCTCGTCGACGCGGGGGCCATCGAGGAGGGCTTCGCCGAGATGTACGCGGTCCGCGAGCGCTCCTTGGCGCATGGCATGACCACCCGCCTCATCAATGTCAATGTCAACCTGCCCTCCCACCTGGAGGGCGTCGGGCGTTCCGCCGAAGCCGCGCGCATCTGCGAAGAGGCCGTCGTCCTGTGCCGCCGCTACGGCCTCACCGACAACAAGGGCTGGGTCCGCTCCAATCTGGCCGAGTCCCTCGTCTCCCTCGGCCGCTGGGACGAAGCGGTCGAGGTGGCCGACTGGGTGAGCCGGCGCTTCGGGCTCAGCGACAAGCCTCGCGGCACCGCGTGCGCGCACCTCGCGGTGATCGCACTCGGCCGCGGCGCCCTTCAGGAAGCGGCCGACCACCTCGCCGCGGCCAACGGGTACTACGGCGCGCACGACCCGCAGCCCCAGTACACGCTGCCCCGCGCCCACCTCGCCCTCGCGCTCGCCGCCGCCCAGGGCCGCCTCCTGGACGCCCGCGCCGAGCTCGACCGGCTGGTCACGGCCGGGCTGCCGCCCTCCATGCACCGCTACGTGTGGCCGCTCCTGCGCACCGCCGCCGCGGCCGAGGCGGACGCCCGCGGTCTGCCGGCCGCCGACGCCGGTCGCGCCGACGCGGTCGCCCGTATCCGGGACGCGGCCAAGCGTCAGGCCACCGCGGTCCCCGTCTGGCAGGCCCATGAGCAGTGGGTGCGTGCCGAGCTCCTGCGCGCGGAGGGCCGCGACACCGCCGACGACTGGTCCGCCACGGCCACCGCGTTCGAACCCCTCGACCGTCCCCACGACCTGGGCCGCGTCCGGTTCCGCCTCGCGGAATCCCTGGTCGCGCGGGGCGCCGAGGACGACAGGGACCGCGCCACCGAGCTGCTCCGCCTCGCCGGCGCCGTCGCCGAGCACCTGGGCGCGCGCCCGCTCGCCGAATCCGTCGCCCTGCTCGGTCGGCGTGCCCGGCTGCCCCTGACCCGCGACGTGCCGCGGCAGAGCGCTCCGGCCGACCCCGCGCAGGAGTTCGGCCTCACGAGCCGCGAGCGGGACGTGCTGCGCCTGGTCGCTGCGGGCCGCAGCAACCGTCAGATAGCCGAGGAACTGTTCATCTCGCCGAAGACCGCCAGCGTCCACGTCTCCAACATCCTCGCGAAGCTGGGCGTCGCGGGCCGCGGCGAGGCGGCGGCCCTGGCCCACCGCCTGCACCTCTTCCCGGCGGGGAGCGCTCCCGTACGCTGAGGAGGGAGGGCCCGCCCGGCCGGGCCCACGCCACCTGGAGGCGCCGTGTTCAACATGTTCGAGGAGCTGTTCTCGCCCGGCCGCAAGCACACCAACGACGAGCGCAAGCGCCTGGAGCTGACCCGCACCGACACGAGCGACGGAGATCCGGGCCGCGGCCCGATAGACCTCACGTCGGGCAAGGTCGTCGTCCGCCCGCCGCAGCCTCCGGAAGCGGAGTCCCCGGAAACGGAATCCGCGGAGGAGCGGATCCCGGAGCCGGACGAGGACGTCAGCTGACCTTCAGCTCCAGGATCCGGTCGTCGCCCTTCTCCGGCGTCCCGCGCGTGTCCGTCTCGCTCGTCACGAGCCACAGCTTGTCGCCGCCCGCCGCGACCACGGTGCGCAGCCGCCCGTACTTCCCCTCCAGGAACGACTGCGGATCATGGGCCGCCTTCGCCCCGTCGAGCGGAATCCGCCAGAGCCGCTCGCCGCGCAGCCCGGCCATCCAGATCGACCCCTTGGCGTACGCGATGCCGCTGGGCGAGGCGTCCGAGGTGTGCCACTGGGCGACCGGGTCGTGGTACTTCTCGTCGCCGCTCTTCCCCTCGGCGTCGGGCCAGCCGTAGTTGTCACCCGCCATGATGCGGTTCAGCTCGTCCCAGGTGTCCTGCCCGAACTCCGAGGCCCAGAGCCGCTTGTCCTCGTCCCAGGCCAGCCCCTGCACATTGCGGTGCCCGTACGAGTACACGGGGGAGTCGCCGAAGGGGTTGCCCGGCGCGGGCTCGCCCTCCGCGGTCAGCCGGAGGATCTTGCCGCCCGTCGACTTCTTGTCCTGCGCCAGCGGCTTGTCGTACGTCTCGCCGGTCCCCACGTACAGCAGCTTGTCCGGACCGAACGCGATCCGCCCGCCATTGTGGTTCGTGCCCTTGGGGATGCCACGGAACACGGTGTCGGGGGCGCCCAACTGCTCGCCGGAGGGCTTCTTCTCGTCGTAGATCATCCGCACGACGCGGTTGTCCGACTCCGTCGTGAAGTACGCGTAGACCATGTGGTCGGAGGCGTACGTGGGGGAGAGGGCGAGGCCGAGGAGCCCGCCCTCGCCCTCGGGCGCGACGCCGGGCACCTCGCCGAGCACGGTCTTCTTTCCGGTCTTCGTGTCGACACGCGTGATCGTCCCCTCGTCGCGGGACGAGACGAGCAGGTCGCCACCGGGCAGCTCGGCGAGCCCCCACGGTGACTTCAGGCCGTCCGTGACGGTCCGCTCGACGCGCACCGAGCCCTTCGCCGGAGGCACGTTCCCCTTGGGGGACGAAGAGCCGCCCGAACCGCCCTCACTCGGCGCGGACGTCGAGTCCTTGCTCGGCGAGGGGGAGTCGTCACCGGAGGAGCACCCGGCCGTGAGCAGGAGTGCGGCACAGGCGGTGAGGGCCAACGCGGGCCGCACAGCTGAACGTTGCACGATCAGGATCCCTTCGACGCGAAGCTCTGCCGTTCACACACTGCTCTACCGTCCAAACACCTCGCACGCCGCTCAGGTTCCCGAACCCCTCGCGGTGAACCCGGTCGCTCAGTCCCACGACCCCTGCGCCGCCGGAAGCCCCGCGATCTCCGTGAAGTCCTCCGCGGTGAGCCGCAGTTGCGTGGAAGCCGCGTTCTCCAGCGCCCAGCGCTCCTGCTTGGTGCCCGGCACCGGCACCACGCCCGCACCTTGCGCCGCCACCCAGGCGAGCGCCACCTGGGCCGGTGTCACGTGCTCGCCGTGGCGCGCGGCGACACGGCGCAGGCCCGCCACGATCGGCTGGTTCGCCGCCATCATCTCGGCGGTGAAACGGGGGTGGCGGGCGCGCAGATCGTCCGGCTCGAAGCCCCCTCCGGGGGTGAGCGTGCCGGTCAGGAACCCGCTGCCCAACGGCATCGCGGAGAGGAACCCGACGCCGCGCGCCGCGCACCACGGCAGCAGCGCCCCGAGCGCCTCAGGCGACCACACCGACAGCTCGGCCATGACCGCGCTGACCGGGAAGACCTGCTGGATCCGCTCCAACTGGCGGATCGTTCCGGCATGCCGCGCGGCCCGGCCACCGCGCCGCGAGCCCCGCGCGCCCACGGCGCAGAACCCGAGCGAGCGCACCTTGCCCGCGCTCACGAGCTCCGCCATCGCGCCCCATGTCTCCTCGACGGGAACCTCGGGGTCCTCGCGGTGCAGTTGGTACAGGTCGATGACATCGGTCTGCAGGCGCCGCAGCGACGCGTCGCAGGCCCGCTTCACATAACCGGGCCTGCCGTTGGCGACGATGTGCTGCTCGCCGACGAGCAGCCCCACCTTCGTCGACACGAAGGCGTCGGCCCGCCGCTCCTTGAGCACGCGGCCGAGCAGCAGCTCATTGGTGAAGGGCCCGTACATGTCCGCGGTGTCGACCAGGCTGCACCCGTGGTCCAGGGCGGTGTGCAGGGTGCGCAGGGACTCCTCACCGCGCTGCCGCGAGCCCGTGTACGCCCAGCTCATCGGCATGCAGCCGATTCCGACGGCACCCACGTCGAGGCCCGTCGCGCCGATCGCCTTGCGCGCACCACCTTGCTTCACGTGCCCGTGACCCTCCCCAGGGCCTGTCCGGCGGATCATGTCGCGGTCGCGAGGGCTGGCACGCACATCTGCGGCGTTGTCGTCAATCACCATCGCTCCGCGATGCCTCAATCCTCCGCCTTGCAGCTGCACGCACCAGCCCTCGCTCACCTGCACCGATCCATTACGGCCGCCCGTATGCGACCTGATCCGCCGGAAAGGCCCTGGCCCTCCGGCCCCTCCTGCCGAGGTCCCCAACCTAACCTCTGTACCTTCACTCGGTTGACATAGCCTCCTGGCCATGACTGGTGATGTGTGGCTGCCCTTCCGCGCCGATGAGATTCCGGACCTCCCGCAAGGGCTCAACTACCGCTTCTGGAACGGCGAACCCGACTTCCCGGCGGACCCCGCCGACTGCGCGTACTACGTCGTCCCCTACATGAAGCCGCCGGGCCTCGGCGTCCGCCCGATGCCCGAGATGACGTCCCTACGTGCTGTGCAGACGCTCTCCGCGGGGGTCGACCACGTACAGGGCGGGCTGAAGTACCTGCGCCCCGGCGTCCAGTTGTGCAATGCGCGGGGCGTGCACGACGCCAGCACCGCCGAGCTCGCGCTCACCCTGATCCTCGCCTCCCTGCGCGGCATCCCCGACTTCGTCCGTGGGCAGGACCGCGGCGAGTGGCGCGGCGGATTTCGGCCTGCGCTCGCCGACAAGCACGTCCTCATCGTGGGGTACGGCGCCATCGGCGGTGCCATCGAGGACCGGCTCACGCCGTTCGAGGTCGCGCGGGTGGCACGCGTCGCGCGCTCCGCACGTACAACGGAGCGCGGGCCCGTGCACCCGCTCACCGAACTGCCGGAACTGCTGCCGGAGGCCGATGTCGTCATCATGGTGACCCCGCTCACCGAGGACACCCGCGGCCTGGTGAACGCCGAGTTCCTCGCGCGCCTCAAGGACGGCGCGCTGCTCGTGAACGTCGGCCGCGGCCCGGTCGTCGACACCAAGGCCCTCCTCGCGGAACTGGAGACCGGCCGAATCACAGCGGCCCTCGACGTCACCGACCCCGAACCGCTGCCCCAGGAGCACCCGTTGTGGCAGGCTCCAGGGGTGCTCATCTCGCCGCACGTGGGCGGACCCACATCCGCCTTCCTGCCGCGGGCCAAGCGTCTCCTCGCCGCTCAGCTCACGCGGTTCGCGGCGGGGGAGCCGCTCGAGAACGTCGTGCTCACCATCGACGGGCGCAGCGACTGACACCTGGTCACCCCGCGACTCGGCACACCCCGCAGAGTCCGCGAACCACACCGGCCCCACGGGTAACTCCCGCGTCGCCGCACGGCGTTCGTCGGGCACGCTGTGCGCCCGCTCGGATGCACCCCGTGCCCACCCGCCGCCCGCATCGTGCCTGGTCGTCACGGAGAGTAGAGGAACTATGTCCCTGAGTGACGAGACTGGTGTATCGTCCCGACTGGGGCAGCGCCGTGCCAGCACGCGGCGCCGGGGAAGAGTGACGGACTGCGAGGGGGGCGACGGGCGATGCACGGCCTATGGGCGAACGATCCGACGCGACGGGGCCGCCGACGGCGGTCCTGTGCGCTGACCCGCGCGGCGATGCGGGGCCGAAGTCCCGGCTGCCGCAGGACGCATGTGCATCGGACCGGTCCGCGCGGCGGCCGCAGAAGGCATCAGCCGGCGGGCCAGGGGAAGGCGGACACGGGAGCCGCGCCGCGGACCGAGGCGGCCCGGTGAGCACGCACCCCACGCCGACGACGGCACTGGGCGCCTCGATGTACTCCGGCGGCCAGGCCCCCGCCCGCGCCCCGCAGCGGGGCGGCACGGGAGCCCAGTTGTTCCTCGCCCTGCTGTGCGCCGGCTTCGCGGTGGGGTCCGCGCTCGGCTGGGGATCGGACCGACTCGCCCTGATCATGGGTGACTTCGGCCTGAGCATCGCGGCGGCGATCGCCGCCGTGTCGAATTTCGTGTACGCGCGCAGCAGTCGCAGCCGCTTTCGACCCGCCTGGCTCCTGTTCGCCTTCTCCTCGCTCATGGCCAGCCTCGGCAACGGGGTGTGGGGTTGGTACGAGGTCGTCCTGCGCGAGCCGGTGCCCACGCCGAGCCTCGCCGACCTGTTCTTCCTCTGCTTCGCGCCGCCCGCCATCATCGGCCTGCTCGTCCTGGCCCGGCGGCCCGTCACCAAGGCCGGCTGGATCTGCCTCGCGCTCGACGCCTGGCTCATCGCCGGCTCCCTGGTCACCCTCTCCTGGAGCCTCGCCCTCGCGCACACCGCCGAGTTCGAGGGCCAGAGCGTCACCCGCACCGCGCTCTCCCTCGCGTATCCGCTGCTCGACATCGCCCTGGTCAGCATGGTGCTCGCGCTGCACTTCCGGCGCTCTCCCGGGAACCGCACGGCGGTGAACACCGCGATCGGCGCGCTCGCCCTCACCGTGATGTGCGACGCCCTGTTCACCTCGCCGCTGCTGCACGCCAGCTACCGCTCGGGCGAGATCCTGGACGCCGGCTGGTTCGCCGGCTCGCTGCTGCTCGCGTACGCGCCGTGGGTGGGGGCGCGGCGCGGTGTGCGCGAGGAGGACCACTCGCTCGGGCCCGGCGGCCGCTACCAGGTCAGCTACACCCGGCCCATCTCCGGCTCGCTGGCCGCGCTCACCCCGTATCTGGCCGCCGCCGTCTGCACGTTGGGCATTCTCTACAACGTGCTGAACGGGCATCGGGTGGACCGCGTCGTGCTCTTCACGGCCTGCACCGTCGTCCTGGCACTCGTCATGCGCCAGGGCATCATGCTGCTCGACAACATCACGCTCACCCAGGAACTGGCGCAGAAGGAGAACCACTTCCGCTCACTGGTCCAGGGCTCCAGCGACGTCATCATGATCGCCGCGCCGAACGGGACGCTGAGATACGTCAGCCCGGCCGCCGCGGGTGTCTACGGACGGGACGCCGAGGACCTCGTCGGCTCCGAGCTCGCGTCGATCATCCATCCCGAGGACCTCGGGCGTGTGATGCACGAGGTGCGCAGATTCCTCGCCGCGAGCCAGGTCGAGGAGCCCACTACGCGCATCGAATGCCGCTTCCGCTCCGGCACGGGCACCTGGCTGAACGTGGAGTCGACGGTCAACCGCCACCACGGCGGGCTGATCCTCAACAGCAGGGACGTGACCGAGCGGGTGCGTCTTCAGGCCCAGTTGCAGCACAACGCGGAGCACGACCCGCTGACCGACCTGCCCAACAGGTCGCTGTTCACCAGGCGGGTCGGACAGGCCCTCGCCGGGCGGCGGGCCGGCGACCTGGGCACCGCCGTGCTCTTCATCGACCTCGACGGCTTCAAGCAGGTCAACGACACGATCGGCCATCAGGCGGGCGACGAGCTGCTGGTCCAGGCGGCGAGAAGGCTGGCCGAATCCGTACGCGCCTCGGACACCGCGGCCCGGCTGGGCGGTGACGAGTTCGCGGCGCTGATCGTGGGTGACGGGGGGCGCGACCACACCGCGAGAGAACAGCAGATCTACGAGCTGGCCGACCGGCTCAGAATCACCCTGTCCCAGCCGTACTCGATCGACGGGCACGACGGTGTGCGGGTCGCCGCCTCCATCGGTGTCGCCTTCGCCGAGCCGGACATAGGGGCGGGCGAGCTGCTGCGCAATGCCGACCTGGCGATGTACCGGGCGAAGGCGGCGGGCAAGGGCCGCGTCGAGCTGTACGCGCCGCAGATGCAGGCCGACGTCGTACGCAAGGCGGAGCTGGCGACGCGGCTGCGATCGGCGCTGCACGAGGGCGAGTTCGCGCTGCTCCACCAGCCGATCGTCTCGCTCGACGACGGCCGGATCACGGCGGTCGCCGCGCAGGCCAGATGGCGCAGCGCGCAGGGCATCCTGTTCACGCCCGCCGAGTTCCTTCGGGTGGCCGACGACAGCGAGCGCACCGCGGAGCTCGGCCGCTGGATGCTGGAGGAGGCCGTCGAGCAGGCCGCCGAGCGCGGACACAGCGGGCATGCGACGCCGGTCGCGGTGCGGATCGGCGCCCGCAGACTCCTTGACCGGGCCATGCCGCTCGGCTCGATAGAAGCGCTCCTCACCCGGCACGGGCTGCCCTCGGGCGCGCTCGTGATCGAGCTGGCGGACAGCGATCCCAGAGTCCCGCTGGACGAGCTGGAGCGGCGTCTGACGGCGCTGCGCCGCCTCGGCGTCCGGATCGCGCTGGACGGATTCGGCAGCGGCTATGCGGCCATTACGGCGCTGCGTCGACTCCCCGTCGACGTACTGAAGCTGGACCGCTCGCTGATCGAGGGCGTCGTGGAGTCCGCGCGGCTGCACAAGATCACCAGCGGGCTGCTGCGGATCGCGGGCGACCTCGGACTCAACTCCGTGGCGGACGGTGTGGACCTGCCCGAGCAGGTCGCCGCGCTGCGTGCGATGGGGTGCACGCACGGGCAGGGCATGGCGTTCTCCGGGCCGCTCGACGAGTACCGGCTGCGTCGCGCGCTCACCTCGGGGGAGTATCCGGTCCCCGGGAGCTCCGCCGAGCCGGTGTTCGCGGGCTTCACCACCCTGCGCTCACATAATGAGACGGCCGTCCCACCCACTTGACACGCCCTGGGCGCCGGGGGGAGGGTCAGTGCCATGCGCACCCGAATTCTCGTACTTGGAAAGCGCGTCGGCTGACGCTGGGACCACTGGTTCGAACACCGGAAACCCAGCGACCGCACCCGGCGCGCTCCCCTCGCTTGCCTCACGGCACGGGGGGTTTTTTGTTGCACTGGTGCCGGTTCAGATCCGCCGCCAACCGCCCGACACACACGTAAGACCCTGCATAACCCTCGCAAAAACCCTCAGCATCGAGAAGAGAATGCCGATGACCGAGCAGGCCACCGGGGCCAGCCAGCCGCAGCCGCGGCCCCGTTCCGGAGGACAGCAGTCCGCCCCCGTCGAGCACGTCACGGGTGCGAAGTCCCTCATTCGCTCGCTTGAGGAGGTCGGGGTCGACACCGTATTCGGTATCCCCGGCGGCACGATCCTTCCCGCGTACGACCCGATGATGGACTCGAGCCGGGTGCGTCACGTGCTCGTCCGTCACGAGCAGGGCGCAGGCCACGCGGCCACCGGTTACGCGCAGGCCACCGGCAAGGTCGGTGTCTGCATGGCGACTTCGGGTCCGGGTGCGACCAACCTGGTGACGCCGATCGCCGACGCGATGATGGACTCGGTGCCGCTCGTCGCGATCACCGGCCAGGTCGTCTCCAAGGCGATCGGTACGGACGCCTTCCAGGAGGCGGACATCGTCGGCATCACCATGCCGATCACCAAGCACAGCTTCCTGGTCACGAAGGCCGAGGACATCCCGAAGGCGATCGCCGAGGCGTTCCACATCGCGGCCACCGGCCGCCCCGGCCCGGTCCTCGTGGACATCCCGAAGGACATCCTGCAGGCGCAGACGACGTTCACCTGGCCGCCGCAGCAGGACCTGCCCGGCTACCGCCCGGTGATGAAGCCGCACGCCAAGCAGATCCGCGAGGCCGCGAAGCTGATCACAAATGCGAAGCGGCCCGTCCTCTACGTCGGTGGCGGCGTCCTCAAGGCGCAGGCCACCGCCGAGCTCAAGATGCTCGCCGAGCTCACCGGAGCGCCCGTCACCACCACCCTGATGGCGCTCGGCGCATTCCCCGACAGCCACCCGCTGCACGTGGGAATGCCGGGCATGCACGGTGCGGTCACCGCCGTCACCGCGCTGCAGAAGGCCGACCTGATCGTCGCCCTCGGAACCCGCTTCGACGACCGCGTCACCGGCAACCTGGACAGCTTCGCCCCGTACGCGAAGATCGTGCACGCCGATATCGACCCGGCGGAGATCGGCAAGAACCGCGTCGCCGACGTGCCGATCGTCGGGGACGCCCGCGAGGTCATCGCCGACCTGATCCAGACGGTCCAGAAGGAGCACAGCGACGGTCACACGGGCGACTACAGCGCCTGGTGGAACGACCTCAACCGCTGGCGCGAGACGTACCCGCTGGGCTACGACCAGCCCGCGGACGGCTCGCTCTCCCCGCAGCAGGTCATCGAGCGCATCGGCCAACTCGCCCCCGAGGACACGATCTTCGCGGCGGGCGTCGGCCAGCACCAGATGTGGGCCGCGCACTACATCCAGTACGAGAAGCCCGCCACCTGGCTGAACTCGGGCGGCGCCGGAACCATGGGCTACGCGGTGCCCGCCGCGATGGGCGCCAAGGCCGGCGCGCCGGACAGGCCGGTCTGGGCGATCGACGGCGACGGCTGCTTCCAGATGACCAATCAGGAGCTGACCACCTGCGCCCTGAACAACATCCCGATCAAGGTCGCCATCATCAACAACGGCGCCCTCGGGATGGTCCGCCAGTGGCAGACGCTGTTCTACAACCAGCGCTACTCGAACACCGTGCTGCACGCGGGCCCGGACGGCGAGACCCCGCCCAACAAGGGCACCCGTATCCCGGACTTCGTGAAGCTGAGCGAGGCCATGGGCTGCTACGCCATCCGCTGTGAGCGCCCCGAGGACCTCGACAAGTGCATCGAGGAGGCGAACTCGATCAACGACCGCCCGGTCGTGGTCGACTTCATCGTCCACGAGGACGCCATGGTGTGGCCGATGGTCGCCGCCGGCACCTCCAACGACGAGATCATGGCCGCTCGGGACGTCCGTCCCGACTTCGGCGACAGCGAAGACGACTGAGACGCCGAGACGTAGAGAGAGACCAAGAGATATGTCCAAGCACACGCTCTCCGTCCTGGTCGAGAACAAGCCCGGTGTCCTGGCCCGGATCACCGCCCTCTTCTCGCGCCGCGGCTTCAACATCGACTCGCTCGCCGTCGGCGTCACCGAGCACCCCGACATCTCGCGCATCACCATTGTCGTGAATGTCGAATCGCTCCCGCTCGAACAGGTCACGAAGCAGCTCAACAAGCTGGTCAACGTCCTGAAGATCGTCGAGCTGGAGCCCGACGCGGCCGTGGCCCGCGAGCTGGTGCTCGCCAAGGTCCGCGCCGACAACGAGACGCGCTCGCAGATCGTCGAGATCGTCCAGCTGTTCCGCGCCAAGACCGTGGACGTCTCCCCGGAGGCCGTCACCATCGAGGCCACCGGCTCCAGCGACAAGCTGGAGGCGATGCTCAAGATGCTGGAACCCTTCGGCATCAAGGAGCTCGTCCAGTCCGGCACCATCGCGGTCGGCCGCGGCTCGCGCTCCATCACCGACCGGAGCCTGCGGGCGCTCGACCGCACCGCGTAACCGCGCGGCACCACCGCGCGCCCTCTCGCATGGCGAGACCTGAAAACTTCCCTTCCGCACCCCGCCGTACGGTGGGACGTAACACCAGCACACCAAGGAGAACCCCAGTGGCCGAGCTGTTCTACGACGACGATGCCGACCTGTCCATCATCCAGAACCGCAAGGTCGCGGTGATCGGCTACGGCTCCCAGGGCCACGCCCACGCGCTCTCGCTGCGCGACTCGGGCGTCGACGTGCGCGTCGGTCTGCACGAGGGCTCCAAGTCCAAGGCCAAGGCCGAGGAGCAGGGCCTGCGCGTGGTCACGCCGTCCGAGGCCGCGGCCGAGGCCGACGTCATCATGATCCTCGTCCCGGACCCGATCCAGGGCCAGGTCTACGAGGAGACCATCGCCCCGAACCTGAAGGACGGCGACGCGCTGTTCTTCGGCCACGGCCTGAACATCCGCTACGGCTTCATCAAGCCCCCGGCCGGCGTGGACGTCTGCATGGTCGCCCCGAAGGGCCCGGGCCACCTCGTGCGCCGTCAGTACGAGGAGGGTCGCGGCGTTCCGTGCATCGCGGCCGTCGAGCAGGACGCCACCGGCAAGGGCTTCGAGCTGGCCCTCTCCTACGCGAAGGGCATCGGCGGCACGCGCGCCGGCGTCATCAAGACGACCTTCACCGAGGAGACCGAGACCGACCTGTTCGGTGAGCAGGCCGTCCTCTGTGGTGGCACGGCCGCGCTGGTCAAGGCCGGCTTCGAGACGCTGACCGAGGCCGGTTACCAGCCGGAGATCGCGTACTTCGAGTGCCTGCACGAGCTGAAGCTCATCGTCGACCTCATGTACGAGGGCGGCCTGGAGAAGATGCGCTGGTCGGTCTCCGAGACCGCCGAGTGGGGCGACTACGTCACCGGCCCGCGGATCATCACGGACGCCACCAAGGCCGAGATGAAGAAGGTCCTCGCCGAGATCCAGGACGGCACGTTCGCCCAGCAGTGGATGGACGAGTACCACGGCGGTCTGAAGAAGTACAACGAGTACAAGACCCAGGACGAGAACAGCCTCCTGGCGACCACCGGCAAGGAGCTGCGCAAGCTCATGAGCTGGGTGAACGACGAAGAGGCCTAGGCCTCACGACAACGGGCCGCGGCCGATGCCGCGGCCCGTTGTCCATTCCGTCCAGCCTCGGACGGGTGATCCTTCCGAGGAGGCGTAAGAAGCCCTCCTCAGCGCCACTACACTGCTGACTACATTCGCGTTGGGCCCACAGCGTCGTGCGTCTTAATCGCGGCAAGCACCCTCCACCGCCTGCGGCCGTCGGGACGGCCGTCCGCAATGGACCTGTGAGGACTCACGTGAGCACTGCTGCCAACGGCAAACCCGTCGTACTCATCGCCGAAGAGCTGTCGCCTGCGACGGTCGACGCCTTGGGCCCGGACTTCGAGATCCGCCAGTGCAACGGCGCGGACCGGGCTGCTCTGCTGCCCGCCATCGCCGACGTCGACGCGATCCTGATCCGCTCGGCCACCAAGGTCGACGCCGAGGCGATCGCCGCCGCGAAGAAGCTGAAGGTCGTCGCACGAGCCGGCGTCGGCCTCGACAACGTCGACGTGTCCGCCGCCACCAAGGCAGGCGTGATGGTCGTCAACGCGCCGACCTCCAACATCGTCACCGCCGCTGAGCTCGCCTGCGGTCTGCTCATCGCCACCGCGCGCAACATCCCGCAGGGCTCGCAGGCCCTCAAGGCCGGCGAGTGGAAGCGCAGCAAGTACACGGGCGTCGAGCTCGCGGAGAAGACGCTGGGTGTCGTGGGCCTGGGCCGCATCGGTGCCCTCGTCGCGCAGCGCATGTCCGCCTTCGGCATGAAGGTCGTCGCGTACGACCCGTACGTGCAGCCCGCGCGCGCCGCGCAGATGGGCGTGAAGGTCCTCACCCTCGACGAGCTGCTCGAGGTCTCGGACTTCATCACCGTCCACCTCCCCAAGACCCCCGAGACCCTCGGTCTCATCGGCGACGAGGCGCTGCACAAGGTCAAGCCGAACGTGCGCATCGTCAACGCCGCGCGCGGCGGGATCGTCGACGAAGAGGCGCTGTACTCGGCGATCAAGGAGGGCCGCGTCGCGGGCGCCGGCCTCGACGTGTACGCGAAGGAGCCCTGCACGGACTCCCCGCTGTTCCAGTTCGACCAGGTCGTCTGTACCCCGCACCTCGGCGCCTCCACGGACGAGGCGCAGGAGAAGGCGGGCGTCGCCGTCGCCAAGTCGGTGCGCCTCGCGCTCTCCGGCGAGCTCGTGCCGGACGCGGTGAACGTCCAGGGCGGCGTCATCGCCGAGGACGTCAAGCCGGGCCTGCCGCTCGCCGAGCGTCTCGGCCGGATCTTCACGGCGCTCGCGGGCGAGGTCGCGGCCCGCCTCGACGTCGAGGTGTACGGCGAGATCACCCAGCACGACGTGAAGGTGCTCGAACTCTCCGCGCTCAAGGGCGTGTTCGAGGACGTCGTCGACGAGACGGTGTCGTACGTCAACGCCCCGCTGTTCGCGCAGGAGCGCGGCGTCGAGGTCCGTCTGACGACCTCGTCCGAGTCGCCCGAGCACCGCAACGTCGTCACGGTGCGCGGCACCCTCGGCAGCGGCCAGGAGGTCTCGGTCTCCGGCACGCTCGCGGGCCCGAAGCACCTGCAGAAGATCGTCGCGGTCGGCGAGTACGACGTGGACCTGGCGCTCGCCGAGCACATGGTCGTCCTGCGCTACGAGGACCGTCCGGGCGTCGTCGGCACGGTGGGCCGTGTCCTCGGCGAGGCGGGCATCAACATCGGCGGCATGCAGGTCTCGCGCGCCGACGTCGGCGGCGAGGCCCTCGCGGTCCTGACCGTGGACGACACGGTGCCGCAGTCGGTTCTCAACGAGCTGGCCGCCGAGATCGGCGCGACCTTGTCGCGGTCCGTCAACCTCGTCTGAGTCCTGACGGCGCACTGCCAGAGCTGAACCGAGGGCCGGGTCATCCACGGGTGACCCGGTCCTCGTGCGTTCAGCTCGTGTCTTTAGCCGGAAGCGCTCGTCTCCGGTTCGATCAGGCCCTCGCGGTAGGCGATGCCCACGGCCTCGGTGCGGCTCGCGGCGCCCAGCTTGGCCAGGATGTTCGAGACGTGGACGCTCGCGGTCTTGCCGCTGATGAACAGCTCCTCGCCGATCTGGCGGTTGGTACGCCCCCGACCGAGCAGCCGCAGCACGTCGCTCTCCCGGGCGGTCAGTGCGGCGATGCGGTCCCCGGCGGCGAGGCGGCCCCGCCGGATCAGGGTGTCCAGGGCCGCGCGCAGCGGCTCCGCCCCGAGCCGTACGGCCGTGTCCCGGGCCGCGTAGGCCTGCTCGGTGGCCTCCTCGCGGCGGTCGTCGGTGAGCAGGGCCTCGGCCAACCGCCGTTGGCAGCGGGCCAGTTCGTACGGATCGCCGTAGTCGAACGCCGTCACGGCCCGCTCCCAGGCCGCGACGTCGGGACCGGTCGCGGCGCGGATCCGCTCGGCCTCGGCGCGGGCCAGCCAGGCCAGGCCCTCGGGGCCCTGCTCCGTGCCGTCCTCACCGTGGGCCGCCGTGTCGCGGGCCAGCTCCACCAGCTCGGTGGCGGTCCCCGCCCAGCGGTCCGCGCCCGCCGTGTCGCCGGACAGGCGGGCCTCCTCCGCCGCGTCCGCGACGGCCGCCAGGGCCAGCGCGGCGAGCCGCACCACGACGTCGGGCCGCGCGCCCCCCGCGACATCGGTGAGTGAATCGACCGACGCGCGCATCTGCCGTACACAGTCCTCGGCGGCGCCGCGCAGCGCCGCCGCGTCGGTCAGCACGATCGCGGCGACGAGCGCCGCCATCCAGTCGAAGTGCTGGTCGAGCAGCCCCCGCGCCCCGGTGACGGCCGCGTCGTACTCGCCGCGGGCCAGGGCCACGTACAGTGCGGGCGCGATCGCGAACCCGCCCGCGGGCGGCAGCAGTTCGGTGTCGGCGGCCGCCGCACGCGCGCACTCGTCCCAGCGGCCCAGGGTGTAGAGCAGCAGGGACTGCAGGTAGCGCAGTTCCAGGGCGTACGGCGAGGTGAGGAGGCCTGCGCGGCGGGCGAGGTCGAGGCCGTCCGTGAGCCAGGGCAGGCACCCGTCCAGGTCGCCGGATTCGTAACAGCCGACGGCGAGGTTGTACAACGCCCGCATCTCCACGCCGAGGTTCCCGGCGGCGCCGGCCAGCTCACGGGCGCTGAGCAGGCGGTCCCGGCCCTGCTGGGTACGCCGGTTGTTTGCCTCCAGGACGACCAGCGAGATCATCAAGTCGGCCTGGGCGTCGGCCAGTTCGAGCCGTTCCGCGACGTCGAGCGCCTGCCGGGCGACCCGCTCGGCGTCCTCGTTCCGGCCCACGTGCCGCGCGGTCAGGACATGGGTCGCGGCGGCCCACACCCAGGTGCCCGAGGGCGGCTCGGCCGGGATCAGTGCCAGCGCCTCACTGCTGTACGTGAACGCGGCCTCCAGGTGGTCGATCCGGATCAGATTGCCCGCGAGGGTGTAGCGCACGCGCGCCGCGAGTTCGGAGTCGGCGTCGGAGCCGGCCCGGGCGAGCGCGGAGCGGGTGAGCTGGACCGCGCGATGGGGGTCGCCCGCGCGGGCGGCGGCGGCCGAGGCGCGCAGGGTGAGGGTGGTCGTGTCGCCGGCATCGGGGCGTGCGGACGGGTCCACCACGGCCAGAAGTTCCAGCGCGGCCTCCAGGTGCCGCAGCTCCTCGGCGGGCGCGCCGACGCGCTGGGCGTGGTCGGCGGCTTCGAGGGAGGCGGCGAGGGCGTCGGCCAGGTCGTGGCTCTCGCGCGAGTGATGGGCGCGCTCGGCCGCGCTCTGCGGCGAACGGCCCTCGCCCGCGAGGAGCGCGGCGAACCGCCCGTGCAGCCGGACCCGTTCACCGGGCAGCAGGTCCGCGTACACGGCCTCGCGGGTGAGTGCGTGCCGGAACGAGTACGTCGCGTCGTCGCCCGGCACGAGGAGCTGGCGTCCGACGGCCTCGCGCAGCGCCGACTCCAGCTCCTCCTCGGGCAGTTGTACGGCGGCCCGCAGCAGCTCGTGCCCGACCCGGCGGCCCGCGACGGCCGCCGTGCGCAGGACCTGCTGGGCGGTCTCGGTGAGTTGCTCGATCCGGATGAGGAGCACGTCTGCCAGGCCGCTGGGCATGGAGAGGGAGTCGGCCCCCTCGTCGTCGCCGGGCAGTGCGGCGAGCAACTCCTCGGCGTAGAAGGCGTTTCCCTCGGCGCGGTCGACGATGCGGCGGACCGTGCCGTCGGGCACCGGGCCTGTGCGTCGTGCGCGTACGAGCCGGGCCATGTCCGCGTCGGCCATCGGGCGCAGGTCGAGACGGTCGACGGCGGGCAGCCTGATCAGCTCGGCGAGCAGCGGCCGCAGGGGGTGGCGGCGGTGCAGGTCGTCCGCGCGGTACGAGGCGAAGACCGCGAGGCGGCGGCGCGGGCCGCCCGGCGCGGGCCGCTGCAGGACGCCCCGGCTGAGCAGGAAGCGGAGCAGGTCGCGGGAGGACTGGTCGGCCCAGTGGAGGTCCTCGACGACCAGGAGCAGCGGGGCCAGGTCGGCCAGGTCGGCGAGGAGCCCGGCGACGCCCTCGAAGAGCTGGAGGCGGCTGCCCGGGTCGGGCGCGGGGCCTGCCCCCGAGGCCCCGCCGATGAGCCGGTCCACCGCGGGGTACGCGGCGAAGGCCGGGGCGAGCCTGTCGTCGGCGGCCGCCGCGCCGAGGATCTCCGTGAACGGGAGGTACGGCAGGCCCACGTCGCCGAGGTCCACGCAGTGGCCGGTCAGGACGGTCAGGCCGGTGGCGACGGCGTGCGCCGCGGCCTCCGTCAGCGCCCGGGTCTTGCCGACGCCGGCGTCCCCCGCCACCAGGACGGCGCGGGGGTCGCCGGCCGCGGCCCGCTCCAGGACGCCGGTGAGCCGGGCGAGTTCGTCCGCCCGGCCGATGAACGGCGTATCGAATGTCTGAGCCACGGGCCCATCCTGGCACGGTCCTGGCGCGGTCCATCCTGACCGGAGGGCGCTGGCGAGGGCTGCCGGAGCGCTGCCCGCGCTGTCAGACCGTCGCCTTCTCGCCCGGCGCCGCGTCGGGGGCCGTGTCTTCGTCGGCCGCCGCGGTCTCGCGGACCACCACCTTGCGCAGGGTCGCCACGGAGAGGACCGCGGCGGCCAGGAGCAGGACCGCCCCGGCGATCGCCGCCGCCTGCATGCCGTCGGTGAAGGCCTCCCGTGCGGCGGCCGTCAGGGCCCGGCCCGCGTCGCCCGGCAGCTTCCCGGCGACCGCGAGGGCGCCGCCCAGCGTTTCGTGGGCCGCGGCCGGGGCGTCGGCGGGGACGCCGTGGCGGTAGACGGCCGTACCGATGGAGCCCAGGACGGCCATGCCGAGGGCGCCGCCGAACTCGGCTCCCGTCTCCAACAGGGACGCGGCGGAGCCCGAGTTGGCGACCGGGACGGCGCCCAGCGCCAGGTCCATCATCTGGGACATCACGGTCACGATTCCGGAGGCGAGGACACCCGCGCCGGCCAGGACCAGCCAGAGCGAGTCGGTGCCGGCCAGGGCGAGCAGCGCGTATCCGCAGGCGGCGACGGTGAAACCGCCGGCGACGACATGGGCGCGGTGCACACCCTTCGCGACGAGCCGCGCCGAGACGGGAGCCGCCACACCGACCAGGACGGTGGGCAGCAGCGACCAGAGGGCGGCCGCCATGGAGCTCTTGCCGAGCACGGACTGGAGGTACTGCGTGGTGAAGTACGCCGAGCCCATCATGCCGAAGGAGGAGACGAGGTTCAGGACGACTCCGGGGGCGAATCCCCGGCCGCGGAACAGGGCGGGGGAGACCAGCGGCGACTTCGCGGTGCGCTGGCGGTGCACGAACAGGGCGGCGAACAGCAGCCCCACGGTGATCGAGACGACGTACCGCACGTTCCAGCCCTCGGACGGGATCTCCTTGATGCCGTAGATGACGGGCAGTACGGCGGCCATCGACAGCGGCACGCTGAGCAGGTCGAAGCGGCCGGGCTCCGGGTTCCTGGACTCCGGCAGCAGGACCGGGCCGAGGGCCAGGAGCAGCACCATCGCGGGCAGGTTGACGAGGAAGACCGAGCCCCACCAGAAGTGCTCGACGAGGACTCCGCTCATCACCGAACCGAGGGCGATGCCGCCGGTCATGACGCCGGACCACATGCCGATGGCCTTCGCGCGCTGGCCGGGGTCGGTGAACATCGTGCGGACGATTCCCATGGTGGACGGCATGAGCGTCGCGCCGCCGACCCCGAGGAGCGCGCGGGCGGCGATGAGCGTCTCGGCGCTGTTCGCGTACGCGGCCAGGAGCGAGGCGGTGCCGAAGGCGGCGGCGCCGATCAGGAGCAGCTTGCGGCGCCCGATGCGGTCGCCGAGCGAGCCCATCGTCATCAGCAGGCCGGCGAGCACGAACGCGTAGATGTCGAAGATCCACAGTTGCTGGGTGCCGCTCGGCTCCAGGTCGGCGCTGATCTGGGGGATCGCGAAGTAGAGGACGGAGACGTCCATCGAGACCAGGAGCAGCGGAAGCATCAGCACGCCGAGGGCGGTCCACTCGCGGCGCCCCGCGAGGGAGTCGGCGGGTGGGGTGGTGCTCGTCGGGTTCGTCATGGCAGGAACTGTACGAGCGTCTTAAACGCTTGTCTAGTACGAGTGTGTAGGACATGCGTTTAAGACGTGCGTCTGAATTCCGGTTAGAGTGGGGCCATGGGACATCGTGAGGATCTGCTCGAAGGCGCCAAGCGCTGCCTGCTGGAGAAGGGGTTCGTGCGTACGACGGCGCGCGACATCGTCAAGGAGTCGGGGGCGAACCTGGCGTCGATCGGCTACCACTACGGGTCGAAGGACGCGCTGCTGGCGCAGGCCTACCTCGTACTGGCCGAGGAGTCCGGCGACGCCTTCGACCGGGGTGATCTGACGGCTCCGGCCGGCTCCCTGGAGCGCTTCCAGGAGGTGTGGGGCAATGTCATCGAGAGCCTGGGCAGGCCCGGCACCATGTGGCATCTGGGCATGGAACTCGTGGTGATGGGCGACAAGTTGCCCGCCGTGCGGGAGATCGTGGCGAAGGCCCAGGGCGAGGGCGGCCGTGGGGTCATCCCCGCGTTCATGGGTGGCGAGGAACCGCCGGTCGACCACCCCAGCGTCGGCACCCTCGGCAAGCTCTACATGACGCTGATGACCGGGCTCATCGCGGAGTACATGCTCGACCCGGAGAGCGCGCCGAGCGCCGAGGAACTCACCGAGGGAATGCGTCGGTTGATCACGGCCGCACAGTCCACGGAAGTCTCACAGCCGTGACGCCTTCAGCCCCATGTGGAGGAGCAGCCGGTCCTCGCCCTCGTCCAGGTCGAGCCCGGTGAGCTGTTCCACCCGCGACAGCCGGTAGTACAGCGTCTGGCGGTGGATGCCGAGGGCCGCGGCCGTGCGGCCCGCCTGGCCCGCGCAGTCGAGGAACATCTCGGCGGTGCGCGCCAGTTGACGGTGGGCGGGGGAGAGCAGGGGCGCGACCGCGGGGTCGTGCGCGGCCTCCGCGGGGAGCGCGGTCAGCAGCCGGTACGGGCCGATCGACGACCACTGCGCGTCGGGGCCGAGCCGCGGGTCGGCCAGCG
>NZ_JAOZYC010000112.1:0-217 GCF_035798155.1 Streptomyces endophyticus | reverse complement strand
CCTGGTTTCGACGGGGGTTGCGAAGCGGATGAGGGCATACCGGGATTTCAGTCATCCCGTTAAACACTGAATTTATTTAGTCGCAAACGACGAAACTTACGCTCTAGCCGCTTAATCGCCGCTAGA
Source organism: Streptomyces endophyticus (assembly GCF_035798155.1). Lineage (NCBI taxonomy): Bacteria > Bacillati > Actinomycetota > Actinomycetes > Kitasatosporales > Streptomycetaceae > Streptomyces > Streptomyces endophyticus. The sequence continues at coordinate 91 of NZ_JAOZYC010000112.1, read as the reverse complement.
CTCTACAGCAGCTTGCTGATGGGCTGTGGGGGCAACCCCGGTAGAGTCATTTCACATCAGATCGCCTGTGACCGGGTTACTTGATCAGGGG
>NZ_JAOZYC010000111.1:0-109112 GCF_035798155.1 Streptomyces endophyticus | reverse complement strand
GGCGGCCGGGGCGGGGGCCGGGGCGGGGGCCGCGGACGCCGGGAGGGCCGCCCCGCCGAGGGCGAGCGCGGTGGCAGCGCCCAGGGTGACCAGGCAGCGGGCGGCGGTCGACGTGGTCCTGATGCGCAACGTAGGTCCTTCGTTTCGTACGGGCAACGGGCGTGCGTTTCCCAGAACGTACGTCGAACAATCCCGGTTCACGCGATGGGACGATCATGTTCCGCCCCGTGGATGCCGGTTGACGGCCACGGGTAGGGCGGCGCCCATGACATACGAGTCCACGCAGCCCTTCCGTCTGCCGCGCTTCTACATGCCGTACCAGGCCCGGCTCAATCCGCACCTGGACGAGGCGCGGGCCCACTCCACGGTGTGGGCCCGCGAGATGGGGATGCTGGAGGGCAGCGGTGTCTGGGACCAGGGGGACCTCGACGCGCACGACTACGGCCTGTTGTGCGCGTACACGCACCCCGACTGCGACGGCCCGGCGCTCTCCTTGATCACCGACTGGTACGTGTGGGTCTTCTTCTTCGACGACCACTTCCTGGACATGTACAAGCGCACGAACGACCGGACGGCCGGCAAGGCGCACCTGGACCGGCTGCCGCTGTTCATGCCGATGGAGCTCGACACCCCCGTGCCCGAGCCGGAGAACCCGGTCGAGGCGGGCCTCATCGACCTGTGGCGGCGCACCGTGCCCGCCATGTCGATGGACTGGCGGCGCCGCTTCGCGGAGTCGACCGAGCACCTCCTGAACGAGTCGATGTGGGAGCTGTCCAACATCAACGAGGGGCGGATCGCCAACCCCGTCGAGTACATCGAGATGCGCCGCAAGGTGGGCGGCGCCCCCTGGTCGGCGGGCCTGGTGGAGTACGCGACCGCCGAAGTCCCGACATCCGTCGCGCGGTCGAGGCCCCTGCGCGTCCTCATGGAGACGTTCGCCGACGCCGTGCATCTGCGCAACGACCTCTTCTCCTACGAGAGGGAGGTCAGGGACGAGGGGGAACTCTCCAACGGGGTCCTGGTGTTGGAGACCTTCTTCGGCTGCACGACACAGGAGGCGGCGGAGGCCGTCAACGACGTGCTGACCTCGCGGCTGCACCAGTTCGAGCACACCGCGCTGACCGAAGTGCCCGCACTCTCCGTGGCGAAGGGCCTCACGCCCGACCAGGTAGCCGCGGTCGCCGCGTACACGCGCGGGCTGCAGGACTGGCAGTCCGGCGGCCACGAGTGGCACATGCGGTCGAGCCGCTACATGAACAAGGAGGCCGCCGCGCGGTCGGGCCCGCCCCTGGGCGGGCCGAGCGGCCTCGGGGCCGGCTCCACGGACGTACGGGCGCTGCTCGACGGCATCGGTGCCGAGCGCCTACGCGCGTACACGCACGTGCCGTTCCAGAAGGTCGGCCCCTCCCTGATCCCCGACATCTACATGCCGTTCGCCCTGAGCCTCAACCCGGAGCTCGACGGGGCCCGCGCGCGGCTGCTCCCCTGGACGCACCGCATGGGCATCCTGGGGGAGGGCGTCTGGGACGAGGACAAACTCCGCGCCTACGACCTGCCGTTGTGCGCGGCGGGACTCGACCCGGACGGCTCACCGGAGGCGCTCGACCTCAGCTCCCAGTGGCTCGCCTGGGGCACCTACGGGGACGACTACTACCCGCTGATCTTCGGGCACCGCCGCGACCCGGCCGCCGCCACACTCTGCACCGCGCGGCTCGCCGACTGCATGCCCGTGAACGGCGAGGAGATCCCGCCGCCGGCCAACGCCATGGAGCGCGGCCTCGCCGACCTGTGGCGGCGCACCACGGCCGACATGACCCCGGAGCAGCGCCGCACCCTGAAGGACGCCGTCGAGGTCATGACGGAGAGCTGGGTGTGGGAGGTCGCCAACCAGCTGCAGAACCGCATCCCCGATCCGGTCGACTACCTGGAGATGCGCCGCGCCACCTTCGGCTCCGACCTCACCCTGAGCCTGTGCCGAACGGGCCACGGGCCCGCCGTGCCGCCCGAGATCTACCGCACGGGCCCGGTGCGCGCCCTGGAGAACTCGGCGATCGACTACGCGATGCTGCTCAACGACGTGTACTCGTACCAGAAGGAGATCGAGTACGAGGGCGAGATCCACAACGCGATCCTGGTCGTGCAGAACTTCTTCGGTGCGGACTACCCGACGGCCCTCGGCATCGTGAACGACCTCATGACGCAGCGCATGCGGCAGTTCGAGCACATCGTCGAGCACGAACTGCCCGTCCTTTACGAGGACTTCGGCCTCGACCGCGAGGCGCGCACGGCCCTCGACGGCTATGTCGAGGACCTGCGGAACTGGATGGTGGGCATTCTCCACTGGCATGCGAACGTGGACCGTTACCGCGACGACTGGCTCGCCCGCCGCGCCCACGGCTTCGTCCCCGGCCGCGTTCCGGCGCCTCCGGTTCCGCTTGGTTTCAAGAACTGCACGTCCGGATTGGGCGCTTCGGGGAACTTCGCTGGGGCGTCAGCCGTCTTGTGAGGTGAGACGGCCGTTCATGGCCGCGACAGGCCGGCCGTTCGCGGCCGTGCAACGGGGACGATGTGAGAACACACGGGGGTGTTCTTTTCATGACCGAAATCTTCGAGCGCATCACGGACAAACTCACCGGGGTCGAGGAGGCCGCGAGCGAGATCGCCGCGGCCGCCGTGGGGGAACTGGCGCCTTACGTGGCGCCGTTGACGGTGCCGCCGGTACTGCGGCCCGACTCCGATGACGTCCGACAGGAAACGGAGATCGCGCTGCGGCCCACGTGGCAGCGGCTGCACCCGCAGCTCCCACCGACACTGATGTGGGGCTACGAGGGGACGGTGCCGGGCCCGACGATCGAGGTGCGGCGCGGGCAGCGCGTCCGCATCGCCTGGACGAACCGCATTCCGAAGGGCAGCGAGTACCCGGTGACGTCGGTGGAGGTGCCCAATCCGCCGACCGAGCCGGGGCAGGACCCGCCGCCCCCGCCGACCACACAGCCCGGCCGCGGCGGCGTCCCGGCGAACGAGGACGTGGCCGCGCTGCCCGCCTGGACCGTGACGCACCTGCACGGCGCGCAGACCGGCGGCGGCAACGACGGCTGGGCGGACAACGCGGTGGGCTTCGGCGACGCCCAGCTCTCCGAGTACCCGAACGACCACCAGGCGGTGCAGTGGTGGTACCACGACCACGCCATGAACATCACCAGGTGGAACGTGTACGCGGGCCTCTACGGGACATACCTGGTCCGGGACGACGAGGAGGACGCCCTGGGGCTCCCCTCCGGGGAGCGGGAGATACCGCTGCTGCTCGCCGACCGGAACCTGGACACGGACGAGGACGGCAGGCTCAACGGCAGGCTGCTGCACAAGACCGTGATCGTCGACCCGGCGAACGAGGAGACGGGCAAGCCCGTCTCCATCCCGTTCAGCGGCCCGTACACGACGGTCAACGGGCGGATCTGGCCCTACGCGCAGGTGGACGCGGGCTGGTACCGCTTCCGCCTGGTGAACGCGTCGAACGCGCGGATCTACAACCTGGTGCTCATCGACGAGGACGGCGACCCGCTGCCCGGCGTCGTGCACCAGATCGGCAGTGACGGCGGACTGCTGCCGCGGCCCGTCCCGATCGACTTCGACGACGCGCTGCCGACGCTGCCCGTCGCGCCCGCCGAGCGCATGGACCTGCTCATCGACTTCGCGTCGCTGGCGGGCAAGCGGGTGCGCCTGGTCGACAAGGGCCGCAATGAGGCGCCCGGCGAGCCGGACGTACCCGGCGATGTGCGCTACCCGCACGTCATGGAGTTCCGGGTCGGCGAGGGCGGTGACCCGGAGCCGTTCGTGCTGCCCGAGGTGCTGTCCGGGTCCTTCCGGAGGCTCACGCACGACATCGAGCACGGGCACCGGCTGATCGTCCTGACGCCGCCCGCGACCAAGGGCGGCGGCGGACACCCGGAGATCTGGGAGATGGCGGAGGTCACCGCCGACACGGAGGGCGCGGCGGGAGCCGAGGGCGTCCAGGTCCCCAGCGAAGGTGTCATTCAACTCATCAACGACAAGGGTGAGTTGAAGACGTACCGGCGTATCGCCCGGACCTTCAACGACGGGCTCGGCTTCACCATCGGCGAGGGCACCCACGAGCAGTGGAGCTTCCTCAACCTCGCGGTGAACCCGCCGGTCGTGCACCCGATGCACATCCACCTCGCCGACTTCCAGATACTCGGCCGGGACGTGTACGACGCCTCCGGGTTCGACGTGAAGGTGGGCGGCACGGTCAAGCCGGTCGCGTTCGACCCGAACTCGGTGATCCCGCTGCCGCCCAACGAGCAGGGGTACAAGGACGTGTTCCGCGCCCTGCCAGGGCAGATGCTGCGCGTCATGGGGAAGTTCGACGGGGCGTACGGCCGGTTCATGTACCACTGTCACCTCCTGGAGCACGAGGACATGGGCATGATGCGGCCCTTCGTGGTGCTTCCGAAGGAAGCCCTGAAGTTCGACCACGGGGCCGGGCACGGCGGTGGCCACGGGGGTCACACCGGCTGATCAGCTGATCGGCTGATCGGCCGATTCGGGAGGTGCACGGGGTGCCGGGTGCCGGCGTTCGAGCCGGCCCCGGCACTCTCACTCGTTCGTGGATCGTCGGGGGCGTGCGCGGAGGGTAGGGCTCTGGCCGTGGCCGAGTGAGCCAGGGACCGGAGGCGGGCGACCCGTGGAACAGACTGCGTTGCGTCCCAAGTCGATGCCGGGATCCGGGGGCCGGACATCGACCACGACGTCGGGGCCGGAGCCGCCGGGCGACCCGCTGACGAGGCCCGCGGCGGCGTCGAGGCCCGGCAGGCCGCACGCCGCCCGGCGGCGCGGCAGGCGCCTGTGCAGCGTGCTGTGCGGGCTGCTGTGCGCGGTCGTGCTCGTGTTGGCGGGCATCGGCCTCGGCACCGTGGGAGCCACGGTCATCGGCATGAGCAAGCTCGCCGAACTGAAGCGGCAGGCCCCACCCGCGGCACGGCCCGCGGCCCCGCCACCGAGCAGCAGCGCGCCCACGCCGGGACCCACCACAGCGCCCACGCCGCCCGCGTCGCCCCTGTCGCCGCTGTCGCTCCTGTCGAGGGGCGGGCTCGGCGTGGAGGTCGTCGACGCCCCCAAGGCGTCGGGCGCGCTCGTCGTCGCCGTGCACATCCCGGGCCCCGGCTACACGGGCGGCCTGGTTCGCGGCGACGTCCTGGTGGGCCTCGGCGGCCGGCGCGTCGGCTCCGCGCTCGACCTGGCGGCGCACGTGGCCGACGTGGCGGACAACAGACCGGGACGGCAGGTCGTGATCACGGTCCGGCACGCGAACGGGGAGCTGCAGAAGCTGGCGGTCACACCGGGGGTGCTCACGTGAGGCCCGCGTTCGCCGCGCGCCCCGCCCACGGCGCCTGAAATCATGGGCAGAGGTCGGTCTCGCGCCGCCCCGCGCCGCCGGGCAGGATGGCTGCCCGTACGACGCCCACGCCGATGAGCGCCTACCCGTACGAAAGGCCAGGACATGACGACCGGTACACCCGCGCCCTTCACCGCCGCCGACTACAAGGCCCGCATGGACCGTGCCGCTCAGTCCGCCGCCGCCGCGGGACTCGCAGGGGTGCTGGTCGCGCCGGGCCCCGACCTCGTATGGCTCACCGGCTACCACGTGCCGGCCGACACCGAGCGGCTCACGCTCCTCGTGCTCGCGGCCGACCAGGAGCCCACGCTCGTCGTGCCGACCCTGGAGGCGCCCGACGCCGCCAAGGCCGCCGGCGCCGACGCGATGACGCTGCGCGACTGGACCGACGGCAAGAACCCGTACGACGTCACCGCCCCGCTGCTCGACGTGACGGGCCGCTTCGGGGTGAGCGACAACGCCTGGGCGATGCATCTGCTCGGCCTGCAGAAGACCCTGCCCGAGACCTCGTACGTCTCGCTCACCGAGGCCCTGCCGATGCTGCGCGGCGTGAAGGACGCCGCCGAACTGGAGCGCCTCGCCGCCGCGGGCGCCGCGGCGGACGCCACGTACGAGGAGATCAAGAAGCTCGCCTTCGCGGGCCGCAAGGAGAACGACATCGCGCGTGAACTCGCCGGACTGCTCAAGCGGTTCGGGCACTCGCAGGTCGACTTCACCGTCGTCGGCTCGGGCCCGAACGGCGCCAACCCGCACCACGAGGCGAGCGACCGCGTCATCCAGGACGGCGACATGGTGGTGCTCGACTTCGGCGGCCTCAAGCACGGCTACGGCTCCGACACCACCCGTACCGTGCACGTCGGCGAGCCGACGGACGAGGAGCGCAAGGTGCACGACATCGTCCGGGAGGCGCAGACCGCGGCCTGCGACGCGGTGCGTCCCGGCATCGCCTGCCAGGACGTCGACCGGGTCGCCCGCAAGGTCATCACGGACGCCGGGTACGGCGAGTACTTCATCCACCGCACCGGGCACGGCATCGGCGTCACCACCCACGAACCGCCCTACATGATCGAGGGCGAGAAGCAGGAGCTGGTGCCGGGCATGTGCTTCTCCGTCGAACCCGGCGTCTACCTGCCGGGCCGGTTCGGCGTCCGCGTCGAGGACATCGTGACCGTCACCGAGGACGGCGGCCGACGCCTCAACGCGACGGCGCGCGAGATGGCGATCGTGGGCTGAGCGGCCATGCCGTCGACGCCACGGCAGCCCACTGCCGACGCCGTGCGCCGCGTCCTGGAGGCGATGCTTCCGGACGGCCGCGCTCCGCAGGTACGCCCCGTCACCGAGGGCGGCGAGCACTCCACGTGGTGGGTGGGCAAGGCGCACGTGCTGCGCCTGGCCACCGACCCGGCGATGTCCGCGCGGCTGCGGCGGGAGCTGCGCCTGCGTGATCTCGTACGCCCGCACGTCCCGGTCGCCGTGCCCGCGTCCGTCGCGGTGGGGGAGTGGGCGCCCGGCCTCGCCTGCACCCTCGACCAGCGGCTGCCCGGGGAGTCCGCCGAGGTCAGGGACGTCACCGCGGCCGGCGAGGAGGATCTCGCCGGGCTGCTCGCGGGGCTGCGGGCGGTGCCGGTCGCGCGGACCGGGCCGATCGGGGTGCCGAAGGTGCCGCCGCGCTCGCTGGAGAGCCTGCGCCGTGAGGCCGCCGCCGCGGCCCAGAAGCTCGACGCGGACGGCGAGTTCGAGGCCGAGCGGCTCGACCAGCTCGCCGCGCGGGCCGTCGCGCAGCTCGTCCCGCAGCCCGACACCGTGCTCGTCCACCACGACCTCAAGGGCGAGCATCTGACCGTGTCGGCGGACGGCCGGGTGCGCGGCGTCCTCGACTGGGCCGACGCGGTCGTCGGCGACGCGGCGGAGGACATCGCCGGGCTCACGATCGCGGTGGGCGCGCGTGCCGCGGTCCGCTCCGCGACGCTGGCGGGGTACGGACCGCGGTCGTGCCTGCGGGGGCTGTGGCTGGCCCGGTGCGATGTCCTGGTGCGGCTCGGGGACCGGCTGTACGGCGCCGACGACAGCCCCGTGGGCCTGCTGCGGGTGCAGGCGGAGCGGGCATGGGAGGCGATCCTGCTGGAGCTGGTGTCGGAGGGCTGAGCCCGCCTCCCGTCGCTACTGCCCGCTCCCGTCCGCCCTTAGGGCGTCACGGCGTCACGGCGCCACCGCGATCACGCAGGACTCCGCCGGGACCGTCAGCACCCCGTCCCTGCCCGGCAGTTCCACCGGTTCCCACGCGGCGAGCAGCCGTGCCACCGGCCGCCCCAGCGGAATCGACACCGGTACGTCCGACAGGTTCACCGCCACCCGAAGATCGCCGCGCCGGTAGGCGATCCACCGTGCCCGCTCGTCGTACGCGACCTTGACCGCGGCCAGATCGGGTTCCTGGAGGTCGGGGCGGGCCCGGCGCAGGGCGATGAGTTCGCGGTACCAGGCGAGCACGCGCGCGTGGTGGCCCGTTTCGCGCTCTTCCCAGTTCAGGCAGGAGCGCTCACGGGTGGCCGGGTCCTGCGGATCCGGGACGTCCGCCTCGGCCCAGCCGTGCGCCGCGAACTCCCGCCGCCTGCCCTTGCGCACGGCGTCGGCGAGAGCGGCGTCGGTGTGGTCGGTGAAGTACTGCCAGGGCGTGCTCGCCGCCCACTCCTCGCCCATGAACAGCATCGGCGTGAAAGGACCGGTGAGCACCAGCGTCGCCGCGCACGCGAGCAGCCCGGGGCCGACGAGCGCGCCGAGGCGCTCGCCCTGCGCCCGGTTGCCGACCTGGTCGTGGGTCTGCGTGTAGGCGAGCAGCCGGTGCGCGGGGACGGCGCTGCGGTCCAGCGGGCGACCGTGGTGGCGGCCGCGGAACGTCGAGTACGTGCCGTCGTGGAAGAAGCCGTGCGTGAGCGTCTTGGCGAGCGCGGCCATCGGCTGCCGTGCGAAGTCCCCGTAGTAGCCGCGCCGTTCACCGGTGACGGCCGCGTGCACGGAGTGGTGCACGTCGTCGTTCCACTGCGCGTGCAGTCCGAGACCGCCCGCGGAGCGCGGGGTGATGACGCGCGGGTCGCCGAGGTCGGACTCGCCGATCAGGAACAGCGGCCGGCCGAGCTCTTCGGCGAGCGCGTCCACGGCCGCCGAGAGCTCCTCCAGGAACGGCAGGGCGCGCCGGTCGTGGAGTTCGTGGACCGCGTCGAGCCGCAGCCCGTCGATCCGGTAGTCGCGCAGCCAGGCGAGCGCGCTGCCGATCAGGTACGCGCGCACCTCGTCGGAGCCGGGCGCGTCCAAGTTGATCGCGCTGCCCCACGGCGTGTGGTGGGTGTCGGTGAAGTACGGGCCGAACGCGGGCAGATGGTTGCCGGAAGGGCCCAGGTGGTTGTGCACGACGTCGAGCACGACACCGAGGCCGTGGTCGTGCGCGCTGTCGACAAAACGCTTCAGCGCCTCGGGCCCGCCGTACGGTTCGTGCACCGCCCACGGGGCGACCCCGTCGTACCCCCAGCCGTGCCGACCGGGCATGGGGCACAGCGGCATCAACTCCACGTGCGTGACACCCAGGTCGGCGAGGTCGCCGAGCCGCCCCGCGGCGGCGTCGAGCGTGCCCTCCTTCGTGTACGTGCCCACATGGAGCTCGTACAGAACCGCTCCGACGAGCCCGCGTCCCGGCCCGCTCGAGCGCCACTCGTACCGCTTGTGATCGACGACCGCGCTCAGCCCGTCCGGGCCCTCGGGCTGCCGCCGCGAGCGCGGGTCGGGCAGCACGGGCCCGCCGTCGATCGCGAACCCGTACCGCGTGCCGTCCACGGCCTCGGTCTGCCCTGACCACCAGCCCTCGCCCCGGTACGGGTCGCGGGACAACGCGCGCGTGGTGCCCTGTTCATCTTCGGCGCCCCGTATGTGGAGCGTTACCTGCTCGGCCTGTGGTGCCCACACCTCGAACTGCACGGGACCGTTCCCCCTCGTGACCGGATGCCTGCCGACAGTGACGGATGATTCCCATGGTGCGTCAGTTGTGATCGACGCGGGGCCGTTTTGCCGCGCTGGGGCATGCGTCACACGAAGTCGAGTGCCGCGGACCGCTCGCCCACACTCCCGGTTTTCTGGACACTTCGGCCTCCGCTGCCCGACAATTCCCCTTGTGACGTCCTCTTTTGAACACCACACGCACCCGGCTCGGCTCTCCGACGCCGAGCGGGACCGTGCGCTGAAGGTGCTCAGGGACGGCGTCGCACTCGGCCGGCTCTCGCACGACACGTTCGTGCGCCGCATGGAGCTGGTGTTCGCCGCCCGCAGGACCGAGGACCTCGACCGGCTCACCGCCGATCTGCACCAGGAGAGCCGCTGGTCGCGGGCGCTGTTCGGCACCGTGGGGGCGGTCTCCGGGTTCACCGTGCGGCTGCGCAGGGCGTGGACCGTGGAGCGGCTGCCGAAGCTGCTCCTGCCGCCGGCCGCGTCCCCGTACCCGCTGCGCATCGGCCGCGACCCGGCCAACGGGCTGCGGCTGAGCCACGACACGGTCTCGCGGGTGCACGCCGAGCTGAGCCGGCAGGCCGGCGTGTGGGTGCTGCGCGACCTCGGCTCGACCAACGGCACGTCGGTGAACGGGCGCAGGGTGATCGGCGCGGCGGTCGTCCGGGACGGCGATCACGTCGCCTTCGGGCGCATGGCGTTCCGGCTGTCCGTCGACTGACCCCGGGCCGCGCGCTCACCCGGGCGCGTGCCGCACCGCCGCCACCGTCGTCCGCGCCTGATGCTCGATCTGGTGGGCCACCGGTATCCACCGCGCCCCGAACCGCTCGGCGTACACCTCGCACCACCGTGTGACGAGGGCGTCGAGGCGGGGCGCCGCCAGGTCGTCGGCCTCCTCCAGGACCCGCAGGAGCATCGCCGCGGCCCGCAGCGGAAGCCGCCGCGCGAACGCGTCGATGCTGCCGACGTACGCCATCGTGGCGCCCGGCGGCGGCGGTTGGACCCAGTCGTCCGCGAGCCCCGGCACCAGGCCCAGGGCCCAGCAGGCCGCACCGAGGAGCGGCCCGCCGGTGTCCGGGAGCCGGGGCATGGCCTCCGTGAGGATCTCCTCCACGAGCCGGGTGTCGCGGCTCAGCCGGGCCGACAGGCGCCGCAGCGCCCGCTCGGGCGCGGGGTGCGGGGCCGGGTCGTCCACCAGGTCGCTGGCCCACATCGGGACCTCCACGATCGCCGTGGAGCCGCCGTAGCGGTGCGCGTGGTGCCACGTCGACAGGCGGGCGTCGTCGGGCAGGCTCGGGAACGCGGCCTGCGCGTCCAGGTCCGGCATCACGTGGACACCGCGCCCCGACGTCGGCCAGCCCGCCGCGTCCGACGCCCCGGTCTCCACCGGTATGTGCAGTTCGGCGGCCGACTTGGCGAAGGGCTCGGCGAGCCCCGGTATGTCCCGCGTCAACTGCACCCAGCTGCCGCCCAGTTCGGTGCCGTGCAGGGACACCTGGAGGTAGGGCCGCACCTCGTCGATCAAGCCGACCAGGGTCTTCGTCTCCGGAGGGAGCCGGTCAGGGGGCAGCACGGACGGCGACCACTCCGGCTGCTCCGCGCCCGTGGGCCTGAAGAAGCCCCGGTGGTAGTCGAGCAGCGAGTGCGGCTCCGGAGCGTTGTGCAGGGCCGCGCCGTCCGGGTCCGCGCACAGCAGGAAGTGCCACGATCGGTCGGTGCGCAACTCCCGGTCGAAGAGCGCCTTTTCGGCCAGGTGCAGCGCCGTGGGGCCACCCGTGGGTTCGTTGGCATGAGCCCCCGCCACGATGAGGACGGCGCGCCGGTCGTGCCCTATGGACAGCAGATGCAGGGGGCGCCCCCCACGCGACGTCCCGACCTGGCGTAGGTGACACAGGTCAGGGCGGTGAGACGTCAGCTCCCGCGCTGACTGGACCAACTCGGCCGAGGTGGGGTACCGCTGCTCCGTCAGGTGACTCACCCCCGTTGGTGCTCCCGGCGTCAGCAATCCGCAGTACCCCATGCTCCGCTCCATGTGTCAAGAAGGCCTATACAGCGGCCCCGGGCCGCTCGGCAGGGGAGAGTTCACGCCACCGCGGCCCCGCGCAGGTCAGACCCCTGCGTCACCCTGAGTCACCGCTGTCACTCGTACGGTGGAACGGAGGCTGCGTGACGAAGGCCTCGGTGGTGCGCTGGGAAGAGCCGCGCGCAGCGACCGGTGCGCGCCCCGGTACAGAGTGGAGTCCCGCGGTGCTGTGCCCTTCCGGACCGGTCTCGTATCCCTACGCACCGGGCTCCTACCCGCGCGCGGGGGCCGCGACGCAACTCCCGAGTCTCGCCTCGCCGCGGACCGCCCACGATCCGTTCCCGCTGTACCGCACCCTGCGGGCCACCCGCCCGCTGCACCTCGACGAGCCCTTCGGAGCGTGGCTCCTCAGCCGCTACGTGGACGTGCGCACGGCGCTCGCCGACCCCCGGCTGGTCGCTCCGCCGCCCGGCCGCACCTTCACCCACCTCGAAGCGGACACGCACGCCGACCAGCGTGCGCTCCTCGCCCCGGCCCTCCAAGGACGCGCGTTGGCCGCCCTGAAGGCGAGCGTCGAACGCACCGCCTACGTACTCGCGTGCCGCCTCGCCCGACGCCACGAGGCCGACCTGGTCGAGGAGTTCTGCCACTGGCTGCCCGCGGCGGCCGTCGTCCGCGCGCTGGGCCTGCCCTACGAGGCCACCGCCCACGTCGCCGACCTGTGCCGCGCGGGGCTCACCCACCTGGGCGGCGCCCCCGCGGCCATGGACGCCTTCCTGCGCCCGCAGATCGCCCGCCGCCGCGCGCACCCGAAGGACGACCTCCTGGGCGCCCTGTGCGCCGCGCGGGCCGACGGGCGGCCGCTGTCCGACGACACCGTCTGCGGGCTGGCCGCGACGCTCCTCGGTGCCGGTGGGGACGCCACCGCCCGGGCCCTCGCCGCGCTTCTCGCCAACCTCCTCGACCACCCCGAGCAGTTGGCGCTGGTACGGGCCCGCCCCGAACTCGTCGACGCCGCCTGGGCCGAGTCGCTGCGCCGCGACCCCGCCGCGCACGTCGTCCTGCGCAGGGCGCTCGCGCCGGTCCCGGTGAGCGGCGGCACGATACCGGCGGGCGCCACGGTCGCGTGCCTGGTGGGAGCGGCGGGCAGGGACGCGGCCCGGTTCGCCGACCCCGACCGCTACGACCTGTTCCGCGCGGCTCCCGGGCAGCTGGCCCACGGCACCGGGCGGCACCGCTGCCCGGGCATCCAACTCGCCCGGCTCACCGCCGACGCGGGGCTGCGCGCCCTGCTGGCGGCGCTGCCGTCGATGGCGTGGGCGCCGGGCTTCAGGCCCGCCCACGAGGGCCTGCTCACGCGGTCCCCGGCGGCGCTGGTGGTACGTCTGCGGTGAGGGCCCGTAGATCCTTGCCCTCGTCATCGTCATCGTCATCGTCATCGTCATCGCCGGCGCGGACGAGGAGCGCCACAGGGAGATGCGCGAAGAGCGCCGCCACGCGCGCGTGCCCAGTGAATCGCTGCTCCGGGGCGAGCAGGTCGACCCACTCGCCCTCGGGGAGCGCGAGCCGGGTCGAGCGCCATCCGCCGGCGTCCGCGAGCCGCAAGGAGAGCCGGGTCGTCGCCACGACCACGCGGCCCGAGCGCGCGTAGGCGACGCAGTGCGCCTCGCCGGGGCCCTCGGCGGGCAACGGCTCGTAGGTGGCCGCGCCGCCGAACCACTCGGGGTGCGCGCGGCGCAGGCGCAGCGCGCACCTGGTGAGTTCCGCCTTGGTGCTGTGCTCCATGGGGGCGAGCCGGGCGGGCGCACGGTTGTCCGGGTCCACCAGGGCGCGGTACTCGTGCTCCGTGCCCTGGTAGAGGTCCGGTACGCCCGGCATCGTGAGGTGGAGGAGGGCCGCGCCCAGGATGTTCGCGCGCACATGGGGCTCGACGCCGTCCATGAAGCGCAGCACCTCGTTGCCCGGCGGGCCGCACGGGCCGGACGCCACGAAGTCCTCCACCGCGCGTTCGTAGTCCTCGTTCTGCTCCGTCCACGTCGTGAACAGGCCCGCCTCGCGCGCGTGCTTGAGCATCGCGCGCCGCAGCCGCGCCGGTTCGGCGGGGCCGAGCCCGGCCACGGTCTGCCAGGCGGCCCACGCCAGTTGCGGGTCGGGCGCGCTCGCGCCGCCGCCGCGCGCGGTCCGCCCGGTGACCTCCGCGAGGAGGGCCTCCCACCGCTCGGGGCACTGCGTCAGGACGCAGACACCGGCCCGCACGTCGGCGCTGCGCTTCGTGTCGTGCGTCGTCAGGACCGTCGACGTATAGGGCCAGTCGCGCTGCACGCGCGTGCAGTACGCGTGGAACGCCTCCACGGACACGGCGGGGTCCCCGGGCGAGCCGCCCACCTCCAGGGCCGACAGGAGCGGTGTGAACCGGTAGAACGCCGTGTCCTCCACCGACTTGGCGCGCAGCGCCGACGCGGTCTGCGCGAACCGTGCGCGGAACTCCGCGTGCGCGGGGCCCACGCCGCGCCGACCCAGCGCCAACTCCCGTACGGCGTCGACCGCGCGGGCCTCCTCAGGAACCGCGAACGCGGCCTTCGCCTCGCGCGCCGCGGATGCCGTCAGAACCGTCTCAGGGGCCGCGCCCCCGGCCGCGTAGGGCCGGTACACCGGAACCCGCACCAGAAGCTCGCACAGGGCCGTACGCAGCGCCCAGGGGGCGTGGTCGCGCAGCTCCGGCTCCTCGGCGCACAGCGCGGTGGCCTCCCGCGTCAGCCGGTCCACCTCGGTGGCCAGTTCGTGCGTGACGACGCGGTGCGCGGCGCGCCGCACGGTCGCCGGCCAGTGCCCGCCCCGGTCCGCCGCGACCCCCGTGAACCGGCGGAACAGACCCAGGAGTTCGTCGGCCCCCGCCGGGTCAGTGAACAGCCCGTCGATGTGCCGCAGCGCGTCGTACCCGGTGGTGCCGGCCACCGGCCACGCGGCGGGCAGCCGTTCCTCGTCCTCCAGGATCTTCTCGACGACGGTCCACCGGCCACCGGCCGCCTCGCTCAGGCGCTGCAAATAGGCGCCCGGGTCCGCGAGCCCGTCGGGGTGGTCGATCCGCAGCCCGTCGACGACGCCCTCGCGCAGCAGCGCGAGCAGCGTGCCGTGCGTCGCCTCGAAGACCTCCGGAACCTCCACCCGTACGGCGATCAGATCCGAAATCGTGAAGAAACGCCGGTAGTTGAGCTCGGTGCGGGCGAGACGCCACCAGGCGAGGCGGTACCACTGGGCGTCGAGCAGCCGGGGGAGCGGCAGGCCCGCGGTGCCCTCGCGCACCGGAAACGCGTGCTCGTAGTAGCGCAGTACGTCGCCGTCCGCCTTCAAGTGCGGTAATTCCTCGCCTATATGGCGGCCCAGGACCGGCAGCAGCACCCGGCCGTCCTGCGCCTCCCAGTCGACGTCGAACCAGCGCGCATACGGAGACGAGGGGCCGTCGCGCAACATGTCGCGCAGTGGCCGGTTGTGCGACACGGCCGCCGCCATGTGGTTGGGCACCAGGTCCACGACCAGGCCCAGACCGTGCCCGCGCGCCGTCCGGGCGAGGTCCCGCAGGCCCTCCTCGCCGCCCAGCTCGGCGCGCACGCGCGTGTGGTCCACCACGTCGTAGCCGTGCGTCGAACCCGGCACCGCCTCCAGGACCGGCGACAGATGCAGATGGGAGACCCCCAAGGAGGCCAGATACGGGACCGCAGCCGCCGCCGCGGCGAACCCGAAGTCCGGTTGCAGCTGGAGCCGGTACGTCGCCGTGGGGGTCGTCGGTGTCGGCGTCGCGGGCGGCATCGGGGCTTGAGGCGTCATGCGAACCTACGTACCCGCGCCGCCGCCTTTCGTGTCATCACCGCATGCATGCGCGCACGCGTGCCTCGTTAACGTCGGACGATGCCTGGTACATCCAACAAGGCCGGTGGAACGCTCGACGCGTACCGCAGGGTGCTCGCGGCGACGGGGCGCCCGCTGCCCGTCGTGTCGTTCCTCGGGCGGCTGCCGGTCGCGGTGATCCAGTTCGGCAGCGTCCTCCTGGTGACCCGCACCAGTGGCTCCCTCGCCACCGGAGGCGTCGTCGCCTGCGCCCTCGCGCTCGGCCAGGTGGCCATGGGGCCCTTCGTCGGGAGGCTCGCGGACCGGCGCGGCCAGCGCCCCGTCGTCCTCGCCCTCGCGCTGCTCAACGGGCTCACGATCGCCGCCTACACGCTGGGCGCCCTCGCGGGCCTGCCGACGGCGGCGCTGATCGCGCTCGGTGTCCTCGCGGGCGCCACCGTCCCCGGCATCGGGCCGCTCGCGCGTGCCCGTGGCGTCGCGCTCGTGCGGCGTGAGGGCGGCGACGAACGGGTGGTGAACGCCGTGCTATCTCTGGAGTCCACCATGGACGAGCTCAGCTTCGTCCTCGGCCCCGCGCTCATCGGAGTCGCCTCCGTGGTGGCGCACCCCGCCTACGCGTTCGGCGCGGCCGCGCTCCTCGTCGCGGTCTGCGGCACCGCGTTCGCGCTGCACCCGACCGCCACGGCGGTGCCGCCCGCCCCGGCCGGTACGCGGCCACGCGCGCGGGCGGACCGGCCACGGCTGCCGCGCCAGGTCAAGGTGGTGCGCGTCGGGCTCGTCCTCCTCGGCATCCTGCTCGGCGGCTGCGGCGCCGGAATCACCGCGCTCACCGAGGAGTTGGGACACAGCGACCAGGCGGGGCTCGTCTACGCCGCCATGGGCGTCATGAGCGCCGTCGTCGGCCTGTCCATGGCGGCGGTGCCCGCCCGGTTCACGCTGCGGGCCCGCTGGCGCGTCGCCACCGCGGCCGCCGCCCTCCTGTCGCTCCCGCTGATCGTCACGCACTCCATGGCGCTCCTGTACGTCGCGGTGACCGTCTTCGGCGCCCTGTTCGCCCCGAACCTGATCACCGGGTTCGGGCTCACCGAGCAGGCCGTGCCGCGCGAACGGCTCGGCGAGGGCATGACGGCCGCGGTGAGCGCGTTCGTCGGCGGACAGGCCGTCACGCTCGCCGTGGCAGGCCGTCTCGCGCAGGCCCACGGGGCCGCTGCCGCCTTCGCGGTGGGCAGCCTGGCCGCCGGGCTCGCCTTCCTCGTCGCACTGCGCGTACGGCCCCTCCAGGCGGCCGGCGAGACGGCTACGCCGGCCGTTGCAACACCGTGAGGCTGCGGCCCTGCAAGGTGACCCGGTCGCCGGCCTGCACCTTCGGACCCTCGCCCGCCGAAAGGCCCTCGGTCAGCGCCGTGTCGACGACGGTCTGCCACTGGCGCCCGTGGTCGACCGGGACCACGAACTCCCTGGGCTGCGGCGATGCGTTGAACAGCAGCAGGAACGAGTCGTCCTGAATGCGCTCGCCGCGCGCGCCGGGCTCCGAGATCGCGTTGCCGTTGAGGAACACGGACAGGGCACGGGCCTGCGCCACGCCCCAGTCCCGCTGCGCCATCTCCTCGCCCTCCGGGGTGAACCACGCGATGTCCGACAGGTCGTCGTGCGTGCCCTCGACCGGGCGGCCGTGGAAGAAGCGCCGCCTGCGGAACACCGGGTGATCGCGGCGCAGCCGCACCATCGCGCGCGTGAACTCCAGGAACGGATCCGGTGCGGCGTCGGAGTCGGCCCAGCGCACCCACGCCACCTCGTTGTCCTGGCAGTAGGCGTTGTTGTTGCCGCCCTGGGTGCGTCCGAACTCGTCGCCGTGGCTGAGCATCGGGACGCCCTGCGACAGCATCAACGTAGCGATGAAATTGCGCATTTGGCGGGCCCGCAGGTCGAGCACCGCCGTGTCGTCGCTCTCGCCCTCGGCGCCGCAGTTCCAGGACCGGTTGTGGCTCTCGCCGTCGCGATTGCCCTCCCCGTTGGCGTCGTTGTGCTTGTCGTTGTACGACACCAGATCGCGCAGGGTGAAACCGTCGTGGCAGGTGACGAAGTTTATGGAGGCGAGCGGGCGGCGTCCGTCGTCCTGGTAGAGGTCCGACGAGCCGGTCAGCCGGCCCGCGAACTCGGCGAGTGTGCGCGGCTCGCCGCGCCACAAGTCCCGCACGGTGTCCCGGTACTTGCCGTTCCACTCGGTCCACAAGGGCGGGAAGTTCCCCACCTGGTAGCCGCCCTCGCCGACGTCCCAGGGCTCCGCGATCAGCTTCACGCGGGAGACCACCGGGTCCTGCTGCACCAGGTCGAAGAACGACGACAGGCGGTCCACCTCGTGGAACTGCCGGGCCAGGGTGGCCGCCAGGTCGAAGCGGAACCCGTCGACGTGCATCTCCTCGACCCAGTAGCGCAGCGAATCCATGATCATCTGGAGGACGTGCGGGGACCGCATCAGGAGCGAGTTTCCCGTCCCCGTGGTGTCCATGTAGTAACGCGGGTCGTCGGTCAGCCTGTAGTAGGAGGGATTGTCGAGGCCCTTGAAGGACAGCGTCGGACCCAGATGGTTGCCCTCGGCCGTGTGGTTGTAGACCACGTCCAGAATGACCTCGATGCCCGCCTGGTGCAGCGCCCGCACCGCGGACTTGAACTCCAGCACCTGCTCGCCGCGGTCGCCCCACGACGCATACATGTTGTGCGGGGCGAAGAAGCCGATCGTGTTGTAGCCCCAGTAGTTGTTCAGCCCCATCTCGACCAGGCGGTGGTCATTGACGAACTGGTGCACCGGCATCAACTCCAGCGCGGTGACACCCAGTTCCGTCAGGTGATCGATGACCGCCGGATGGGCGAGCGCCGCGTACGTGCCGCGCAACTCCTCGGGCAGCGAAGGATGCCGCATCGTCAGGCCCTTCACATGCGCCTCGTAGAGCACCGTCTCGTGGTACTCCGTGCGCGGCAACCGGTCGTCACCCCAGTCGAAGTACGGATTGACCACCACCGACGCCATCGTGTGCGGCGCCGAGTCCAGATCGTTGCGCTCGTCCGGCGCGTCGAACGGATAGCCGTACACCGACTCGTTCCAGTCGATCCGCCCGCTGATGGCGCGCGCGTACGGGTCGAGCAGCAGCTTCGCCGAGTTGCAGCGCAGGCCGCGCGCGGGCTCGTACGGGCCGTGCGCCCGGTACCCGTAGCGCTGCCCCGGCATGATCCCCGGCAGATACGCGTGCCTCACGAAGGCGTCGGCCTCCCGCAGCTCCACCGCGGTCTCCGAGCCGTCGTCGTGCAACAGGCACAGCTCCATACGGTCGGCGGCCTCCGAGAAGACCGCGAAGTTCGTCCCGGCACCGTCGTACGCGGCACCCAGTGGAAACGCCTGTCCAGGCCAGACCTGCATGCTGACGACTCTTCCTTCCCCGAGCGACATCGCACACTCTCTGCCCGAAAGTGAGGCAACCACACGGGAGTTGGAGGGCTCTAACACGACGACCATGTCGGACCGGCAGTCCTCGACCGGGGCTGCCGGGGAAGTTGGGGGAAGATGTGCGCACAACTGTAAGACGCCATCTCGGGAAGCTGATGGCGGTGGTGGCGCTCGCGGTGGCGGGCGGTGCCGTCGCGGTCGGCGTGACACTGCCGGATGACGGCGGGAGCGGCATGAGCAGGGCGGGGGCCGCACGGCAGGACGCGGTGGCCCCGGAGGGAACCGTGGAGCCGGCGCCGGCCGAGGACGCGAAGGGGGTGGGGCGCGATCCGCTCACGGACGCCGAGACGGAGCGCGCCGAGAAGCTGGCGACGGCGGGCAACGGCCTACGGATGGACGCGCGGGACGTGGAGGGCGACCGAGGCCCCCAGCACCTGTCGACGAACCTGACAGAGGTCGACCCCGGACTCAGCGGCGCCGCCGCAGGCGAACGCCGTGCCGACGTCGTGTACTACGACTACAAGAGCGACTCCGTCGTCACGAAGACGGTGAACCTCGACACGGGGAAGGTCGAGGACAGCAGGACCGACCAGGGCGTGCAGCCGCCGCCCAGTCGGGACGAACTGACAGAGGCGGCCCAGCTGTTGATCGCGGATCCACTGGGCGCCGACGTAAAGGGCGACTACAAGGACGCCACCGGCAAGCAGCTCGCGAAGCCGGACCAACTGCAGCTGAGCGGCATGGTGTTCCGCAAGAAGACCGTCGCGAACATCCCCGCCGGCCTCAAGGAGTGCGGCGAGCACCGCTGCCTGCGTGTCATCACCAAGGTCGTCAACGGGCCGTGGATCGACACCCGCGCCCTCGTCGTCGACCTGAGCGCCCGCACCGTCTCCCGCCTCGGCTGAGGACCTCGCCGACCTCTCCTCCATGAAGGAGCGCTTCCGTATGCACGTCAACAGAGTTCCGCGCGCCCGCAAAAGGCCCGCACTCGCGGTCGCGGGTCTCGCGGTCACCGCGCTGCTCGCCGGCCTCTTCGCCACCGCACCCGCCGCCACGGCCGCCCCGCCACAGGCGCCCCGGGCCGCCGCGCCTGCCTGCTCGGACGCGTACCGCATCGAGCAGACCCTCGACGGCGGCACCACCTGGCGCATGTGCTGGCACTACAACACGCTGTCGGGGCTCGTCCTTGACGACGTCAGCTACCAGCCCAAGGGTGAGGCCCAGCCGATCCGCGTCCTCACCAGCGCACGGCTCGCACAGGTCCATGTCCCCTACGACGACGGGGAGGCCGAGTACGACGACGTCACCGGCACCGACTTCGGGCAGGCTCTGCAGAACCTGAAGCCGGGCGAGTGTCCCGGCGGCACCATCAAGACCGTCAAGGTCCCCGACATGGGCAACGTGAAGGGGCTGTGCACGACCACGCGTGCGCGTGGGCACGCGTACCGGCTGAGTGACGACGACTCGACCGGAGGCAGCGGCAAGGTCTTCAGCGCCCAGGGCAAGGACCTGCTCGTCTACACGGTCAACAAGGCGTCCTGGTACGAGTACATCACCGAGTGGCGCTTCGCCTCCGACGGCACCATCACGTCCAATGTGGGCGCCACCGGCAGCCTCTCCCCGTACGACTACGACGGCACCGACGGCAAGGGCTGGCCCATCGGCAAGGGCGCGAGCGCCTACGCCGAGAGCCACAACCACAACGTCTTCTGGAGGCTCAACTTCGGCCTGGACGGCTCCCCCAAGGCCAAGGTCGAGCAGTACGACTCCAAGGTGACGCCGCCACAGGGGGACGGATCGCCCAAGACGAAGACGACCCGCACCCCCGTCACCAAGGAACTCGCGGGCGACATAAAGGACATGCGGTGGTGGCGCGTGGTCTCCACCGCGGGCAAGAACAAGGACAACCACCCGAGGTCGTACGAGTTCGTCCCGGGCCGCTCCAACAAGTTCCCCGGACGCGCCTTCACCAAGCACGACGTCTACTTCACCGAGTACAAGAAGTGCGAGCAGTACGCGAGCGACAATCCGGCGGCGAACTGCGGTGGCACGAGCGTCAACAAGTGGGTGAACGGTCAGACGCTCAAGCACCCGATCACCTGGGTCAACATCGGGTTCCACCACATCGCCCGTGACGAGGACCAGCAGCCCATGCCCGTGCACTGGCAGGGCTTTTCCCTGGCCCCCAGGGACGTGACCGCTATGAATCCGCTCACTCCCGCCGACCTCGCGGGGCAGAACGGGGTTCCCCGAAACGGTAGTTGAGAAACCAGCGGCTTCATCCGGCTGCATCGCCACCCGCTCCCGGAGTACCCTTCCTTGATCGTTGCTGGGGGAAGTGGTCCACAGGTTCGTGCACGACAACTCGGGGGAGCGGAAGGCGGTGCGGAGCGGGTGAGCTCGGGAGGGCTGGAGCTGCCCCCTGGTGACGACGGTCGCGAGGGCCAGGACAGCCAGGAGGCAGCCTCCACGGAGATCCCGCCCGGAGCGGTGTCACTGGCCAGGCCTATGGACGTCTCGTCCCAGATCGGACCGGAACTGGACTGGGGGGCCGACGCCTGGCGCGAGGTCCGTACGCGCGCGCAACGCGCCGGGCGGGCCTATATCTGGCTGAACCTGGTGGAGCAGCGGCTGCGCGCCGTCGTCGCCGCCGTGCTCCGCCCCGTCTACGTGCCGGTGCACGGCGAGGACTGGGTGGTCGCGGCGGCCGGACCCGCCGGGCAGGAGTGGGTGCAGCGGGCCGTCGCCGTGCGCGAGGTCAGCCGCCGCAAGGGCTATCTCCTCGACCCGGCCGACGACAACGTGCTGTCGTTCCTGACCCTGCCGCAGCTGCGCGAGCTGATGGTGCAGCACTGGCCGTGCTTCGAGCCGTACTTCGACGACCGCCGCGACGTCGAGCTCGCCCTGGACGAGCTGGAGGTCACGCGCAACGTGGTCTCCCGCAACCGCGCCCTCTCGGAGACGGTCCTCGCCCAAGCCGAGCGCGCCTCCTCCCGGCTCCTGGACATGCTCGGCGCCGGCTCCGACATCCCCTCGGCCCGCCGACTGCCCGTCGACGCCGTCGAGGACCTGGTCGGCGACCGGTACGCGGACGTGGTGGGGGTGCACCCGGACCGGGTCAGGCTGCTGCGCCAGTTCCCGGCGGAGGACCTCTTCGGCGGGGCGCGGCGACTGGACGCCATCGGCATAGGCCTCAACCTGCTCGCGCAGAACTTCTCGGGCCGCCGCCTGGTCCGCCTCGCCGAGTCGGGCTGTCGCATACGGCTCCTCTTCCTCAACCCGGCGTCCAGTGCGGTCAAACGGCGCGAAAGGGAACTGGGGCTCAAACGGGGCGAGTTGAGCCGCTCCGTCGAGATGAACATCCTGCACATGCGCCGGGTGCGGGCCCGCCTCAAGGACCCCGACGCCTTCGAGGTCCGCGTCTTCGACGAGACGCCGCGCTTCAACGCCTACCTCGTCGACGGCGACGGTTCGGACGGCATCGCGGTCGTCCAGTCCTATCTGCGCAGGACGCGGGGGATGGAGGCGCCGGTCCTCGTACTGCGCGGCGGGGGGCGCGTCGTCAAGGCGAGCGCGTCGGCGGATACCGGGGAGAACGGCCTTTTCGTGACGTACCGCGACGAATTCGAGCAGGCCTGGGCGGACGCGCGGCCGGTGTCGTAGCGGCCCCTGCCGGGCCTCGGCCGGGCCCTGCCGGGTGCCCGGCGGGATTGTCAGTGGGGCGTGCGAAGGTGGTGGTCACTGGGGGAACGCACCACGAGAAGGGGGCTGCCATGGGCTGGCACCGCGAGCTGCTGATCGGCTTCGACCTGGAGACGACCGGGACCGATCCGTGCGAGGCACGCATCGTCACCGCCGCCGTCATAGAGGTGAAGGACGGCGCGGTCCTCGGGTACCGGCAATGGCTGGCCGACCCCGGAGTGCCGATCCCCGAGGAAGCGATCGCGGTGCACGGTGTCACCAACGAGCGGGCGACCGCCGAGGGCGAGCCGGCCGACCGGGTCGCCGACGCCCTCGCCGAGATCCTGGTGGGCTATTGGCGCACGGGCGTGCCCGTGGTCGCGTACAACGCGACGTTCGACCTCACCCTGCTCTCCGCCGAGCTCGCCAGGCACGGGCTGCCGTCCCTGCGCGAGCGCCTCGCGGGGGTGGATCCTGCACCGGTCGTCGACCCGTACACGATCGACCGCAGCGTCGACCGCTACCGACGGGGCAAGCGCAACCTTGAAGCGGTCTGCACCGAGTACGGCGTCCCGCTCGACGCCGCGCACGACGCCTCGGCGGACGCCCTGGCGGCGGCGCTGCTCGCCCGTGCGATAGGCGAGCGGCACGCGAAGGTCGCGCAGCTCGGCGTGGCCGAGCTGCATCGCAGACAGGTGGAGTGGTACGCCGAGTCGGCGGCCGACTTCCAGAACTTCCTGCGCAGGAAGGGCAATCCGGACGCGGTGATCGACACGGTGTGGCCGATGCGCATAACCAGCCCCTCCGGCGTTTGAGGAGTGGGGGTCCGGGGGCGAAGCCCCCGAGCCTGCCGCAGGCACGACGACCTCAGAGCAGGCACGACGACCTCAGAACGGATACCACCGCACCGCAGGATCCCCGTCCCGGAGCGAAGCGACCCGCCGCCGGAACTCCGCCAACGCCTTCGGGTTGGACGGCGCATGCTGCGAAACCCATGCGCAGGACGCCGTCTCCCGCGCCCCGCGCAGCACCGCACACCCCTCCCACTCCCGTACGTCCCACCCGTACGCGGACACGAAGCCGTCGTACGCGTCGGCCGGCAGCCCGTACCGGTCCCGCGACAGGGCCATGACGACCAGATCGTGCTCCCGCAGATCGGAGGAGAACGTCTCGAGATCGACGAGAACGGGTCCCTCGGGCCCGATGTGCACATTGCGCGGCAGGGCGTCACCGTGGATCGGCCCGACCGGCAGATGCGGGGTCAGCGCCGCCGCGGCGGCCGCGAACCCGTCCCGCCGCTCGCGCAGATAGTCCGCGTCGGCCGGGTCGATCGCGTCGCCCGCGAGCCGCAGCCAGCGCTCGACCCCGCCGAGCAGTTCCCGCCGCGGCAGCTCGAACCCGGTCGGCACCGGCAGCGCGTGCACGAGCCCGAGCAGCTCCGCCAGATCGCGCGGCTCGGCAGGGCGGACGGCCGCCGGGATGCGGTGCCACACGGTCACCGGGTGCCCGTCCACCAGGAGCGCCTCGTCCTTCGCGGCGCGCACCGCGGGGACGTCGTGGTCGGCGAGATAGGAGGCGATGGCGAGTTCCCGGCGGGCGCGGTCGAGGAGTTCGGCACCGCCGTGCTCGATGCTGCGCCCGACCTTGACGACCAGGTCGCCGGCGGCGAACACCGCGTTCTCTCCGAGCGCGAGCAACTCCGCCGCACCCGCGGCACCCGCTGTCCCGGCGGTGCCGACGGTGCCGTCCACGACATCCGCCTGCGCCAGCACTTCCCGTGCCCGTGCCTCGTCCATGCTGTGCCTCCTGCGTCCCCGCGGCCCCGCGTCTCACCTGGTACGGGGTCAGTCTCGCACCGGAATTTCGGTGGATGGGCCGCAGGGTGCTCGTTGACCCGCCAGGTCCAGGGCCGCACAAAAACAGTTGCACGAGACGTCTCGTCTCGCTTACGGTGGGGGGCATGACGAACCCGAACCACGGCAAACGTGCCCATATCGCCATGTTCTCCATCGCCGCCCACGGGCACGTGAACCCGAGTCTCGAAGTGATCCGGGAGCTCGTCGCCCGTGGGCACCGCGTCACGTACGCGATTCCGCACCTGTTCGAGGAGAAGATCGCCGAGACCGGTGCCGAGCCGGTCCTCTACCGCACCACGCTCCCCGGTCCCGACGACGACCCGGCGGCGTGGGGGACGACGCTGCTCGACAACGTGGAGCCGTTCCTGAACGACGCGATCCAGGCGCTGCCCCAACTCATCGCCGCGTACGAGGGGGACGGCGCGGGGGAGGAAGGGGTCGGCGTCCCCGACCTCGTCATCCACGACATCACCTCGTACCCGGCGGGCGTCCTCGCCCACCGCTGGGGTGTGCCCGCGGTGACGCTCTCGCCGAACCTCGTCGCGTGGGAGGGGTACGCGGACGAGGTCGCGAAGCCGATGTGGGAGGAGCCCCGGAAGACGCCGCGCGGTCAGGCCTACTACGAGAAGTTCGACGCATGGCTCAAGGAGTCCGGCGTACCGAAGAACGCCGACGAATTCTGGGGCGTCTACGACCGCACCCTCGTTCTCATTCCGAAGGCGCTCCAGCCGAATGCCGACCGGGTCGACGAGAAGAAGAACACCTTCGTCGGCGCCTGCCAGGGTGACCGGTCCGCGCAGGGCGACTGGGAGCGCCCCGCCGACGCCGAGCGCGTGCTGCTGGTGTCGCTCGGCTCGTCGTTCACCAAGCAGCCGGATTTCTACCGGGAGTGCGTGAAGGCGTTCGGCGATCTGCCGGGCTGGCATGTCGTGCTCCAGGTCGGCAAGCATGTCACCGCCGATGACCTCGGGGCGGTCCCCGGCAACGTAGAGGTGCGTCAGTGGGTGCCGCAGCTGGCGATCCTCAAGAAGGCCGACGCCTTCATCACGCACGCCGGCGCGGGCGGCAGCCAGGAAGGCCTGGCCACCGCGACGCCGATGGTCGCCGTGCCGCAGGCCGTCGACCAGTTCGGCAACGCCGACATGCTCCAGGGCCTCGGCGTCGCCCGGCACGTACCCATGGAGGAGGCGAACGCGGAGACGCTCCGCGAGGCCGTCCTCGCGCTGGTCGACGACCCGGAGGTGGCGCGCCGCCTCGCCGCGCTTCAGCAGGACATGGCCGACGAGGGCGGAACACGGCAGGCGGCCGATCTCATCGAGGCGGTGCTGTAGACGCGATTTTTCACGGAACGGTTCCACCGTTCCGTGAAAAGCGTGTGCGTAACAGATAACGAAATTGAATCGCCTGTCACGTACGACCAATACCCCCCAGTAAAGGTTGCGTTCGTACGTTCTTGAACTTGGTGAGAACGGATTCTTACTGTGAGGTGAACCTACTTTTGAACAAAGAAAGCTGGCGCGCCTCATGCCCCGAGACATACCGTCGTTGCCCGAAGTGCGGCGCACCACCCAGAAAAAGCGTGACGCGTGGTGGACCGTGCTTCTCGTCGACCCGATCGCGACACCTCTCGTACGGGTCACGGCGCGCTGGACGCGCATCACCCCGAACCAGATCACTTGGGGAGCCCTGATCCTGGGGCTCGGGGCCGCCGGCTGTTTCGCGATGGGGGACTGGCGCTGGCTGATCGCCGGAGCCCTCATCTACCACCTGAGCTTCGTGCTCGACTGCATGGACGGCAAGGTCGCCCGGCTGACCGGGCAGGGCTCCGTGTTCGGCGCCTGGCTCGACTACATCTTCGACCGCGTCCGCGTCATGGCCTGTGCCGTGGCGCTGATGGGCGGCCAGTTCCAGCGCACCGGCGACCTGATCTACGTCTGGCTCGCCGTGGCCGTCGTCTTCCTCGACGGGCTGCGCTACATCAACTCGCTGGAGATCTTCAAGACTCGGCACACGATGCGCAAGCAGATCAAGGCCCGGATGCGGGCGGCCCGTCGCGCGCAGAACGCGGACGACGTCGCCTTCATGGAGGACCTGCTGCGGGCCAACCCGTCCGCGGACATCGAGCAGGACCTCAACGGCGCGGCCGCCGACGCCGAGGACGCGGAGCACACCGGGTCGGAGGCGCAGTCGGAGACCGTGGAGCCGGCGCCGCGCCCCAAGGTCGTCGACCTGCACCAGGAGTTCCGCAGCCGCTTCCCCGTCTATCTGCGCTTCCGGTCCTTCCTGCTGCGCCACCGGATCCGTACGCACCTGGTGAGCGGCATCGAGTTCCAGATGGCCGTCTTCATCGTCGGCCCGCTGCTCGACCAGGTGATCGGGGCGACCGTCGTGGCCGGCGCGCTGCTGCTCGTCTTCGAACTCGCCATCGTCTACAAGCTGCTGCTGTCCACGCGCGACTTCGGCCGCACGCTGGAGGCCTTCGAGAAGGACGCCGCGGAGAAGGACGCGCTGGAGCAGGACGCTCTGGAGCAGGACGGTACGGAGAAGGACGGTACGGAGAAGGACGGCATCGGCGGGAACGGCCTGTCCACCGCCGCGTGACGCGAGCGGTGAACAGGCCGTGGGTCCGCGGGACCGGGGCGCGGCGTCAGACGCGCAGCTCCTCGCCGCCCTCGCGCGGGACCGGGGCGGGCTCGATGCCCGCCTCGTCGTGCGTCAGGTCCGGCAGCCGGTGCAGCCACTTCGGCAGATACCAGTTGCGCTCCCCGAGCAGCGCCATCACGGCCGGGAGCAGCACACCGCGGATGACGGTCGCGTCGATCAGGATCGCGGCCGCGAGGCCCACGCCCATCTGCTTCATGGACTGCATGGACAGCGTCCCGAAGATGCTGAACACGGCGACCATGATGACGGCCGCGCTGGTGACCACGCCCGCGGTGGTGACGACGCCGTGCCGGATCGCGTCGAGGTTCGTACGCCCCTGAAGGCGCGCCTCCTTGATCCGGGACACCACGAACACGTGGTAGTCCATCGACAGGCCGAACAGGATCACGAACAGGAACAGCGGCAGCCACGTGATGATGGCGCCCACCCCCTCCGCGCCGACCAGCGAGGCGCCCCAGCCGTGCTGGAAGACGGCGACGAGGATCCCGTAGGCGGCGCCCACCGACAGCAGGTTGAGCGCGATCGAGGTGATCGCGATCGTCAGTGAGCGGAACGAGAGCAGCATCAGCAGGAACGCGAACGCGACGACGAACGCGAAGACCGGGACGACGGAACCGACGATCTGGTCGTTGAAGTCCTTCGACCCCGCGACCTGCCCGGTGATCGGCGCCTCGACGCCGTCGACCTCGCCGAACGTGGCGGGCCGCACCTCGTCGCGCAGCAGCGCCAGGCTCTTCTCGGCCTTGTCCTGATCGGATCCGCCCACGAGCGGTACGTCGATGATCGCCACGTTCCCGTCCCGGTGCACGGTGACCTCGACGGGGCCGCGTGAGGCGCCCGAACTCACGGCCCGTGCGCGGAAGTCCGCGAGGGCGGCGCGCACGTTCGCGGCGTTGATGTCGTCGGCCTTCACGACCACCTCGGCCGGGTCCGAGCCGCCGGGGAACGCCGCGTTGACCCGGTCGTACGTCGCCACGATCGGCAGCGAGTCGCCGAACTCCTGGTCCAGGGTGAGGTTCTGGGTCTTCATGCCGAGCGCGGGCGCGGCGATCGCGAGCAGCGCGCCGAGCGCGACGACGACGGAGACGGCGGGCCGCGCGAGCACGACGGTCAGCACCCGGCTCCAGAACCGGCTGCCGTCCTCACCGTTGCCGTTGCCCCGCCGCTTCGTCGGGTGCAGGAACGGGATCCGTCCCTTCTCCACCCGCTCCCCGAGCAGCGAGAGCAGCGCCGGAAGCACGGTCACGGATCCCACCATCGCGACCGCCACCACCATCAGCGAGGCGAGGCCCATCGCCTGGAACTCGGCGAGCCCGGTGAACATCATGCCCGCCATCGCCACGCACACCGTGACCCCGGAGACGATGATCGCCCGGCCGCTGGTGGCCGCCGCGACCCGCAGCGCCGTCTGCGGATCGTGCCCCTTCATCCGCTCCTCGCGCTCGCGCCGCAGATAGAACAGGCAGTAGTCGACGCCGACCGCGAGGCCCACAAGGAGCATCACCGAGTTGGCGGTCTCGCTCATCGGCTGAAGATGGCTGACGAGGCCCATCAGGCCCATCGTCGCCATGATCGCCGTGACGGCGAGCGCCACCGGGAGCAGCGCCGCGACGAGCGCGCCGAACGCGATCAGCAGGATGCCGAGCGCGACCGGCACCGCCGAGTACTCGGCGCGCTGGAAGTCGTCGCCGAACGCGTCGTCGAAGGTCTTGTTCATGCTCGCGGCGCCGATCTCCTCGATCCGCAGCGCGTCATGGTCGTCCGCGACGCCCGCGACGGCCTTCTGGACCGGCTCGACCCGGTCGGCCGCGGTGTCGGGGTCGCCCCGCATGTCGAACTGGACGAGCGCGGTGCGGCCGTCCTTCGAGACGGTCCGGGTGTCGGCGGAGTACGGCGAGCGCACGGCGGTCACCTCGCCCGTGCCCTCGATGGCCTTCACCACGTCGGCCACCGCGGCCCTGAACTCCGGCGCGGTGGCCCGTAGCCCGCCGTTCCTGCTCTGGACGAGCACGGTCTCGCCCGCCGGTTCGTCGACGCCCGCGTCGTCGATGATGCTTGCGGCCTGGCTCGTCTCGCCCTTGAGCTGGTCGTCCTCCGAGACGTCCACGCGCCCCGCGAAGGACCCGAGGCCCATCGCCACCACGACGAAGAGCACCCAGATTCCCACCGCGGCCCACCTGTGCCGGGCGCTCCAGCCGCCGGCCCGCGCCGCGACCCCGCGCACCCGGTGCTCCCGCCGTTCCCCGTTCCTCGCCATCACGTCACCTCCGGAATCGAAGGTATGGGCGGGATAAGTCCGGTTCGTCGTGCTGTTCGGTGAAGTACGGGCGGCCCGGGTCCGCGCGCAGGATGACCCGAGTCCCCTACATCTATCGGGGGTTGAGGCGCCGAGGTATGAACCGGTGGACCTTGATCCGAACCTCCGGGAACCGCCCGATTTGTTATTACGAAACCTTGTTGAGCACGTCACAGGTTCATGTAGGCCTTGATCTGACCGCGTCAATCGGTCAGGGTTTCGTCTCAACCCCCGGACATCTTCCGGAAATTGACAACCTTCGCGAAGGTTCGTCCTGGGGCGCTGGCATTCCCCCCACAGCACTGAGGAGACCCCTCTTCATGGCAACAAACCAGCATGCGCGCACGATGAAGCTCACCGCGGCGATAGCCACGGCAGCTACAGCAGTGGGCGTCACCATGTTCGGCGGCTTCTCCGCCACCGCGGCCCCCGCCGAGGGCAAGGTCTACGGGCAGGACGCCAAGGGCGCCGTGTCCGGCAGCTACATCGTGCTGCTCGACCAGAAGGCGAACGCCTCCGCGAAGAAGGACCTGGCCAAGAGCTACGGCGGCACGCTCAAGCGGAACTACGGCTCCGCCGTCAACGGCTTCTCGGCGAGCGGCCTCTCGGACACCGAGGCGAAGCAGCTCGCCGCCGACGGCTCCGTGTCGAAGGTCGTCCAGAACAAGAAGTTCCACATCGACGCCACCCAGGACAACCCGCCGTCGTGGGGCCTGGACCGCATCGACCAGGCGGACACCGCGGGCGACGGCAAGTACACGTACCCGGACAGCGCCGGCGAGGGCGCGACCGCGTACGTCATCGACACCGGGGTCCGGATCAGCCACAAGGACTTCGGTGGCCGCGCCTCCCACGGCTTCGACGCCGTCGACAACGACGACAGCGCCGACGACGGCAACGGGCACGGTACGCACGTCGCCGGCACCATCGCCGGTGAGGCGCACGGTGTCGCCAAGAAGGCGAAGATCGTCGCCGTCCGCGTCCTCGACGACCAGGGCTCTGGCACCACCGAGCAGGTCGTCGCGGGCATCGACTGGGTGACCGAGAACCACCAGGGCCCCTCCGTCGCCAACATGTCGCTCGGCGGCGGCGTGGACGAGGCGCTCGACGCGGCGGTCAAGAAGTCCATCGACTCCGGTGTCACCTACGCGGTGGCGGCGGGCAACGAGTCGACGGACGCCGCGCAGTCCAGCCCCGCCCGGGTCCCGGAGGCCATCACGGTCGCCTCCTCCACGAAGGACGACGAGCAGTCGGACTTCTCCAACTACGGCTCCGTCGTCGACATCTACGCGCCTGGATCGGACATCACGTCCGACTGGAACACCGGGGACGACGCCACCAACACCATCTCCGGTACGTCGATGGCGACACCGCACGTCGTCGGCGCGGCCGCCGTCTACCTGGCCGGGCACAAGGACGCCGCCCCGGCCGACGTCGCCAAGGCGCTCACCGACGGGGCCACCCCGGACGCCATCAAGAACGCGTCCGACGGCACCGCGAACAAGCTCCTGAAGGTCGTCGAGTAAACGTTCCGGCTCGATGACCGGCGGCCGCCGTGCCCACCCCCACGGGGAACGGCGGCCGCCTTATCGTGTGCCCATGACTCAGGGGACGACGATCGAGGGCTACGCCGCGCTGCTGCGCGGCATCAACGTGGGCGGCAACAAGAAGGTGCCGATGGCCGGGCTGCGGCCGGTGATCGAGAGCCTGGGCCTCGCCGACGTACGCACCTACCTCCAGAGCGGCAACGTCGCCTTCACCGCGCCCGACGGCGGCGACGAGGACTCCCTCGCGGCCACGCTCACCAAGGCGATCGCCGACGAGTTCGGCTTCACCGTCGACGTCCTCGTGCGCGGCCACGCCTACCTGAAGGCGGTCATGGACGCCTGCCCGTTCCCGGCCGCCGAACTGGAGGCCAAGCAGCTGCACGTCACGTACTTCTCCCGGCCCGTCACCGCCGAGCGGTTCGCCGCCGTGGACCCGGCCGCGTACGCACCCGAGGACTTCCGCGTCGGCGACCGCGCCCTCTATCTCTACGCTCCCCAGGGCCTGGGCGTCTCGAAGCTCGGGGCCCAGCTGTCCCGCCCGGCGCTCAACAAGGGCCTGATCGCGACGAGTCGCAACTGGAACACCGTGACGAAACTGGTGGAGCTCACCGCCCCACGGTGAGCGCGTCCGTGAAAAGGTCGGTGTATGCGCTACGTAATCATCGGAGCAGGAGCGGTCGGCGGCGTCATCGGTGGGCGGCTCGCGCAGGCGGGGCACGGTGACGTCGTGCTCGTCGCGCGCGGCAGCCAGTACGAGGCGCTGCGCGACAAGGGGCTGCGCGTCGAGACACCCGACGGGCCCCACACCCATCAACTCCCGGTCGTGGCAGGGCCCGAGGCGCTCGGCACGCTGCGCGCCGACGACGTGCTGATCCTCGCCGTGAAGACCCAGGACAGTGCGGCGGCGCTCGCCGCGTGGGGGCCGCGCCCCGTCGAGGGCGGCGGCACCGCGGCGCTCCGCCTGCCACTGGTCTGCGCGCAGAACGGCGTGGAGAGCGAGCGGCTCGCCCTGCGCACCTTCCAGCGGGTGTACGGGATGTGCGTGTGGCTGCCCGCCACGTTCGTCGAGCCGGGCGTCGTCCGCGCCCCGGGCGCCCCGCTCTCCGGCATGCTGCACCTCGGCCGCTACCCGTCCGGAAGCGACGAGACCGCGCGGGCGATCTCCGCCGACCTGGAGAAGGGGCTCCTCGAAGCGCCCGTCGTCGACGACGTCATGCGCTGGAAGTACGCCAAGCTCCTCGCCAACCTGGCCAATTCGATCGAGGCGGTCTCCGGCGTGCTCACCAGCGAGGAGGGCATCGCCCTGTTCCGCCGGGCGCGCGCCGAGGGCGAGGCGGTGCTCGACGCCGCCGGTGTCGCGTACGCGAGCCAGGACGAGGAGAAGGCGACCCGCGCCGACAAGATCACCTTCGAGCCCTTCGACAGCTCTCCGCGCGGCGGCGGCTCCTCCTGGCAGTCCCTCCAGCGCGGCGCGGGCAGCATCGAGGCCGACTACCTCAACGGCGAGATCGCCCTGCTCGGCCGCCTGCACGGGGTGCCGACGCCGATCAACGACGTCCTCCAGGAGCTCGCCGACGAGGCGGCGCGCGAGGGGCGTTCGGCGGGGGAGACGAGCGTGGCGGAGCTGGTCGCGGCGGTGGACGCGCGCTGCGCGGCCATCGTCGACTGAGTTTGGTGTCGCAGTTGTACGTATAACTGCGACACTTTTCCGAGCACACCTGCCCTGTCGCGTTTGTTCAAGAGGCGCGGGTACCGGTCGCCGTAGCGTCATCGGCATGAACGAACTCCGCATGGACACCGTGTACCCGTACCTCACCGAAAGCGCCGCCGAGGGCGCCCGCGTCGCGGCCGGCGTCAAGCCCGATCGGCTCGACGCGGCCTCGGGCTGCGGCGGCTGGGACGTGCGGACGCTTGTGAACCACTGGACCGTGTACACCTCGCACGGCATGGAACACCGGGCGCTGCGCACCAAGATGCCCGAGGAGCTGACCGCGCGCGACCTCACGGCCGACGAGGACTGGGCGGCGACGTACGCCGCCGACCTCGACCGGGCCGTCGCCGCCTGGGCCGACCCCGCCGTCTGGGAGGGCGAGATCGACCTCGGCTTCGCCCAGCAGCCCGCCCCCGAGGTCGCCGCGCTGCTGTGGGCCGAACTCGTCCTGCACGGCTGGGACGTGGCCCGCGCAACCGGCCAGGAATTCCGCGTCTCGGACGGCGCGGCGGCCCTGCTCCTCCAGGTCGTGGAGGCGAACGCCGAGCTGTACCGCCAGTACGAGGGCTTCGCCGCCCCCGTCGACATGGCGGACGACGCGCCGGTGTACGCACGGGCGCTGGCCCTCAGCGGCCGCGACCCGCGCTGACGGCACGGCTCACTCGCCGCGCCACTGCCCGTCCCGCCGTGCCCACCGCACGGCGGGACCCACCGCGATCCCCGCCACCACGAACAGCGCCCCGAGCACGGCCCAGCCCGCCGTCCCGTGCTGAATCGCGGTGACCGTCACGAGGGCCGGCGCGGCCATCGTCGCCGCGGCCTGACCGGAGTTGAAGACGCCCTGGTAGACGCCCTGTGCCCGCGCGTCCGCAAGCCCGTACCCGACGGTCCGGCCACCCGCGGCCTGCACCACCTCGGCGAGCACCTGCACCACCGCGCCGACCACCAGGATCCCCAGCGCCCACAGAGGGGAAGCTCCGGCCGAGAAGGCGAAGAACGCGCAGGACACGGCGAGCAGCAGACCCGAGCGGCGCATCGCCTTCACCGCACCCGGCAGATCCTCAACGCCGCGCGTCACCCGCACCTGGAGCAGCGCCACCAGCACACAGTTGAGCACCATGACGAGCGCCGCCGTCCACCGCGGCGCCTCGGTGTGCTGGGCGATCCACAGCGGCAGACCGACCTCCAACAGGCCGTACTGCAGGGCCAGTACGGCATTCAGGAAGGTCACCGCAAGAAACGGCAGATCGCGCACCGCCCGCCACCGGCTCTCGGCCGGGGTGTCGGCCACAGGACGCCGCCCCGCGCCGCCCGGCAGCCGGTGCACCAGCACCGCGGACCCGACGAACGCCAGCGCGTCGACGAGGATCAGCGCCGTGTAGCCGGACCGGCTGTCGAGCTGCAGCGCCAGCGCCCCGAACGCGCCGCCCACGCCCATGCCCACATTGGTGACCATCCGCAGATGCGCCCGGCCCTCGACGCGCTCCCCAGGGGGCAGCACATCCGCGTACAACGCGTTGCGCACGCCCATGCTGCCCTGGCTCAGCGTGGCGTAACAGACCGCCGTCAGCAGGAACGAGACGTAACTGTCGATCAGCGTGTACGCCACGAGCCCCACGCCGCACCCGATCCACAGCCCGGTCAGCACCGGACGCCGCCCCCACCGGTCCGAGGCCCGCCCGGCCGGCACCCCCGCCGCGAGCCCGAACACCCCGGCCACGGTCAGGCCCACACCCACCGAGGTGGCGCTCAGGCCCACGAACCGGGTGAAGTACAGGACGCTGACCGGGAAGAACAGGCCGCGTCCGAACGCGTTGAGGAGCGTGAGCAGGGACAGTCGGCGCAGCACCGGCACGGTGGGCAGCATTCCGGCGAAACGCGTGGTGGGACCGGTGGGGCGGGGTGGTGAAGTGGTCATGGCCACAGGGAAGCGGGGTTCCGGGCGCCACGACATTTCTTTAGCGTGGCGCTAAAGGGTGGGAGGAGGGCCGACGCCGTGATCGAGTTCCGGTTCGTCGTGGGCGACCTCGCCCGTACGTCCTTCGCGTACTCGCCCCTCCAAGAGGCCGTGTACTCGCTGCGCTGCTGGCGCGACCCCGCCCGCTACCCGCACCAGCGGCCCTGGCTGCGCCGACTGGCCCCGGCCTTCCGGCGCCTCGACACCGAACTGCTCGGCGCCCTCGTCGCACCGCATCTGTGGCTGCCGGACTACCTCACCCCGCGCCCGGAGCGCCCGCGCCCCGCGCTCGCCGGGCAGCTCGCCCGGATCCGTGGCGTGCCGCCCGAGACCCTGGAGTCCGAATTCACCGCCGCCTACGACACGGTGACGGGCCGTCTGCCGCAGGTGCTGCGCGAGGGGCTCGCCGACCCGGCCGCGTTCCGCCACCGTATCGCCGACGCGCTGGAGGCCTACTGGCACGAGTGCCTCGCCCCGGACTGGTGGCCGCGCGTGCAGTCCGTCCTGGAGGCCGACCTCACCTACCGCGGCAAGGTGCTCGCGGACGCGGGCGTGGGTGGCCTGTTCACCAGTCTCGACCGGCGGCTCTCCTGGGACGGCGACGTGCTCACCCTCGTCCAGACCGACAGCCTGCACACCTGGCCCGGGGCCGACATACGTATCGAGGGTCGCGGGCTCGTCCTCGTCCCCACGCTCTTCTGCCACGGCGCCCACACGATGATCGACCCCGAACTGCCGCCCCTGCTCAGCTATCCGGCCCGTGGCCGGGCCACCATCTCCGAGGCCCCGCCCCCGGCGACCAGCGAGGCCCTGACCCGACTGCTCGGCGCGGCCCGCGCCCGCATCCTGCGGCTCCTCGGGGAACCGGCGTCCACCACGGAACTCGCCCACCGCCTCGCCGTCACACCGGGCGCGGTCAGCCAGCACCTGTCGATCCTGTACGACGCCGGGCTGTTGCTGCGCACCCGCAGCGGCCGGAGCGTGCGCTATGTGCGCAGTGAGTTGGGTGAGCGGCTGTGCGGCTGAGCCGAGCGGCGGCTCAGGCGCCGACCGCCACCAACTCCCTTACGAGCGCGGTCTCGTAGCGTTCGGCCAGTACCCGCGCCACCTCCGGCGCGGGTCCCAGCACATCGGCGAGTACATCGGCATCGGCCGCGCCGGACACGATCCGGTCGGGGAGCCGGCCCGGCGCGAGGACATAGGGGGCGACCGCCACCCGTTCGCAGCCGAGCGCCCGCAGTTCGCGCACGGCGTCCTCCGTGCGCGGCAGGGATGCGGAGGCGAACGCAGGCCGCACGGCGCACCAACCGGTGTGCCGCCACTCCCGCGCGATTTCAGCGATCACTGCGATCGCCTCCGGGTCGGAGGAGCCCGCCGAGGCCAGGACGACCCCGGTCGTGGGCTTGTCGGCGGGGTGCAACCCCGCCTCGTAGAGGCGTCGTTCGAGGGCCGACACCAGGAGCGGGTCGGGGCCCAGGACCTCCGCCTGACGGATCCGCACGCCGCGCGGCGCCTCGCGCAGCACCGCGGGGATGTCCGTCTTCGCGTGGAAGGCGCGGGTCAGCAGGAGGGGGAGTGCCACCACATCGCGCACACCGTCCGCTGCCAGCGACTCCAACACCTCTTGTACGGAAGGGACGTTGAATTCCAGGAACGCCGTCTCCACCCGCACGCCGGGGCGCTGCGCCCGCACCTCGCCCATGAGGGCGTGCACGGTCGCGGCATGGCGCGGGTCGCGGCTGCCGTGGGCTATGACGAGGAGAACGGGTGCGGAGTTCATGATGCGCTCAGTTCCTGACGAGGGGGCCGGGGGCGCGGGGCACTGCCCCGGCCCCCGGGACCGTCGGGATCAGAAGTCCCAACCCTCCTCGTCCACGAGGGACTTGGGGTCATCGGCCGAGGCGAAGGACTCGCCGGCCATGCCGGCCGCGAGCGTCGTGCCGTCCGACGGGTCGATCAGCAGGAACGAGCCCGTGCGCCGCGAGTCCGCGTAGGAGTCGATGGCGAGCGCCTCGGCGAGCCGGACCTTCACCCGGCCGATGTCGTTGGCGACGAGCTGCCCCGGCTCCGGGTGCTGGGAGAGGTCGTCGAGCGTGAGCCGCGACGGGATCTCCTTGACGATCGCCTTGACCGTACGGGTGGTGTGCTTGAGCAGCACCCGCTGGCCGACGGTGAGCGGGGTGTCGGCCACGTGGCACACCGTCGCCTCGATGTCCTGCGAGGTGGCGGGCGCGTCATGGCTCGGCACGATCAGGTCGCCGCGCGAGATGTCGATGTCGTCCTCCAGGCGGAGGGTGATCGACTGCGGCGTCCAGGCGACGTCGACCTCCTTGCCGAGGAGGTCGATTCCGACGACCTTCGACGTGCGGCCGGACGGCAGCACGGTCACGGACTCGCCGACCCGGAACGTACCGGCCGCGATCTGACCCGCGTAGCCCCGGTAGTCCGGGTGCTCGGCGGTCTGCGGGCGGATCACGTACTGGACGGGCAGCCGCGCGTGGCAGCTGGTGAGGTCGTGGCTGACCGGCACCGTCTCCAGGTGCTCAAGGACCGTCGGGCCGCCGTACCAGTCCATGTTGGCGGACGGCTCCACGACGTTGTCGCCGGTGAGCGCCGAGATCGGGATGGCGGTGATCTCCGGCACGCCCAACTGGCCCGCGTACGCGGTGAATTCCTCGGCGATCTTCGCGAAGACCGTCTCCTCGAAGTCGACGAGGTCCATCTTGTTGACGGCGAGGACGACGTGCGGGACGCGCAGCAGCGCGGCGACGGCGGCGTGCCGGCGGGTCTGCTCGATGACGCCGTTGCGGGCGTCGACCAGGACCACGGCGAGGTCGGCGGTGGAGGCGCCGGTCACCATGTTCCGCGTGTACTGCACGTGGCCCGGGGTGTCCGCGAGGATGAAGCGGCGGCGCGGGGTCGCGAAGTAGCGGTAGGCGACGTCGATCGTGATGCCCTGCTCGCGCTCGGCGCGCAGGCCGTCGGTGAGCAGCGCGAGGTCCGGCTCGGCCGCGCCGCGCGAACGCGAGGCGAGCTCGACGGCCTCCAGCTGGTCGGTGAGGACCGACTTGGAGTCGTGCAGCAGGCGGCCGACGAGCGTGGACTTGCCGTCGTCGACCGAACCGGCCGTGGCGAACCGCAGCAGGGTCGTCGCCGAAAGCCCGGCCAGCTCTTCGGCGGCGGCGGAGGTGGTGGTGCTCATGTCTAGAAGTACCCTTCGCGCTTGCGGTCTTCCATCGCGGCCTCGGACATCTTGTCGTCGGCGCGGGTGGCGCCCCGCTCGGTGAGCCGGGACACGGCGATCTCCGCGATGACCTTGTCGATGGTCGTGGCGTCCGAGTCGACGGCGCCGGTGCAGGACATGTCGCCGACGGTGCGGTAGCGGACCTGCCGCGTCTCGACCGTCTCGTCGTCCTTCGGGCCGCCCCACTCGCCGGCGGTCAGCCACATGCCGCTGCGCTTGAAGACCGGGCGCTCGTGCGCGTAGTAGATCTGCGGCAGTTCGATGTTCTCGCGGGCGATGTACTGCCACACGTCCAGCTCGGTCCAGTTGGACAGCGGGAAGACGCGGACGTGCTCGCCGGGGGCGTGCTTGCCGTTGTAGAGCTGCCACAGCTCGGGGCGCTGACGGCGCGGGTCCCACTGCGAGAACTCGTCGCGCAGGGAGAACACGCGCTCCTTGGCGCGGGCCTTCTCCTCGTCGCGGCGGCCGCCGCCGAAGACGGCGTCGAACTTCTCCAGCTGGATCTTCTCGGTCAGCGGCACGGTCTGGAGCGGGTTACGGGTCCCGTCCGGACGCTCGCGCAGCTTGCCCGCGTCGATGTACTCCTGCACGGAGGCGACGTGCAGGCGAAGCCCGTGCTTCTCGACGGCGCGGTCGCGGTAGTCGAGTACCTCGGGGAAGTTGTGCCCGGTGTCCACGTGCAGAAGCGAGAAGGGGATCGCGGCCGGGGCGAACGCCTTCAGCGCCAGGTGCAGCATGACGATGGAGTCCTTGCCGCCGGAGAAGAGAATCACCGGCCGCTCGAACTCGCCCGCCACCTCGCGGAAGATGTGCACCGCCTCGGACTCAAGGGCGTCCAAGTGGCTCAGCGCGTAAGGGCTGTCGGTCTCCTCGGAGCCCTCGGAGACGGAAGAAGCTACGGTCGTCATGCGGCGAGACCCCTCTCGGTGAGCAGCGCACGGAGCGCTGCCGCGGACTCCTGCACGGTCTGGTTCTGCGAGTCGATGCGCAGGTCGGGCGATTCGGGTGCCTCGTACGGGTCGTCGACCCCGGTGAGGCC
The DNA here is from genome assembly GCF_035798155.1 of Streptomyces endophyticus. Classification (NCBI taxonomy): domain Bacteria; kingdom Bacillati; phylum Actinomycetota; class Actinomycetes; order Kitasatosporales; family Streptomycetaceae; genus Streptomyces; species Streptomyces endophyticus. The sequence continues at coordinate 70,403 of NZ_JAOZYC010000111.1, read as the reverse complement.
TGACAGCTCACCGGCGGCCTGCTTGGCGTACAGGCCCTTCACATCGCGTACGGAGCAGACGTCCACGGGCGTGGCCACGTGCACCTCCAGGTATCCGGTGCCGCCGGTCTGGTGGCGCTTGCGGACGGCCTCGCGGCTGTCCGCGTACGGCGCGATGACCGGGACGAGCGCCAACACGCCGTTACGGGCCAGGAGTTCGGCGACGTAGCCGATGCGCTGCACGTTCGTGTGCCGGTCCTCCCGGCTGAAGCCGAGGCCCGCCGAGAGGTACTCGCGGATCTCGTCGCCGTCCAGCACCTCGGCCTTGCGGCCCTCGGCGCGCAGCGTGTTCGCCAGCTCGTACGCGATGGTGGTCTTGCCGGCGCTCGGCAGACCCGTGAGCCAGATGGTGGCTCCGGTCACTTGGTTCTCCAAAGTCCGTGGTTCGTTCATGAGTTCAGGCCCGCCTAGCCGTGCAGTCCGCACTCGGTCTTGGCCTGGCCCGCCCACCGTCCGGCGCGCGCGTCCTCGCCCTCCAGGAGGCGGCGGGTGCACGGGGCGCAGCCCACGGAGCCGTAGCCGTCCATCAGGAGCGGGTTGGTGAGCACCCCGTGCTCGGCGACGTAGGCGTCGACGTCGTCCTGCGTCCAGCGGGCGATCGGCGAGACCTTGACCTTCTGCCGCTTCTCGTCCCAGCCGACGACCGGGGTGTTCGCGCGGGTCGGGGACTCGTCGCGGCGCAGGCCCGTGGCCCACGCGGCGTACGCGGCAAGACCCTCTTCCAGGGGCTTGACCTTGCGCATCGCGCAGCACAGGTCGGGGTCGCGGTCGTGCAGCTTCGGGCCGAACTCGGCGTCCTGCTCGGCGACCGTCTGCCGCGGGGTGAGCGTGATGACGTTGACGTCCATCACGGCCTCGACGGCGTCGCGCGTGCCGATCGTCTCCTCGAAGTGGTAGCCGGTGTCGAGGAACACGACGTCCACACCGGGCATCGCGCGGGAGGCGAGGTGGGCGACGACCGCGTCCTCCATGGACGAGGTCACGCAGAACTTCTTGCCGAAGGTGTTCGTCGCCCACTGGAGGATCTCCAGCGGGGAGGCGTCCTCCAGGTCACGCCCGGCCTGTTCGGCGAGCGCCTTCAACTCGTCCGTGTCCGTGGGGGCTTGAGCCGTGGTCATATCTGTTCCCCTCCACCGTCGTTGCGCTGAACCCCGCGGGCGAGCAGCCCACGGAACTTCAACGTGAAGGCTCGGTTGCAGGCCGCGCATTCCCAGGCGCCGTGGCCCTCTTCGCCGGGGCGAAGGTCCTCGTCGCCGCAGTACGGGCAGTAGAACGGGGCCGCGCGCTCACTCATGAGAGGGCCTCCGCTGACGCACGGGCCGCCCAGGTCGCGAACCGCTCGCCGTCCTCGCGCTCCGCCTCGTAGTTCTTGAGGACGCGCTCGATGTAGTCCGGCAGTTCGGCCGACGTGACCTTCAGGCCGCGCACCTTGCGGCCGAACCCGGCCTCCAGGCCGAGCGCGCCACCGAGGTGCACCTGGTAGCCCTCGACCTGGTTGCCGTCACCGTCGAGGACCAGCTGACCCTTGAGACCGATGTCCGCCACCTGGATACGGGCGCAGGCGTTCGGGCAGCCGTTGAGGTTGATGGTCAGCGGCTCCTCGAACTGCGGGAGGCGCTTCTCCAGCTCGTCGATCAGCTCCGAGCCGCGGGCCTTGGTCTCGACGATCGCGAGCTTGCAGAACTCGATGCCGGTGCAGGCCATCGTGCCGCGCCGGAACGGCGAGGGCTTGACCTGGAAGTCCAGGGCCTCCAGGCCGGCGACGAGCGAGTCGATCTGGTCCTCGGTGACATCGAGGATGATCATCTTCTGCTCGACGGTGGTGCGCAGCCGGTCCGAGCCGTGCTCGCCGGCCAGTTCGGCGATCTTGGCGAGCGTGGTGCCGTCGACCCGGCCGACGCGCGGCGCGAAGCCGACGTAGAAGCGGCCGTCCTTCTGCTGGTGGACGCCGATGTGGTCGCGCCACTTCTGCGAGGGCTCCGCGGGGGCGGGCCCGTCCACCAGCTTCCGCTTCAGGTACTCGTCCTCCAGGATCTGGCGGAACTTCTCCGGGCCCCAGTCGGCCATCAGGAACTTCAGACGGGCGCGGGTGCGCAGGCGGCGGTAGCCGTAGTCGCGGAAGATGCCGACCACGCCGGCCCAGACGTCCGGGACCTCGTCGAGCGGCACCCAGGCGCCGAGGCGCTGCGCGAGCTTGGGGTTGGTGGACAGGCCGCCGCCGACCCAGAGGTCGAAGCCGGGGCCGTGCTCCGGGTGCTCGACGCCGACGAAGGCGATGTCGTTGATCTCGTGGACCACATCCTGGACAGGGGAGCCCGAGATCGCGGTCTTGAACTTGCGCGGCAGGTTGGAGAATTCCTTGTTGCCGATGTAGCGGTCGTGGATCTCGTCCACGGCGGGGGTGCCGTCGATGATCTCGTCGGCGGCGATGCCGGCCACCGGGGAGCCGATGATCACTCGGGGGCAGTCGCCGCACGCCTCGGTCGTGGACAGGCCCACGGCCTCCAGCTTCTCCCAGATCGCCGGAACGTCCTCGATGCGGATCCAGTGCAGCTGGATGTTCTGCCGGTCGGTGATGTCGGCGGTGCCGCGCGCGTACTGCTCGGACACCTCGCCGATCGCCCGCAGCTGCGACACGGTCAGCCGGCCGCCGTCCACCCGCACCCGCAGCATGAAGTACTCGTCGTCCAGCTCCTCCGGCTCCAGGACGGCCGTCTTGCCGCCGTCGATGCCGGGCTTGCGCTGGGTGTAGAGACCCCACCACCGCATGCGTCCGCGCAGGTCCTGGGGGTCGATGGAGTCGAAGCCGCGCTTGGAGTAGATCGTCTCAATACGTGTCCGTACATTGAGACCGTCGTCGTCCTTCTTGAACTGCTCGTTGCCGTTGAGCGGAGTGAAGTGGCCCACGGCCCACTGGCCCTCGCCACGGTGACGGCTCACCTTGCGGCGGGGCGTGACAGGGGTAGGCGTATCCGGGGTGGCAGCCATGGAGAATCGTCCTTCAGGCAGGGCTTAGACGGCTTTATGCGGCTCTGACCTGCACACTTCGCGCAAGAGGCGCGGCGGTGCGCAGGAGGTCAGATATGGCGGGGGATCGGCGGAGCTGGAGAGATCAGCGCGCCGGACAGATGGCGCTGGACATGCGGCCGAAGTCGACGTGACGTCGACTCACCAAGGCGGTTCCAGCTGTAGACATGACGAAAGCGTGTCACGGGACTTTGGGCCCGGTCCACCATTGTCCGCGATCTGGACGAGATCGTCTCGAATCGCGGACAATAGTGGTGCCGGTCACAGTGCTGTCACAGTGCTGAGGAGTGGCTCGACGGGCGGGCGGGACGCGCTCAGGCGGCGGGAAAGGCCCCTGGCCAGGGGCCCGCGGTCGGAAGGTCCGGCTCCTCCTCGGTCGACGTGTGGAACACCTTGAAGCCACGCCGCTCGTAGTTGGCCATCGCGTGCTCGCCGTCCTTGCTGCAGGTGTGCAGCCACACCCGCTTCGTGGGCGTCCGCCCCGGCCACCGCTCGGCCAGGTCCCAGGCGCGCGCGACCGCGTACGACAGCAGGTGGCCGCCGATCCGGCGCCCGCGGAACGCCGGGATCAGGCCGAAGTAGACGACCTCCACCGCACCGTCGTCCTGCGCGTCCAGCTCCACGTAACCGGCGGGCGTGCCCTTGTCGTACGCGACCCAGGTCTCGGCACCCGGACGCGACAGCTGCTCCTGCCACTGCGCGTAGGTCCAGCCGAGCCGGTCGAGCCAGCGGATGTCGCTGCCCACGGACGCGTACAGGAACCGGCTGAACTCCGGGGAGGGGATCTCGGCGCGGGCGATGCGCACGCCGTCGCCCTCGGGCGGGGTCGCGGGACGCAGGTCGGAGGGCGCGGTCTGCTCCAGCGACCACGTGGTGACGGTGAGGGTGTTGCTGCTCATGCGGCTCATCGGATCACGGCCGACGCGCTCTGGCCAAGGCCGTTCGGGATGCGGGAAGATCCGGCAGCGCGTAGCAGTGCCACCCCCCGCATCCGTACCAGCCCAGCCGGAGGTTGTACCGATGTCACGTCGTCTCTCCCGTGGTGCGCTCGCCGCTGCCACCCTCACCGTCGCCCTCGCCACGCTCGCGACCCCCGCCCTCGCGGCGCCCGCGACGGCACAGGCCCGGATCTTCATGGTCAACCCGGTCCAGTCCTCGGGCGACCAGTCCCTCACCGACGCCAAGGACTCCGCGACGGCGGTCCCGACCGCCCAGTACGCGACGGCCGCGCTGCGCAATCTCGACGGGAGCGGGGGACTGTCCGGAAAGTGGGCGGTCATCAGATCGGAGACCGGAGCGGCCGCCAAGGTCGCCGACGCCGGTGCCTACACCCGCCACGACGACCAGTTCGAGCAGGTGATGGCCTACTTCTGGGTCAACGAGGCGCAGGAGTACCTGCAGTCCCTCGGCTTCGGCAGCGAACTGCCCGGCGCCAACGACCGGGCCCAGCCCGTCCGCATCAACCAGTGGGGCGCCGATAACTCCTTCTTCACCGACAAGAAGGCCGAGATCCGCTTCGGCAAGGGCGGCGTCGACGATGCGGAGGACGCGGAGGTCGTCGTGCACGAGTACGGGCACGCCGTGCACAACGCCCAAGTCCCCGGCTTCGGCACCTCGTTGGAGGCCGGCTCCATCGGCGAGGCGTTCGGCGACTACCTCGCCGTGGAGGTCGGCGCCGCCGCCGACGCCCGGTACGGCTGGCCGATGCGGACGGACCTGGCGTGTGTCGCCGACTGGGACTCCGTCTCGTACACGTCCTCGACCCCGCACTGCCTGCGCCGCGTCGACACCGACAAGACGTACGCGGACCGGGTGGGCGAGGTGCACGCCGACGGCGAGATCTGGTCGCGCGCCCTGTACGACATCCGCCGCGCCCTCGGAGCCCGCACGGCCGACCGGATCATCGTGAACGCCCAGTTCGACTTCGCCCCCGACACCGGCTTCTCCGCGGCGGCGAAGGCGACGGTCGCGACGGCGCGGGAGATGTACGGGGCGGGGGCGGAGACCGCGGTGCGCAAGGCCTTCGCGGACCGGGGGATCCCCGGAAGCTAGGACCTGTCGCCGCTCCGGTCCCGGCCGAGGCGCCCGGGCCACCAGGACTTCGGGCCGATGTCCCGGACCAGCGCCGGGACCAGGAGCGAGCGTACGACCAGGGTGTCGAGCAGGACACCGAAGGCCACGATGAACGCGATCTGCACCAGGAAGGCGAGCGGGATCACGCCGAGCGCGGCGAACGTCGCGGCCAGCACGACACCGGCCGACGTGATCACGCCGCCCGTCGCGACGAGCGCCCGCAGGATCCCGTCCCGCACCCCGTGCTCCAGGGACTCCTCGCGGGCCCTCGACATCAGGAAGATGTTGTAGTCCACGCCGAGCGCGACCAGGAACACGAACCCGTACAGCGGCACGGACGCGTCGGTACCGCTGAAGCCGAACACGTGCTCAAAGACAAGCGCCGAAATGCCCAGCGTCGCAACGAAGTTGAGCGCCACCGTCGCCACCAGGATCAGCGGCATCATCAGCGAACGCAGCAGCCCGATGAGGATCACCAGGATGATGGCGAGGACCACGGGAACGATCAGCGTGCGGTCGCGTTCGGCGGTGTGCTGGGTGTCGTACTGCTGCGCGGTGTAGCCGCCGACGAGGGCGTCGGCTCCGTCGATGGCGTGCAGGGTCGTGCGGAGCCGGACGGCCGTGTCCTTGGCGGCGTCGCTGTCGGCCGGGTCCTTCAGCGTCACGTCGACGCGCACCTTGCCGTCCACAACGCGGGCGGGACCGCCGCCGGGCCGCCCCTGCGCGTCGAGGACGGCGGCGCCCGCGACACCGTCGACCTTCTCGGCCCGCGCGACGACCTCGTCCTGGTGCCCCGCGTCCGCGATCACCCGGGCCGGGTTGCCGGAGCCGCCGGGGAAGTGCCCGGCCAACGTGGCCTGCGCGGCGACCGAGGGTGCGTCGTTGACGAAGATCTCGTCGAGCGGAACGCCCTTGGAGTCGAGGGCGGGGGCGAAGGCCGCGCACGCCAGCAGGCCGGCGAGGGCGATCGCCCAGATCTTGCGCGGCGCCCGCTCCACCGCCCGCGCGACCCGCCGCCACACGCCGTGCCCCGCGCCCGAGCCGTCATCGGTCCGCACCTTCGCGGGCCAGTACGCGGCGCCGCCCAGCAGCACCAGGGCGGCGGGCAGGAACGTGAGGGTGCTCAGGACGGCGCAGGCGATGCCGATGGCGCCGACCGGGCCGAGCGCCCGGTTGTTGGTGAGGTCGCTGAGCAGCAGGGCGAGCAGGCCGAGGGCGACGGTGGCGGCGCTGGCCACGATCGCCCCGGAGGAGCGGCGCAGCGCGGCCCGCATCGCGGCGAACCGGTGGGTGCCCGAGGCGAGTTCCTCGCGATAGCGGGCGGTGAGCAACAGCGCGTAGTCGGTCGCGGCGCCGATGACCAGGATCGACAGGATGCCCTGCACCTGGCCGTCGACGCGTACGACGTCGTGGTCGGCCAGGGCGTAGACGACGGCGCAGGCGGCGCCGAGGGCGAGCACCGCCCCGATGATGATCACGAAGGGGAGCAGCACGCTGCGGTAGACCAGGATCAGGATCACCAGGACCGCCACCAGCGCGACCGACAGGAGCAGCCCGTCGATCCCGGCGAAGGCGTCGGACAGATCGGCCTGGCTCGCCGCGGGGCCCGCGACGGCGACCGTCGTGCCCGGCACCTTGGACGCCGCGGACTCGATCACGTCGAGCGTCGGGGCGAGTTCGTCCCCCAGGTCGGGGCGGAGCTGCACGACCCCCTGGAGGGCCTCGCCGTCGTCCGACGGCAGGGCGGGCGAGGCCTGTCCCACGATGCCGGGCTCGACCTTCAGCGCGGTCAACGCGCGGGTGGCGGCGGCCTGTTGGCCGTCGGCTATGCGGCCCCCGCCGTCGGCGGTCCACACGACCACCGCGGGGAGCGTCTCGTCCTCGCTGAAGGCGCGCTGCGCGTCGAGCACGCGGGTGGACTCCGCGTTGCGCGGCAGGAAGGCCGCCTGGTCGTTGGTGGCGACCTCGCCGAGCTTTCCGGCGTACGGACCGAGCGTGCCGCCGATGGCGAGCCAGCCGAAGAGCAGGACGATCGGCACGAGCCAGCGGGCGCGTCGGTGGGTGCGGGGCATGGGTCTCCCAAGGAAGGCGGCCGGACAATCTCAATCAGAAAGTATCTCAATGATTGAGTTAACTGGGATGGTGGCATACGTCGTTCCTTCTCTCGGAGCCGGGCCCCTGGATGCGGCCGGTAGGGTCCGGTGGGGCCCGGCAGGGCCTACGCCCGAGGGCTCTTCACCGCGGCGAGCTCCTCGTTCAGCGACCCCAGGAACCGCACCACCACGTCCAGTTCCGCCGCGCTGAACTCGCCGCGCACCCGGTCGGCCGCCTCGGCGAGCGGCCCGAAGTACTTGCGCGCCTGCGCCTGCGCCCCCGGCACGTACTGCAGGTGCACCACCCGCCGGTCCACGCTCTCCCGCACCCGCCGCAGATGACCGGCGCGCTCAAGCCGGTCCACGCAGGCGCTCACCGCGCCCGACGTCAGGCCGAGGCGGCGGCGCAGCACGCTCGGGGTGACGGGTTCCGTGGAGTCCAGGACGACGGCGAGCGCATGTACGTCCGTCGGGTGCAGGCCCTGGCCGGTGGCGAAGCTGTGCACCACGCGCGCGATCTCCCCGTTGAGGCGGCGCAGCTCCACCCCGAGATGCCGGAGGTCCGACGGCGCGGACGCGGCCCCTTCGCCGGTCTCCCCGGTCTGTCCACCCACGCCCACCACGACTTCTCTTCCACTTGAATCTGTACGAGGGTGCGCCAGCTTACTCGGGCCGCAGGTCGGGGCGGCGGATGACGTCCAGCGGCGCCCGGCGCCACGGGCTCTTGCGGTTCGCCGGGTCGAGCAGGGACTTCACGTGCGCGTCCGCGACGTCCCGCGGGGCGAGCAGCGACTCGGAGGGCGTCCCCTGCGCGCCCTCGCGCCAGACCGAGAGGCCGAGGAGGTAGTGGTCGGCGTACTCCTGCCACGTGTTGTACGTGCGCGCCACCTGCGGCACCACGTTCTTCAGCAGGTTCCACGCGTCCGCCTCGGAGAGCAGCCCGGCGGCGAAGCCGCACCGCGCGGCGTCCGCGTACAGGGCGATGTCCCAGGCCAGCGGCTCCACGCCGAGCCGGGCGCGGGCCCGCTCCCGGAACCCGGACCGCGCCAGCGTGCCGAGCCGCCCGAGCAGTTCGTCGCGCGTACCGGTCTCCCACTGCCCGGCCAGCAGACGCCGCGCCTTGTCGTCGTCGACGCGGGTGAACGGGTAGAGCGTGGTGCGCGACGCGCCCTTGCCCGGCCGCACGGGGGCGCTCAGCGACACCATCCAGAGCTGGTGCGGGGTGAGGGGCGTCCGATATACGCGCTGTGTCCTCGGCTTGATGAGTGTGAAGACCATGGGCGCGGACTGTACCGAAGGCGTGGGTATTTAAGCCCCTGCGGCGATTGAGCAGCGGGGCCCGGGGCAGAGCCCCGCAACGTAGGCCCGCCCGACCGCAACAAAATCACCGCCGCGCCAACCGCACCGCCAGCTCGAACGCATTCCGCACAGACCCCGTATTCGCAGCCCCCCGCCCCACCAGGTCAAACGCAGTGCCATGCGCAGGCGTACAGATCGGAATCGGCAGCCCGCCCGCGATGGTCACACCCCCGTCGAAGCCCATCAGCTTCATCGCGATCTGCCCCTGGTCGTGGTACATCGTCAGCACCCCGTCGAACTCCCCGGCGCGCGCCTTCAGGAAGATTGTGTCGGAGGGGAAGGGGCCGCTCAGGTCGAGACCCGCCTCGCGCAGGCCGGTGATCGCGGGCGTGATGATGTCGAGTTCGTGGCGGCCGAAGTGGCCGTTCTCGCCCGCGTGCGGATTGAGCGCGCACACCCCGATGCGGGGCGCATCGACGCCCGCGCCGCGCAGCACCCGGTCCAGGAGCCGGCCCGCGGCCGTCACCCGCTCGTAGGTGATCCCGGCGGCGACGTCCGCGATGGAGACGTGCGAGGTGACGCGCGCGGTCCACAGGCCGGGCACCACGTTCAGCTCGGAGGTGAAGGAGTCGACGCCCAACTCCTCCTCGAACCACCGCAGTTCATCGCTCTGCGTCATCCCGGCCAGATGCAGCGAGGACTTGTTGAGCGGGGCGAACAGTATCGCGCCGACCTCGCCCGTGCGCGCCAGGTCGAGCCCGGTCCGCAGGCGGTCGAGCGCCCAGCGCCCGCCCTCCGCCGTCGCCGCCTTGCGCTGGAAGCCGCCGCCCGGGCGTTCGGGCGCGGGGCCGGGGTGCAGCAACTCCCGTGCCCAGTCCAGGTCCACGCCCGCGTCCTCGCCCGCCGAGTGCAGCTCCTCCTCGTCGGCGAGGAGGACGAGGTCGGCGGATTCGCGGGTCTTCGGGTCGGCGAGGAGGCGGGCGACCAGCTCGGGCCCGATCCCGGCCGGGTCGCCGAACGTGACGGCCACGCGGGGGAGTTCGGGGGACTGCTCGACAAGATGCGTACTCATGGTGTCTTCTCCGGGGTCTTGGGTGCGGGGGCCTCGGCGGCCTCGGTGGCGGTACGGGCGCGGCGCAGCCTGCGGGTCACCGGCGGACCTGCCACCAGCACCACGGCGAGCGCCAGGATCGTCACCGCGGCCGGGCTGCGCAGGATGAGAGCTGAGTCCTCGCCCGAGAGGGCCGACGTCTGCACCAGCGCCTTCTCGAACAGCGGGCCGATGACCAGGCCGAGGACGAGCGGGGCCACGGGGAAGTTCAGCCGCTTCATCGCGTAGCCGACGAGTCCGAAGAACAGCACGATCCAGATGCTGAACATGCTGTTCTTCACCGAGTACGCGCCGATCAGCGAGGTCACGATGATCAGCGGGTACAGGAACGCGTAGCGCACGCGCAGGAGTTGGGCGAAGACCGGCGCGAGCGGCAGGTTGAGGATCAGTAGCAGGAGGTTGCCGATGAAGAAGGAGACCAGCAGGCCCCACACCAGCTCCGGCTGGTTCTCGAAGAGCAGCGGGCCCGGCTGGATGCCGTAGACGAGGAACGCGCCGAGCAGGACCGCCGTCGTCGCGCCGCCGGGGACGCCGAGGACGAGGGTCGGCACGAAGTTGGCGTTGGAGGCGGAGTTCGTGGCCGCGTCCGGGGCGACGACGCCCTCGATGGCGCCCGTGCCGAGTTCCTTGCGGTTGCGGGAGAACCGCTTCTCCGCCCCGTACGCCATGAACGAGGCGAGCGTCGTGCCCGCGCCCGGCAGGCAGCCGAGGAGGAAGCCGAGGACGGTGCCGCGCGCGGTCGGGGCGGCCGCGCGCTTGAGGTCCTCCTTGGTGAGGAGGAGATCGCGGAAGCGGGCGCGGATCGGCTCGGCCATGCCGATGTGCAGCTGGTTGAGCAGCTCGCCGATCGCGAAGAGGCCGATCATGACCTCGACGAACGGGATGCCGCCGAACAGGTCGATCTGCCCGAACGTGTAGCGGGGCGTGCCGCTGCCGCCGTCCACGCCGACGCAGCCGATGAGCACCCCGGTGAGGCCGAGCGCCATGCCGAGCAGCAGATTGCGGCCCGAGAAGACGACGATCGTGCACAGGCCCAGGATCATCACGGCGAGCATCTCCGGCGGCCCGAAGTCGAGCGCCAGGTTCGCGAAGAACGGGGCCACCGCCATCAGCGCGACCAGCGACACCATCGCCGAGACGAACGCGCCGAGCGCCGAGATGGCGAGCGCGGGCCCGGCTCTCCCGGCCCGCGCCATCCGATAGCCGTCGAGGGTGCTGACCACCGAGGACGCCTCGCCGGGTGTGGCGATGAGGATCGCGGTGATCGTGGCCCCGAACTGGGCACCGTGGTAGATACCCGCCAGCATGATCAGCGCGGTGAGCGGCGAGAAGGTGAGCGTGACGGGGATGAGAATGGCCACGCCGGTCGCCGAGCCGAGCCCCGGCAGAATCCCGATGACGGTGCCGAGCAGCACACCGACGAAGCACCAGAGCACATTCTCCGGGCTGAGCGCGGCACCGAATCCGGTGACGAGATGGTCGATCACAGCTGGCTCCAGACGGCGGGGTCGAAGAGACCGAACGGCAGCGGAATGCTGAGGATCGTGATGAACAGCAGATAGGACACCGCGAACACGAGAGCCGCCACGAGCACACTGCGCGCGAGCGGCTGGCGCTCCACCACTGCCGTGAGGAACAGGGTCATCAGGGTCAGCGCGGGCAGCAGCCCGAGGAACGGCACGAGCAGCGCGGTGACCACCATCGTCACCACGACCACGATCAGCTTCGTGCGGACCCGCCGCGCCTCATCGGCGCCGATCTCGGCTGCCTCCTCGACATGTCCGTCGCCCTCCAACACCGAGCCCGTACGCAGTTCCTGACGCATCAGCAGCAGTCCGAGGACGGCGAGCAGCAGGCCCGCCGTGCGTGGCATCACGCCCGCGCCGATGGTGCCGTCCTCCGGCTGCGTCCACGGGTAGGCGAAGGAGCCCGCGAAGAACAGGGTGCCGAGCGCGGTCAGCGCGCCGTACGCGAGGAGGACCGGGCGGCGCGCCCTTGAAGGAGTGGGAGTGGTCGCTTGAGTCACTTGAGGTCCTCCTTCACCCGGGCGTCGTACCGCTTGAGATACGCGGCGAACTCCGGGCCGCTGCGGTGCGCGGGCGTGAGCATGTCGGCCTTCAGGTACTCGTGGTACGCCTTCGACCTCATGGCCCGCTCCAGCGACCTGATCCAGTACCTGCGCTGTACGTCGTCGATCCCGGCTGGCGCGAACACCCCGCGCCACAGGGTGACTTCGGCGTCGAGTCCCTGCTCCTTGGCGGTCGGGACCTTGCCGAGGACCGGATCGTCGTAGCGCTTCGCGGTCATGGTGCACAGCGCCTTCATGTCACCGCTCTGCAGATACGGCTTCGCCGACGAGGCGCTGGAGGGCGCGATGTCGATCTGCTTGCCGAGCAGCCCGGTCAGCACCTCGCCGGTCGACCCGTAGGGCACGACCCCGAACTTCCCGCCCTGCTTCTTGAACTTGCCGATCACCAGCGCGTCCGCGCCCGTCTTGCCGCTGGACCCGGTGACGACACGCTTCTCGCGCGCGGCCCGCGCCACGTCCGGGCAGGTTTTGTACGGGGAGTCCTTGCGGGCCACGACGATCCGGGAGTCCTGCGCGAACATCATCAGCGGCGTGAACGACTTGTACGTGAACGGCACGTCGTAGACCAGCGGGAGCGTGTTGAGGGCGCCCTCCGCGACGAGCAGGGCGTTGCCGTTCCCCTCCTCGGCGAGGAAGCCGGCCCAGCCGACGGCGCCCGAACCGCCTTCCTTGTTCTCGACGTTGACGTGGTAGCCGCCGTCGAGCTCGTTCAGCCCCTGGGCCATCACGCGCGCCGAGCGGTCGCTGCCGCCGCCCGGCGCGAACGCGACGAGAGCGGAGACCGAACCGCGCGGGTGCCAGTCCTTCGGCACCTCTGGGGTGGCGTTGAGCAAGGTGCACGAGGTGAGTGCGGTGACCAATGCCGTGGCTCCGGCGAGGCGGCGTACCGCACGCAGTGGTGACGTCATCGTCGACCTTCCTGCGGATCCGAGATCCTATGGGATATGGCCGTGACCGTAGGTGCGCCGAAGGAGCGATGACAAGAGGCATGCGTGAATTGCCGCCACGCGGACGGAAGTTGATCCCCGGAGTCGCTCCGCCGCTACGCGTCGTCGAGCGAACGCCGCTCGACACCCTCCAGATGCGTGCGCATCGCGCGGGCCGGCGCCTCGGGGTCGCCGGACTCGAACGCGGCGAGGATCGCGGTGTGCTCGGCGATGGCCTGGTCGATGTCGAACGTGCCGTGGTCGACGGTCTGCCGCATCCGGTGCACATGTGCGCTCAGCGACTCGGCCATCGCTGCCATGAACCGGTTCCGCGCCGCCTGAATGATCAGCAGGTGGAACGCCCAGTCGGCGGCGAAGTACTCGCGCAGGTCGGAGTTGTCGGTGGCGGTCGCGTCCCCGCCGCGCAGCTTGCGCACGCGGTGCGCCGCGAGCACGTGCCGGGCATGCGCGGCACGCAGTTCGGGCACCAGGTCCTCGGTGTGCGCGACGGCCCGCTCCACCGCGCCGAGCTCCAACATGATGCGGGCGTCGAAGAGTTCGGTGACCTGCTCGGGGGAGAGCGGCGGCGCCACCTTGTAACCCTTGAGCGCGACCCGGTTGACCAGGCCCGTGTGCTCCATCTGAACGAGGGCCTCGCGCACGGGAGTCGGCGAGACACCGAGCTCGCGGGCGAGCGAGTCGATGCCGAGCGAGGAGCCGGGCGGCGTCGAGCCGTCGAGCAGCTTCTCCAGGATCGCGTCGTAGACCCCGTCGCGCAGCGCGCGGCGTGCCACGAGGGGGGAGTTGGAGCTCTGCGGGTGTGTGCTCTTCGGGCTCATCTCGCCGTCCAGGTTATCCGAGGGGAGGTGCGGACAGTCTGTCGCAGACGGAATAGATCCTATAGGGTCTACGATTCAAAGGGATCGCCGGTGTGTACTCGACGAGGGAGTCGCCCATGCCCCGCACCGCACAAGTCGCCCCACCCGCACCGCCGTTCCGCCTGGCCCGTGACTGGCCCATCGGAGCCGCCCTCCTCCAGTTCCCCGACGCCCACAACGCACCCGCGCAGCAGTGGAGTTCGGTATTCGGCGAGGTCGCGGGCGAGGGATTCGACCACGTCGACCTCACCGACAGCTGGGTCCGCCCCGGCGACCTCGACGCCGACCGCAGATCCGAACTCGCCCGCACACTCAAGGAATCCGGCCTCGGCGTCACCGCCATCTCCGCGATCCGCCGCAGCGTCATCGACCCCGACGAGGACGCGGCCCGCGCCCACCTCGCGTACCTCCTGCGCACCATCGACGCGGCGGCCGACCTCGGCATCGGGGTCGTATCAGTGGGCCTGCACCGGGAATTGACGGAGAGCCAGCACCAGGCACTGTGGTTCTGGCACGAACAGGGTGCCACCGACCCGGCCGACGACACCCGCACCTGGAACCTCGCGGTCACCCGCCTGCGCGAACTCGGCGAACGCGCCGCCCGGCACGGCATACGCCTCTCGCTCGAAATGTACGAGGACACCTACCTCGGCACCGCCGACAGCGCGGTCGCCCTCGTCACGGACATCGACCTGCCGAGCGTCGGCCTCAACCCCGACATCGGCAACCTCATCCGGCTGCACCGCCCGATCGAGGACTGGCAGTCCATGCTGCGCAAGACCCTCCCGCACACCAACTACTGGCACATCAAGAACTATTACCGCGACCACGACCTGGCCACCGGCGCCTACTTCACCCACCCCGCCCCCTGCGAAGGCGGCCTGATCGACTACCGGCGCGCCCTCGCCATGGCCCTGGAGTGCGGCTTCGACGGCCCGATCTGCGTCGAGCACTACGGCGGCGACGGCCTCGGCATCTCCGCGGCCAACCGCGACTACCTGCGCCGCGTCCTGGGCATCCGCCTCGGGGGGTGACCCGGACGGCACCGCCGATCGACGCCCCCGGCGGCTCGCCCGCCGCCATCACCACGTACGAGCAGGAGGACAGCGCGTGAGCCGCTGGATCGGGACCAGCTTCAAGATGACCAAGACCCGTTCCGAGGCCGCGAGTTACGCGGCACGCGTGCGGGCCGCGGTCGGCGACGGCATCGACGGCGTGCAACCCTTCCTGATCCCGTCGGCGACCGCCGTCTCCGTCGTCGCCGACACCCTCGGCCCCGGCTCGCCCGTCCTGACCGGCGTACAGAACGCCCACTGGGACGACGAGGGCGCCTGGACCGGCGAGATCTCGGTGCCGCAGGCCGCCGACGCGGGCGCCCGGCTCGTCGAGATCGGACACTCGGAGCGGCGCGCCCACTTCGCCGAGACCGACGACACGGTCCGCCTCAAGACGGCGGCGGCCCTGCGCCACGGCCTCACCCCGCTGGTCTGCGTCGGCGAGTCCGCGGCGGCCAGGGACGCGGGACGCGGTGCCGACGTCGTACGCGCACAGGCCGAGGCGGCGCTCGAAGGGCAGTCGGACCCGGGCGCGGTGCTGCTCGCCTACGAACCGGTCTGGGCGATCGGCGAACACGGCCGCCCGCCCCGCCCCGAGGAGATCGCCCCCGCCCTCGCGGCCCTCGCCGAACTCCCCGCGCGCGCCGTGCTGTACGGGGGGTCGGTCGACCTGAGGAACGCGCCGTGGCTGCTTGAGCTTCCGGGGGTGCAGGGGTTGTTCGTGGGGCGGGCGGCTTGGGATGTGGATGCGTTCTTGGATTTGGTGGCGTTGGGACTGTGACGCCGGCCCACGACGGAATCGTGGGCCGGCGTCACAGTCCTCTTCGCGTCACAGTCCCGACCCGGCCGCCCGAGCCGCCACCACCGCGGGCGCCACCGAGTGCGGAAGCAGGTCCCGCGGGTCGTCCGGCAGCAGCACGGCCACGTCCGCGTCGTCCGCGAAGCGGTACGGGCGGTGGGCGAGGAGGGGGCCGAGGTAGCGGCGGACGCGGGACATCTCGGCGCGCACCGTCACCGTACGGGTCGGGTCGCCGAACAGGTCCTCGGCCAGCGCGGACGCGCTGCGGCCCGCCGGGTGCAGCGCCAGGACGTACAGCAACTCGGCGTGCCGCGGGCTCAGTTCATGGGTCCAGGTGGCCGCCGCGCCCGACACCTCCAAGGACCAGCGGCGCGGGCGGCGCACGTCGAGCGCGATACGGGTCGCGCCGAGCGTCCGGGGCTCCTCGTCCACCATCAGGAGCCAGCCCCCGGGCAACGGCGTCACGCTGCAAGCACCGAGCGCCGGGACCCAGCAGCAGCCCTCCGCGAGGGACTTGGGCAGCGCCACCCGGTCCACCGGCGGCATCCCGGTGACCGCCGCCGTCCAGCCGAACGGGTCGACCGCGAGCGCCCGCCCGCTCATCCGGGCGAGGACCGGAGCGGCCACCGAACGCAGCCGCTCCAGGCCCCCCTGCCACTGTTCGCGCAGCCGGGCCTCGGCGAGCTGCGCGACCGAGTACACCCACGGCAACGTCGCCGGATGCATCGTGTCCAGCGGACCGCTGATGTCGACGACGCCGAGCAGCCGCCCGTCACGCGGGTCCTTCACCGGGGCACCCGTGCACATCCACGGGTGCAGCGACTGCACGAAGTGCTCGGCGGAGAAGACCTGCACGGGGCGGCGGGTCACCAGCGGTGTGCCTATGCCGTTCGTGCCGACGACGTCCTCCGCGTAGTGCGCGCCGAGTGTCAGGCCGAGCCTGTCGGCCATGCGCAGGACGCCGTGATGCCCCTCGCGCCACAGGATGCGACCGTCCGCGTCGCTGATCACCATGATGTGCTGCGTGGCGTCCGCGACCGTCACCAACGCCTCGCGCAGCATCGGCAGGAGCGGCACCAGCGGCGAGGCCTGGCGCTTCTCCTCCAACTGCTCCGCGGTGAGCACCCCGGAGTGGACGTCGTAATCAGGGTCGACGCCGTCCCGCAGCATCCGCTGCCAGGAGTCGCCGATCACCGGGCGCGGTCGCACCCGCGGCCGCAGCCCCGAGAGGGTCGCCTCACGTACCCCCTTGAGCAGTCGGGACGAGTGCGTCACGTCCATGGCGGCCAGCCGCGCGAGGTCGAGCGTGGAGTCCTTGTTCATGCGGCGGTTCCTCGGTTGTGGGGAGATGTGCCCATCCTGCACCTGAGAGCCCCGGCAAGGTTGGGCCTTCCCGAGGAACGTTGCAACCCCCTGCAACCCTGGTGAACAGCCGTGCGGAGTTTGAAGATGGGAACAACGCCGCCGCGGCGGTGTTCGAGCTCCTCTTGGGGCCTGATGAGCGGGGATGGTGCCGTGTCGGCGCAGCACCATCCCCGCGTCAGCGTTCGGGGGCTCAGATCTGCGGGCGGGCCCGTTCCGCCAGTGCCGCCAGGTCCAGCGTGTGCGGCAGCGTTCCGAAGCCCGCGCCCCTGTCGCCGCCGAACCGCGCCGCGCAGAACGCGTCCGCCACGTCATCGGGGGCGTACCGCACGAGCAGCGAACCCTGGAGAACCAGCGCGATCCGCTCCACGAGCCGGCGCGCCCGCGCCTCGATGCCGTCCAGGTCGCCGAGTTCGGTCAGCAGATCCTTCACCGCCGCGTCGAGCCGGTGATCGGCGCCGCGCGCCTTGCCGACCTCGATCAGGAACGCGTTGAGCGCCTGCGGCTCCCGCTGCAACGCCCGCAGGACATCCAGGGCCTGTACGTTGCCCGCGCCCTCCCAGATCGAGTTCAGCGGTGACTCGCGCAGCAGCCGCGGCATGCCGGACTCCTCCACGTACCCGTTGCCGCCGAGGCATTCGAGGGCCTCCGCCACCAGCGGCGTACAGCGCTTCGTCACCCAGTACTTGGCCGCGGGCACCGCGATCCGCAGGAAGGCCCGCTCCTGCTCGCCCCCGTCGTCGTACGCCGCCGCGAGCCGCAGCGCGAGCGTCGTCGCGGCCTCCGACTCCAGGGCCAGATCCGCCGTGACGTTGCTCATCAGCGGCTGGTCGGCCAGCTTCGCGCCGAACGCCTCCCGGTGCGCGACGTGGTGGGTCGCCTGCGCCACCGCCTGCCGCATCAGGGCGGCGGAGCCGAGCACGCAGTCGAGCCGGGTCGCCGCCACCATCTCGATGATGGTGCGCACCCCGCGCCCCTCCTCGCCGACCCGGCGCGCCCACGTCCCGTCGAACTCGACCTCGGCCGACGCGTTCGACCGGTTGCCCAGCTTGTCCTTCAGGCGTTGCAGGGCGAAGGGGTTGCGTGTTCCGTCCTCCAGAACGCGGGGGACGAGAAAACACGTGGGGCCCGCATCCGTCCGTGCCAGTACCAGGAAGCCGTCCGACATCGGCGCGCTGCAGAACCACTTGTGACCGGTGAGCGCGTACGTCCCGGCCTCCGACAGCGGTACGGCCCGCGTCGTATTGGCCCGTACGTCGCTGCCGCCCTGCTTCTCCGTCATCGCCATGCCGAAGAGCGCTCCGGCCTTCTGCCCCGAGGGGCGCAGCCCTGAGTCGTAGACCGTGGACGTCAGGAGGGGCTCCCACACGGCGGCGAGTTCCGGCTCCGCGCGCAGCGCGGGCACCGCCGCGTGCGTCATCGACAGCGGGCACAGGTGCCCCGCCTCCACCTGCGACCACACCAGGAACGCGGCGGCGCGCCGCAGATGACCTCCCGGCCGCGTCCACGCCGACGTGAGCCCCGCCGACACCCCCTTGCCCAGGAGCCGGTGCCACGCCGGATGGAACTCCACCTCGTCGATCCGGTGGCCGTAGCGGTCGTGGGTGCGGAGCCGTGGCGGGTTCTCGTTCGCGAGCCGGCCCCACTCCTGAGCCTGCGTCGAACCGGCGGTGCGGCCGAGAAGGGTGAGGTCCGCGAGGGTCTCGTCCAGAAGCCCCGGGTCCAGATGCCGCTTCAGGCCCTGTGTCAGGGCCTGGTCGGCGGAGAAGACGTCGTATCCGACGAGCGGAGGGACCTGGTTGGTGACGCTGTGCGTGCTGCCTGCCATGTCTGCCGAACCTACCCGCGAAGGCGACGGGGTGCGTCACCCGCTGCGCGCCATGGCGGCTCCGTGGTCGCGTTCCGCCCGCGCGGGGTCCTCGGGTGGCCAGCCCGGACGGTACACGGTGTCGAGGTAGCGTTCGCCGAGGTCAGGGGCGATCGCCACCGCCGTGAGTCCGCGCCGCCCGTGCCGCGCCAGCCACTGCCCCGCCCCGCTGACCACCGTGCCGGTCGACCCGCCGAACAGGAAGCCCCGGCTCGCGAGGGTGCGGCACACCCGCAGCGCGTCCGACTCCTCGACGTGCACCACGTCGTCGACGTACGAGGTGTCGAGCATCGGTGGCCGCACGCCGGCGCCGAGGCCCGGGATGAGCCGGCGCCCGGCGGGGCCGCCGAAGCTCACCGAGCCGACGCTGTCGACGGCGACGATGCGCACCGGGCGCCGCCACTGCCAGAACCAGCGGGCACATCCCATCAGGGTGCCCGTCGTCCCCGCCCCGACGAACAGCACGTCAAGGCGCGGGAAGCGGTGGGCGATGGCCGGGGCCGTGGTGCGGAAATGGGCCCGCCAATTGTGGTGGTTGCTGTGCTGGTCGAGCCACACGTACCGGTCGTCGGCCGCGCACAGTGCCCGTACATACGCCAGTCGCGCGGCCAGCAGACCGCCGTGCGCCGCCGGTTCGCGCACCACGTGCACCCGGCTGCCGAGCGCCTCCATCAGCCGGATCGTCGGCTGGTTGCAGCGGTCGTCGGTCACGCACAGGAACCCGTATCCGCGGTGCGCGGCGATGATGCTGAGCGCGAGGCCCAGATTCCCCGACGACGACTCGATGAGGACGCTGCCGGGCCGCAGCAGACCGTCGCGTTCGGCGGCGTCGACCATCTCGGTGGCCGCCTTCAGCTTGATGGACCCCGCGAAGTTGAACCCTTCGCACTTGAGGAAGAGCGGCAGATCCAGCGCGGTCCGCAGGTCTACGTAGAGCCCCTCCTCGTTGAACTGTGCGGGATCGTCAATAACTGGCATGACGTGTGCCGCCCCCCTCCGTCTTGTGTCCCCCGTACCCCATGTCCCCCGCCCTTTCAGCCGTGCCTTCGCAGTTCGTGGAAGAAGCCGTCCACGACGCGCAGATGACCGCGCCGGGCCAGTTCGTCGTGGACGTGGCGCCCGACGGCCAGATCGAGTACCCCGAGACCGAACGGTGAGAACACCACGGTCCTGTCGTCCGGCACGGCGACCCGCCCGGTCAGTACGTCGTCGAGCGTGCCGTCGATGAAGTCCCGTGCACCGGTGAGCTGTTCGGCCAGATGCGGCGACGTGTCCGCCTTGAGGCAGTGCTCGATGTCGTCCACATAGTTCGCACTGTCGAGCAGGATCTCGGGTGCGAGATCGCGCAGCGACACATGAAGCACCAGTGGATGGTGTTCGAACCAGGACGCGTCGTGGACGTGTGGCTTCCCCGCGACCGTGGCGAAAACCACCAAGTCGCTGGTGCGGATGAGGCGTTCGGCGCTGTCGTGCGCCGTGATGGGGCCCTTGGTGCCCGCCCGCTCCAGATAGCCGAGGAACCCGGCGGCGCTGTCCGCCGACACATCGTGCACACCCGTCGCCTCGAACTCCCAGCCCGTCGCGACGAGATGGGTGTGAATGTGCCGCGCGATCAGTCCGGTGCCGATGAAGCCGACCCGCCGGGGACGGTCCCGGCCCTGGCTGAGCCGGTCGGCCGCGAGGGCCGCGGACGACGCCGTACGCGTGGCGCTGATCAGTGAGCTCTCCAGGCACGCATACGGATAGCCGGTGTCCGGATCGTTGAGGATCAGCACGGCGGAGGCGCGTGGCAGGCCCGAGCGGGTGTTCTCCGGGAAGCTGGAGATCCACTTGAGGCCGTCCGTGCGCAGCGGGCCGCCGAGCGAGGCGGGCAGCGCGATGATCCGCGCGTTCGGCCGGTCCGGGAACCGCAGGAAGTACGAGGGCGGGTTCACGGTGTCGCCCGCCCCGTGCAGCCGGTACACCGCCTCGATCAGCTCGCCGATCTCCAACTCCCGTCCCCGTAGTGTCTGTTCGACCTGCTCGCCGGGGATTACGGCGAACCGTGGCGCGGTGGCGGTCATCCGGCGGCCGCCTCGACGGTCGGGGCGCAGTCGGCGAGGCGCACCGGACCTGCGAGCGCCACGAGCATTTCGCGCGGCCCCTCGAACGGCTCCCGGCTGTGCGCGGTGCGGATGTTGTCGACGAGCAGCAGGTCGCCCGTGTGCCAGCGGGTGCGTACGGTGTGCGCCGCGTACACCTCGTTCAGGGTGCGCACCACGTCCTCGTCGATCGGATCGCCGTTGCCGTGCAGGGTGTTGAAGGGCAGTCCGTCGGGCCCGTACTCGTCGACGAGGTACTCGCGGACCTCCGGCTCCATCGTCCATTCGTTCAGGAACGCGATCTGGTTGAACCAGGTGGGGGAACCGTCGCGCGGGTGGCGGACGATGGCGCTGCGCCGCTGCCGGGTGCGCAGCGAACCGTCCTCGTGCCAACTGAAGCCGATGGCGTGGGCGCGGCAGTACGCGGCGACGGCGTCCCGGTCGTCGGTACCGAACGCCTCGGCAACGGACGCGCCGATCTCCTCGTGGTACGTCCGGGTGAGGATCCAGCCCTCCCGCCCGAACCGCTCGGCGAGCGGTTCGGGCAGCGCGCGCAGGACGGCCCCCGCGTCGGCGAGCCCGGTCGCGCCACCGCTCGCGGCGGCCTCCAGGCAGGCGAACTGCAACAGGCCAGGGAACTCCAGGCAGTAGCTCAACTCGTGGTGCATGCACATCAGTTGGTTGGGCGGCCACTTGGTGGCCGAGTACACCCCGTCCGGGTAGGTGCGGCGCGGCGCGAACGGTTCCCGGTCGGGCATCAGGGTGCCCGCCGCCTGCTTGAAGACGGCGGCGGTGACGCCCGGATCCATGAGACCGAGGCCGCGTACGACGGCGCAGCCGTGCTCGGCGACGACGGCGTGCACCGCCTCGCGGTGCTGTGCGGTCCAGCCCTCCGGGTCGCCCGCGCAGTCGGCGTACACCAACGGCGGGCTGTCGGTGGAGAGTTCGATGTCAGGGGACGGAGTCGAGAGCGACATGCGGGTGCGCTTCCTTTCCTGTGAGTCCGGTGACTCAGGTCGCTTTGGTAGGTGTGGTGGCTGTGGTGGTTCCCTGGGCCCGGTCGTCGAGCAGCTCGGCCAGGTCCGCGAGGACCGGACGGCGCGTGACGTCCTTGAGGGTGACCGCCCGGTCCAGGGCGACCGCCAGCTTCACGGCGGCCAGTGAGCTGCCGCCGAGGTCGAAGAAGTGGTCGTGGCGGCCGACGCGTTCGGCCGGCACGCCGAGTACCTCGGCCCAGAGCGCGGCGAGCCGGCGCTCGGCCTGCGTACGAGGAGGGTCGGTACCCGCGTCCAACTGCTCGGCGAGTGCGGTCAGGGCGCGGCGGTCCGTCTTGCCGTTGGCGGTCAGCGGCAGCCGCTCGCGCCAGTGCACGACCGACGGCACCATGTACGCGGGCAGCGCGGCGGCCGCCGGCTCCCGTACGTCCACGGTCCTGGGCCCGGTGCAGAACGCCGCCAGCTGCGCGCCCCGCACCACGACCACCGCCGCGTCCCGGACCCCGGCCACCCGCAGCAGCGCGTTCTCGACCTCGCCGAGCTCGACGCGGAAGCCGCGGATCTTGACCTGGCCGTCCCTGCGCCCGAGGAACTCCAGCTTTCCGTCGGGCCGCCAGCGCCCGTGGTCGCCGCTGCGGTACAGGCGGTCGCCGGGCCGGTACGGGTCCTCGGTGAACGCGGCCTTCGTGCGCTCCGGGTCGTTGACGTAACCGCGCCCGACGCACACCCCGGAGAAGACGATCTCGCCGGGCGCGCCCAGCGGGACCGGCAGCAGATCCTCGTCGACGACATAGACGCGCACATTCGCGATCGGCGGACCGAGCGGCACCCGGTCGCCGTCCGGCGGGCGGTCCAGCACCTCGTGGTTGGTGTCGTCGGACGTCTCCGTGAGCCCGTACGCGTTGACCAGCCGTACCCCGGGCCGCGCCGCGAACCAGCGGCGCACCAGCTCCGCCTTCACGGCCTCCCCGGTCACCGACACACAGCGCAGCTCGGGCAGCGGGCGGGGCCGCCGCGCCAACTCGGAGAGCACGGCCTCCAGATAGGACGGCACCACCTGGAGCACGTTCACCCGCCCCCGCTCGATCGTGTCCACGAACCGGGCGACGTCGAGGATCGACTCCTGTCCGACGACGAGGGTGCGGCCACCGACGGTGAGGGCGGACACCAGCTGCCACAGGGAGATGTCGAAGCACTGCGGCGCCGTCTGCGCGACCACGTCGCCCGCGCCGATCCCGAGGTCGTCGACCTTGGCGAGCACGTGGTTGACGAACCCGGCGTGCTCGCACAGGGCGCCCTTCGGCTCGCCGGTGGAGCCCGATGTGAAGTAGAGGTAGGCGAGTTGGTCCGCCGTGACCCGGACGCCGAGGTCGGTGTCCGGGTGGCCCTGCGCACAGGCGTCCGCCACGGACAGGCTGCCGTCCCGGTCGGCGACGACGAGCCGGCAGTCGGCCCGGGTGAGCATGGTCGCGACGCGCTCGGCCGGGAAGTGCGGCTCGACCGGCAGATACACCCCGCCCGCCTTCAGGACGCCGAGGACGGCGGCCGCCCAGTCGAGGCCGCGCTCCATGACGACGGCGACCACCTGCTCGGCTCCCAGTCCGCGCGCGAGCAGCGCCCGGCCGACCTGATTGGCCCGGGAGTTGAGCTCGGCGTACGTCCACTCCTGACGCTCGTCCGCGATGGCCGGGGCGTCCGGGTGGGCGGCCACTTGCTCCTCGAACAGCTCGTGCACCCGCCGGTCCGGCAGCGCGCGCCGGGGGCCCGCCAACTCCTCGAACTGGTAACGGAGTTCGCCGTCGGAGAGCAGGCTCCGGCGTGGCGGCCCGGTCAGAGCGGCAAGGTGGTAGCCCGCTACGCGGGCCGCCGCCTCCGCGTCGAGGGCATCGGTGCGGTAGTGCAGCCGCAGGGCGTGCTCCTCCTTGCGGCTCACCTGGAACGGCGAGTCGTCGGGTCCGGCGGACAGGGCGTCGAGCACACGCGCGCGGGCCGCGTCGAGCGCGGTCTCGGTCACCGACAGGCCCACGGGGAGCGGTACTTCGTGCACCGCGGTGCCGGGGACAGGGGTGCGGGTCCATTGAAAGTCCGTCATGACTGCCTCTCCACCGCCGGATTGCCGCCCCAGGCGGCGCCCGCCGGCATCTGTTCGCCCTTCATCAGGAAGGAGTCCGGGGCGAGCACGGCGCCGTCGCCCATCTGGACCCCGTAGTGCGCCAGGGCGCCGGTGCCGAGCGTGCAGCCGGAACCGATCGTGATCCGGTCGGACTTGAAGGTGCCGTCCTCCTGCGAATGGGCCTGGATCTTGGAGTGCGCGCCGAGCGTGCTGTCGTCGCCGATCGTCGTCAGCGTGCGCTCGGTGATGCTGGCCCCGTCGTCGAAGACCCGGCGCCCGAGCCGCACTCCGAGCAGCCGCCACACCACGTTCTTGAACGGAGTCCCGTTGAGCACCACGAGATGGTTGTCCGGCACCTTCCACAGCCGCTCGTGCCACCGGAAGTACGGGTCGTAGATCGAGCACAACTGGGGTGCGAGAGGCCGGAAGCGGCAGATCAGCCGCTCCACGAACACGTAGTAGCAGGTGCTGAACGCGAGCCCGGCGACCATCGCCGCCCCGATCAGCAGCCCGCCCACCGCGCCCGCCCCGCCGTACAGGTCGAGCGCGCCGAACGCGATGACCGACAGCAGGAACCAGTGCAGCCACCGCACGAACAGGAACAGGGCCATCGTGCGCAGGTTGTAGCGATTCTTCGCGGCGAGGCGGCGTCGGAACTCCGCGCCCTGCCTGAGGTGGTCGAAGCCGCTGTCACGCTCCACCGAGCGCGGGATCTCGAACGGCGGCGAGCCGAGCAGGCCGACACCGCTGCGTACCTCGCCGTCGAGCGGCACCATCACCTTGGTGGCGAGCAGCACGTTCTCGCCGGTGCGGCCGCCGGCCGGGTAGGCGATGTGGTTGCCGAGGAAGCTGTGTGCCCCGATCGTCGCGCGTGACAGGCGGAACGAGGTCGCCGAGAACTCCGCGTTCAGGATCGAGAGCCCGTCGGCGACCATCGTGCCGCTGCCCACCGTCGCCAGGTACGGGGTCTCGTGCTGCATCTCCGTACCGAAGTTCGAGCCCGTCTGCTCCACGTGCGACAGGTCGTAGCCGATGGACCGCAGATAGCCGACGATGTACGAGCTGTCGCCTGCCAGCCACTTGAAGAACTTGATGTTGGTCATCCGGGCGACGGCGCGCTGCACGCCGTAGTGGAAGCCGTACAGCGGATACGTGCGGTCCGGGCGCAGCAGCGGCCACAGCGCGCGCGGCAGCAGCGCCACGGCGGCGAACCCCAGCGCGACGAACGCCAGGAACCCGGCGAGGGACAGGCCGAGCGCCTCACCGTAGAACGCGACGGAGCCCAGATCCTGCGAGTCCGGAGCCAACAGGACGTCCAGCGCGGGCAGTTCCGTCAGCGCCAGAAAGCCGCCTCCCACCGCGAGCGGTGTGTATACGAAGAGCAGTTGGGCGAGCCCCGCGAGCCCGAAGGCGGCGCGGCGCGGCGCGGATGTGCGGGCCGGTGGCACGCGGACGTACTCGACGTCGGTGGGTTCGGCGGGGGAGCCGTGCCAGTGCTCCCCGGCCGGCACGGACGCTCCGTCGTACAGGGCGGAGGCATGGCCGAGTTGGGAGCCGTCGCCCAGCGCGGTGCCGATGTCGAGGACGGTCTTCTCGCCCACGAAGACGCCTTGGCCGAGCGTCACCGGGCCGGTGCGGATGCGCCCGGCCGCCGCCCGGTACCCCAGAAAGTGGGCCTCCTTGCGTACCACGGTGTCGGCGCCGATCGTCAGCAGGTCGGTGCAGACGGGCACGACTCGGGACAGGATCGTCACGTTCGGGCCGATGCGCGCGCCCAGCAGCCGCAAGTACTGCACGTACAGCGGGCTGCCGACGAACAGCACCATCGGGTTGGCGTGCAGCAGCGCCTTCACGGTCCAGAAGCGGACGTAGGCGAGGCTCCACACCGGGAACTCGGTCTCCCGCCAGCGGCCCACGAGCAGCCACTTGGCGAGGATGGGCACGACACACGCGCCCGCGAACACGGCGCCGCCGAAGACCGCGGAACGCGCGTACACCTCAAGGAAGCCGCTGCCCGTCGACACCCACTCGTAGCCGCGGGCGGTGGCGACCCCGACGCCCGCGCAGTACGCGGCGAACACCAGGAACTGCAGTGCCCCGCAGAGGAGATAGCGGGGCGTGCTGCCTGGCCGCGGCGCCGATGGTGGTGGCTTCGGCGGGGCCGCCGCGGCGACCGGGGCGGCGTCGAGCGCCGCGGCGAGCGAGCGGATCGTCGGGTACCCGTAGACGTCCCGCATGGACACGGACGGGAGATCCTCCCGTTTGCGTACCCGCGCGCAAAAGTGCGCCATCACGAGGGAGTTGGCACATAAATCGTCGAAGAAATGACTGTCAGGGGGTACATGCTCCACCCGGACCACACCCGCCAGAACCTCGGCAAGTACGTCCTCCGTGCCATTCGCCACAGCAGCTCCTCGTGAATTATTGGCATGGTTTCCGCTGCACGGGAAAGGTGTTTCTCTGGCGAACGGGCATGGCCCGCGACCCCCTGTTTCCACCTAGCCACATGCGCTCTGTTGTCCCCCGCTGAGCGCACCGCATACAATTCGGCATTGTTTCGAGAGTTCCATGAACGGTTCAAGCGCACGTCAAGCATTGGCGATATCCGATTGCCTGTTTCTGACGCGCACATGCCGGTCGGCCGATCTTTTTGTGCGGCTCGCCGGGGAAGTCAAGCAAGAGACGGTTCAATTACTCGGTTCGGTTCCACGGTGAGGCGCGAACCAATCGGGCCATCGAGGGCCGGACACCTCGGCGGCGGGGCCGTGCCGGTGCCGGGGATGAGTGTCGGAGCAGGTGACGGATACCTTGGGGGCGTGCAGCCAGCAAGTGAATCCCCCCGACCGCCGTCCGGACGTCTTCACCGGGCGCGTGTTCTCTATCACAACGTCTCAAAACGGAAGACGGTCTGGCTGCTCCTGAAGGACACCGTCAACTCGTGCATGGAGTACCGCATCCTGGGCCTCGCGGCCGAGGCGGCGTTCTTCACGCTCCTGTCGGTCCCGCCGCTGCTGCTGTCCCTGGTGGGCCTGCTCGCGTACGTCGACACGTGGACGGGCGCCGACACCATCGCGGGTGTCCGCGACAACATCCTGGAGGCCTCCCGCACGGTCCTCACCGACCAGGGCGTGAAGGAGATCGCAGAACCGATTTTGGACGACGTCATCAAGGGCGGCAGGCCCGACGTCATCTCCATCGGCTTCCTGCTCTCGCTCTGGTCGGGCTCGCGCGCGGTGTCGACGTTCGTCGACACGGTGACCGTCATGTACGGCCTCGACGGCGTACGCGGCATCGTGAAGACGCGGCTGCTCGCCTTCCTGCTCTTCCTGGTGGGGCTCGTCGTCGGCGCGATAGCGCTGCCGCTGATGATCGCGGGGCCGGACGCGGTGATCGGCCTCGTGCCCTGGTCCCAGTCCCTCGTCGAGATCTTCTACTGGCCCGTGGTCCTCGTCCTGTCCATCGCGTTCCTCACGACGCTGTACCACGTGTCCGTGCCGGTGCGCTCACCGTGGATCGAGGACGTGCCGGGCGCCCTCGTGTCGCTCGCGATGTGGATCCCCGGCAGCTTCCTGCTGCGCCTCTACCTCACCAACACCATCGAGGGCCCGACCATCTACGGCTCCCTCGCCGCGCCCGTCGCCGTGCTGCTGTGGATCGGCGTCTCGGCGTTCGCGGTCCTCGTCGGCGCCGCGGTGAACGCCGCGATCGACCGCGTCTGGCCGTCGGTCGCGACGGCGGCGGCGCGCGCCGCGAACGAGCGGGTGCGCAGGGCGGCCGCCACCGAGCAGTTGGCGCGGGCGGCCGCACTGGGCTTCCCGGACGACCACGAGGACCCCGAGGACCCGGACGACGGCGACGACCCGGGCATGCCGTCCGAATTCCCGGAGCGCTGGTCGAAGTTCCTGCCACCGGAGGACGTCACGTCCCGGCTGCGCACGCACGCCCGCAAGTACGGGGACGGGGCGGGGCACGAGGAGGACTGACCGGGGCGCTCACTTCCAGGCGCCGGCCGCCGCCTCCCGCTCCGCGAACTCCGCGAACGTGCGCGGTTCGCGCCCGAGCACCCGCCGCACGTCACCGGTGACCGAGGCGTTCCGCCCGTCGAGCAGCGTCGCGAACAGCTCCACCAGGAACGCCACTTCCTCCTCCGGCACCCCGAACCCGCGCAGCGTCGCCCCGTAGTCGGGCAACGGCACGTACCGCTTCTCGGTCCCCGTGGCCGCCGCGACGGCCGCGAGCGCCTCGCCCCACGTCAGCAGCGCGGGCCCGGTGAGATCCAGGACCTCGCCCGCGTACCGCCCCGACGGCTCGCGCAGCACCGCCACCGCGACCTCCGCGATGTCCGTCGCGTCGATGAACGGCTCGCGCAGCGCCTCCGGCGCCGCGAACGCCAGTTCCCCGCCGCGCACCTGGTCCGCGAGCGGGCCCTCGCTGAAGTTCTGCTGGAACCAGGCGCACCGCAGCACGGTCCACTGCGCCCCCGACCCCCGCAGTGCCTCCTCGGCCGGCAGCGCCTGTTCCTCGCCGCGCGCCGACAGCAGCACCAGCCGCCGCACCCCCAGCTCCACCGCCCGCCGCGCCAGCGCGCCCACCAGGTCCGCGGCGTCCGGCGCCCCGATGTCCGTGGGGAAGGCCAGATACGCCCCGTCGGCGCCGCGCAGCGCCTCGTCCCAGGTCCCGGGCTCCTCCCAGTCGAACCGCACCGCGCCCGACCGGGAGGCCGCCCGCACGCTCAGCCCTGCGGCACGCGCCGCGTCGGCGACCCGACGCCCCGTACGACCGGTGGCCCCGGTCACCAGCACCGTCCCTGTGTTCCGCTCCGTCTGTGTCATCCCTCCACTCAACTGCCGCGCGCCACCCACCGACATCGCCGAGCCGCTCACCGCCATACGCGTCCGTCTACGCTGATTTCATGGACGTACTCGCAGGGCTCCTCGAAGGGCCGAGGGCGCGCGGGGCCTTCATGATCCGGGCCTGCTTCGAGCCGCCGTGGGCCGTGCGGATCGCCGACGGGGCACCGCTCTCCGTGATGGTCATGGTGGAGGGCGAGGCGTGGATCCTGCCGGAGGGCGGCGGGACCGGTGGGGCGGACAAGCCGCGGCACATCCGGCCCGGCGACATCGCCGTCGCCCGCGGCCCGGACCCGTACGTGTGCTGCGACGACCCGGCCACCGAGCCGCGCGCCGAGATCGGGCCAGGGCAGGAGTGCCGCCCGCTGGGCCCCGCGCACGCCGGCCGCTACAAGGACCTCGGCGTACGGCAGTGGGGCGAGTCCCCGGACGCCCCGGCCAAGATGCTCATCGGCACGTACCAGCTGCGCGGCGAACTGACCGGGCGGCTGCTCGACGCGCTGCCCGCGCTGCTCGTGCTGCCCGCCGAGGTGTGGCGCTGCCCGTTCACCCCACTGCTCGCCGAGGAGATCGTGCGCGACGAGCCCGGCCAGGACGTCGTCCTCGACCGCCTCCTCGACCTGCTGCTGATCGCCTCGCTGCGCGCCTGGTTCTCGCGGCCCGAGGCCGACGCGCCCGCCTGGTACCGGGCGATGGGCGACCCGGTCGTGGGCCGCGCGCTGCGGCTGATCCAGGACGACCCCGCCCACCCCTGGACCGTCGTCGGGCTCGCCGAGCGCGCCGGGGTCTCGCGGGCCGCGCTCGCCCGCCGCTTCACGGAGCTGGTGGGCGAGCCCCCGATGGCGTACCTGACCGGCTGGCGCCTCGCGCTCGCCGCGGACCTGCTGCGCGAGGGCGGGGCGACGGTCGCGGCGATCGCCCGGCGCGTCGGGTACGGCAGTGCGTTCGCCCTGTCC
Organism: Streptomyces endophyticus; assembly: GCF_035798155.1. Taxonomy (NCBI): domain Bacteria; kingdom Bacillati; phylum Actinomycetota; class Actinomycetes; order Kitasatosporales; family Streptomycetaceae; genus Streptomyces; species Streptomyces endophyticus. The sequence continues at coordinate 40,790 of NZ_JAOZYC010000111.1, read as the reverse complement.
ACCGCGTTCAAGCGGGAGTACGGGCTGAGCCCGCAGGAGTACCGGGCATGACCGGGAGCTACGAGGAGCGGGCGGCGCGGGTGCCCGGAGCGACGGTGTGGACCCGGACGGTGGCGCGCGACGGGGGAGAGGCCGCCCCGGTCCTGCCCGACGGCTGCATGGACCTGATCTGGAACGAGGGCCGCCTCTTCGTCGCAGGACCCGACACCCGCGCCCACCCCACAGGCCCCGGCGCGGGCCGCCGCTACGCGGGCATCCGCTTCGCGCCCGGCACGGCACCCGGCTACCTCGGCGTCCCGGCACACGAACTCCGCGACACCCGCGCCGAATTGGCGGACCTGTGGCGCGGAGGCGAGGCCCGGCGGCTGACCGAGCGCCTGGACGCGGCGGCCGACCCCGCGGTCGAGCTGGAGGCCCTGGCGGCCCGCCTCGCCCACGCCGCGGGCCCGCCCGACCCGCTGCTCACCCATGTGGCACAGGCGCTCGACGCGGGCCGCACCGTCACGGCCGTCGCCGAAGAGACGGGCCTCGGCGCCCGCACCCTGCACCGCCGCTCGCTGGCCGCGTTCGGCTACGGTCCCAAGACCCTGGCCCGCGTCCTGCGCCTGCAACGGGCCCTGGCGCTCGCCCGCGCCGACGTCCCGTTCGCGGAGGCGGCGGCCCGCGCCGGATACACGGACCAGGCCCATCTGGCGCGCGACGTAAGGGAGTTGACGGGTACGACACTCGGGCGACTGCTACTCAGGTAGGACGGTTCACGCGAGAGGCGCGAACAGGTCCACCTGGTTCCCGTCCGGGTCCAGCACGACGGCGTACCGCTGCCCCCACGGCGCGTCCCACGGCTTCGCCTCGCCGCGGTGCCCCGCCCCGGTCAGCCCCTCGTACGCGGCGTCGACCCCCGCGGCGTCCCCGCAGTGGAACGCGAGGCCCACGCGGCCCCGGCCACGCTCCCCCGCACCGGGGTCCGGGTCGAACATCAGCCGGATGCCGCCCGCCAACTCCGCTTCCACGTGCGGGAGTTGCTCGGCACCCTCGGGGAAAGTGAGGCCGAGGCGACGGTAGAAGGCCAGCGTGGCGGCCAGGTCGGTGGTGGCGACGCCGATGGCGTCCATACGGATACGGGTCTCGTTCATGGGTTCACGGTAGGCAGCGGCGCAGGTCCCGGTCTTGTACGAAACGGACACCGCCCCTCCTCCTTGCGGACGGCCCGAAACCGCCGTACACGAGGCATATGGCCGACAACGAGACCCTCGTAGCGACCGCGCGACCCACGAGCCCGGTCACTCTGGAAGCCGATTACGACCCCGCCGTCTCCCGATGGCTGTGGCTGGTGAAGTGGCTGCTCGCGCTGCCGCACTACCTCGTCCTCGCCCTGCTCTTCGTGGGCTCGGCCCTCACCACCCTCGTCGCCCTGTTCGCGATCCTGTTCACGACCCGCTACCCGCGGCTCCTCTTCGACTTCAACGTCGGCGTGCTGCGCTGGGCCTGGCGCGTCGGCTACTACTCGTACGGAACCCTCGGCACCGACCGCTACCCGCCGTTCACGCTCGGCCCCGCCCCCGACTACCCGGCCCGCCTCGACGTCGCCTACCCCGAGCGGCTCTCGCGCGGCCTGGTCCTGGTGAAGTGGTGGCTGCTCGTGCTGCCCCAGTGGCTGATCGTGTCGCTGCTCGTGGGCGGCTCCGGCTCGACGGGCGGCGTCGCGGGACTGCTCACGTTCTACGCGGCCGTCGCCGTCCTCTTCACCGGTACGTACCCGCGCGGCATGTACGACCTCAACATCGGCCTGCACCGCTGGGCGGCGCGGGTGGCGGCGTACGGAGGGCTGATGACGGACACGTACCCGCCGTTCCGCCTCGACCAGGGTGAGCGCGAGCCCTACTAGCCTCCCGGGACACCCGTCGTAGCATCCGGGCATGCCCGTCGCGACGCTCGTGTACACCCGCACCACCGACTACCGCCACGACTCCATCCCGGGCGCCGTCCGGACCCTGCGCGCGCTCGGCTTCGCCGTGCGGCACACCGAGGACCCGGCCGAGTTCGAACGGGCCCTCGACGCCCGCCCCGACGCGGTCGTCTTCCTCTCCACCAGCGGCGACGTCCTCACCCCCGCCGGACGCGAGCGGCTCGCGGCGTACGTGGACGGGGGCGGCGGCTTCGTCGGCGTACACGCGGCGGCGTGCACGGAGTACGGGTGGCCGTACTACGGGGACCTGCTGGCAGCACGCTTCGACCGGCACCCCGCGTACCAGCCGGGCCGCGTCCGGATCGCCGACCACGACCACCCGGCGACCCAACACCTGCCGTCCCACTGGGAGTTCACCGACGAGTGGTACGACTTCCGCTCCGACCCGCGCGAGGATCCGACGGTACGGCTCCTCGCGTACGCCGACGAATCCTCGTACGAGGGGGCGACCATGGGCGGCGACCACCCACTGGTGTGGTGCAGGGACCCGGCGACACCGGGACCGGGCCGGATGTTCTACACATCCCTGGGCCACGCCACCGAGGCCTACGACGCCCCGGCCTTCCGCGCACACCTGTCCGGCGCCATCCACTGGACGGCGCGCCGGGGTCCCTAACGGCCGAGCGCCGCCGCGATCCCCGCCACGGCCCCCGGCCCGACGCGGCAGCAGCCGCCGATCAGTCGCGCCCCGGCGTCCCGCCACGCGGTCACCTGGTCCGGCGTGAACGTGGCACGGCCCGCCCAGGCGCGCGCCTCGGCGTCCCACTCCTCACCGCTGTTGGGATAGACGACGACGGGCTTGCCGGTGACACGGACGGCGAGACGCACAGCGGCCTCAACATCCCGCGGGGCACAGCAGTTGACACCGACCGCGACGACCTCCTCGGCACCGGCAGCCACCTCGAACGCCTCTTCCAGCGGCTGCCCCGCACGCGTACGTACCCCCTCCACGCTGTACGAGAGCCAGGCAGGCACCCCGAGCCCCCGCACGGCCCGCACCAGCGCCCGCGCCTCGTCCGCATCGGGCACGGTCTCCAGGGCGAACACATCGGGCACGGCCCCAGCCAGCACCTCAAGCCGCGGCCGATGAAACGCGTACAACTCCTCCTCGCTCAGCCCGTACCGCCCCCGGTACTCGGACCCGTCGGCGAGCATCGCCCCGTAGGGCCCCGCAGACGCGGCCACCCACAGCGGCCGCTGAACGTCGGCCTCCCGGCCCGCCTCCCGCGCCAACTCCACACTCGACCGCATGAGTTCGGCAGCCCGCGCCCGCCCGATCCCGTGCCGCGCGAACCCCTCGAAGGTGGCCTGATAGCTGGCCGTGATGGCGACATCCGCCCCCGCCTCGTAGTACGCCCGATGCGCCGCGACGATCGCCCCCGGCTCCTCGGCGAGCAACCGGGCCGACCACAGCTCGTCACTCAGATCGTGCCCGGCGGCCTCCAGCTGATTGGACAGCCCGCCGTCGAGGACGAGGGGGCGGGCGGCGGGGGCGTCTGTGCTGCTGAACATGGTGCCGACGGTAATGGACGAGTGGTCGTCCGGGCGGGCGCCGTGGCCCGGCGGAAGGTTTTGGAGCGTGCGCTTCACAACGTGCTAGCGTCATGCGGGTGGAGTCGACGGGTCGCCGTCGCTCCAGTTATGAAGCGCACGCTCCAAAACCTCGGAACGCACGCACACGAAGAAGCGAAACGGAATCGGAAACGGAAAGGGGAGGGGACCCGTGCCACTCGCCGTCTACGTCCTGGGCCTCGGCATCTTCACGCAGGGCACGTCCGAGTTCATGCTCTCCGGGCTGCTCCCTGGCATGGCCGCCGACCTGGGTGTCTCCATCCCCGACGCGGGGCTGCTCATCTCGGCCTTCGCGCTCGGCATGGTCGTCGGTGCCCCGCTGCTCGCCGTGGCGACGCTGCGCCTGCCGCGCCGTGCCACACTCGTCGGGCTCCAGGTGGTGTTCGTGGCGGCACATGTCGTCGGCGCGCTCGCCCCCGGCTACGGCCTGCTCTTCGCGACCCGGGTGATCGGCGCCCTCGCCTACGCCGGGTTCTGGGCCGTCGCCGTCGCCACCGCGGTCACCCTGGTGCCCGCGAGCGCCAAGAGCCGCGCGGTCGCCATGGTCGCGGGCGGCCTCACCCTCGCCACGATCGTGGGCGTCCCCGCCGGAACCGTCCTGAGCCAGCACGCCAGTTGGCGCGCCGCGTTCTGGGCGGTGGCCGCCGCGACCGTGGTCAGCGCGGTCTGCACGCTCCTCGCGCTGCCGGCCGACCGGGGCGCGAAGGGCGTCGAGGGGGCCCGCTCGGTCCGGGCGGAACTGCGCGGCATGGCCCGCCCCGCCCTCTGGCTCTCCTACGCCATCACCGCCTTCACCTTCGGCGCGGTCATCGTGACCTTCAGCTACTTGGCGTCCCTGCTCACCGGCGTCACCGGGATCCGCGACGCCGCGGTGCCCGTGCTGCTCGCGCTCTTCGGCGCGGGCGGACTGCTCGGCCTCGTTATCGGCGGCCGCACCGCGCACGCCGCCCCACTGGCCACGCTCGGCTGGGGGCTCGCCGCCCTCGCCGTGATCTCGGCGCTGCTCGCGGTGGCCGCGCACACGGCGGTCGTGGTCGTCGCCCTCGTCTTCGCGCTCGGCGTGGCCGGGTACGTCACCAATCCGGCCCTCCAGTCCCGCGTGTTCACGCTCGCGCCCGCCGCGCCCACCCTCGTCGGCGCCACCAACACGGCGGCGTTCAACGTGGGCAACACCCTCGCCCCGCTCCTCGGCGGGCTCGCGATCGACGCGGGCCTCGGCTACGCGTCCGTGGCGTGGGTGGGGGCGGCGCTCGCGGCGGTGGGCCTGCTGGGCGTGGTGTGGGCGGCGCGCCTTGAGCGCACCCGGAGTTTTGTACCAGTACTCCAAAACTCGTAGTCTTGCGGTATGGCGAGGCCACGGCAGTTCGACGAGGAGCGGGTCATCGGCGCGGCGATGGGCACGTTCTGGCGGCACGGGTACGAGGGGACGTCCACGCGCGACCTGTGCGACAGCACCGGGCTCGGCCCCTCCAGCCTCTACAACACCTTCGGCGGCAAGCGGCAGCTGTACCTGCGCGCCCTGGAGCGCTACCACGACACCGCCACCGCCGAGCAGATGGAGATCCTGGCCGGGCCCGGTTCGGCGGGCCGGCGGCTGCGCGCCCTGATGGTGCACGCCGTCGACACCGACCTCGCGGCCGCAGAGGCGGATCCGCACGGCTGCTTCGCTATCAACGCCGCGATCGAGGCGGCGGCGCACGACCCCGACGTCAAGCAGGTCGTGCGCCGCACCTTCGACCGGGTCGAAGGCGCGATCCGTACGGTCGTCGCGGCGGGGCAGGGCGCGGGCGAGTTCCGCTCGGACATCGACACGCGCACCCTGGCCCGCCAGGTGCAGAGCGCGTACTACGGCCTACGGGTGCTCAGCCGGGCCCAGGACCGCCGCACCCTCCTGTCGACGATCCGGGCCACGCTGGCCACACTGAGCGCACCCGTGGAGCGGACCGAGGCTACGGCCGCACCGTGAGCACGAGCTTCCCTGTCACCCGCCCGGTGTCACCCTCCGCGTGCGCCTTGGCGGCCTCGGCCAGGGGGTACGTGTCCGCCACGTGCACCGTGAGCCCGCCCGACTCGACGAGTTCGGCGACGGCGCGCATCCCCGCCTGATCGTGCTCGACCAGCATGGCGATGGCCCGCACTCCCAACTCACGGGCACGCGCGGTCACTTCATCGAACTGAACCGGCAGCAGCGAGACGAGAATGCCACCCGGCTTCAGCACGTCAAGGGAGCGCAGCCGGTCCTCGCCGCCGAGGGTGTCGAGGACGACGTCGATGTCGCGGACCTCGGCCGCGACATCGACGGTGCGGTAGTCGATGACCTCGTCGGCGCCCAGCCCCCGTACGAACTCGTGCTTGGCGGCCGACGCCGTCCCGATGACGTACGCGCCGCGCGCCTTGGCGATCTGCACCGCCACATGCCCCACGCCACCAGCGGCAGCCTGGATCAACACCCGCTGTCCCGGCCCCACTTGGGCGACGTCGACGAGGGCCTGCCAGGCGGTGAGTCCGACGAGCGGCAGCGCACCCGCCTCGACATGGCTCAGCCCCGCGGGCTTCGGTACGAAGGCGCGGGCGGGCCCGGCCACGTACTCGGCGTGCGAACCGGCCCCGTACGGATACGGCAGCATGCCGAACACCTCGTCGCCCGGCTGGAACAGGGCGACGCCGAGCCCCACCTCCTCGACGACCCCGGAGACGTCCCAGCCGAGCACGAACGGCGGCTTGCCCAGGAACATCCCGGATGCGCGGTGCTTGTAGTCGGTCGGGTTGAGGCCCGCCGCGTGCACGGCGACCACGATCTGCCCGATGCCCGGCTTCGGTCGCGGAACCTCGACCTCCTGGAGCACCTCGGGCGCCCCGAGGGTGTCCTGGCTGATGGCCTTCATGGTGGCGGTCGCGGTGGGGTTCACGGTGGGGGTCACGGTGCTCTTGTCGTCGCTCATGGGACCAGCCTGCGCCCCCGGGACCGACACGGACAATGGCAAGATTGCCATCCGGCGATAGAATCGTGCCATGAGGGGAATGCCCGAAAGCTCACCGCACCGCGTGGTCGTGCTCGCGCTCGACGGGGTCTACCCCTTCGAGCTCGGCATCCCGAAGCGCGTCTTCGGCTCGGCGGGAGATGCCTACGAGGTCGTGACCTGCGCCGCGACACCGAACCGCACCGTCCGCACGGACGCCGACTTCACGATCACCGTCGCGCACGGCCCGGAGGCGCTGGAGACCGCGGACACCGTGATCGTCCCGCCGTACGACATGGCCCGCATCGCCGACCCGCTGCCCGCCGCCGAACGGGCCGCGCTCGCCCGGATCCGGCCCGGCACCCGCACCGTCTCCATCTGCACGGGCGCCTTCGCGCTCGCCGAGGCCGGGATGCTCGACGGCCGGCGCGCCACCACGCACTGGGCGCTCGCGGACCGCTTCCGCCGGATGTTCCCGCACGTCGCCCTGGACCCGGACGTGCTGTTCGTCGAGGACGGCGACGTACTGACGTCCGCGGGCGCGGCCTCCGGCCTCGACGTCTGCCTGCACCTGGTGCGCTCCGACCACGGCAGCGCGCTCGCCAACTTCGTGGCCAAGTGCTGCGTCGTCCCGCCGTGGCGCGAGGGCGGCCAGGCCCAGTACATCGAGCAGCCCGTCCCCGAGGAGGGCGAGAGCGGCACCGCCCCCGCCCGCGCCTGGGCCCTGGAGCGCCTCGACCAGCCGCTAGCGCTACGGGAGTGGGCCACGCACGCCCGGATGAGCCCGCGCACGTTCGCCCGCCGCTTCCAGGAGGAGACGGGCACGAGCCCCGGCCGCTGGCTGATCCTCCAGCGCGTGCACAGGGCCCGCCACCTCCTGGAATCCACGGACCTCCCGGTGGACCGCATCGCGGCGGAGGTCGGCTTCGCCACCGGCACGTCCCTGCGCCAGCACCTGCACGCCACGATCGGCGTCACGCCACAGGCGTACCGCCGCACATTCCGGGCGGGCCCGGTGGGCGTGGGGTGAGGGGTGGGTGAGCGGGGCGGGGTGAGCGGGGGACTGTGACGCCCAGCCACGATATTTCCGTGGTCAGACGTCACAGTCCCCAGGAGTCCCCCGGGACTACGCCCCCTCCGGCCACTCCCACCGCTCCAGATCCCTCAGCCACACCCGTGCGTTGCCGTCCGACGGGGCGCGCCAGTCGCCGCGCGGCGAGAGCGAACCGCCGGCCGACACCTTCGGGCCGTTCGGCATCGCGGACCGCTTGAACTGCGCGAACTGGAAGAAGCGGCGGCAGAAGTACTCCAGCCAGTGCCGGATCTCGCCGAGGCTGTACGCGCCGCGCTCGTCCTCGGGGAAGCCGGGCGGCCAGGCGCCCGCCTCCACGTCGCGCCAGGCGTGCCACGCCAGGAACGCGATCTTGGAGGGGCGGAAGCCGTGCCGCAGCACGTAGTAGAGCGTGAAGTCGTGCAGCGCGTACGGGCCGATCTTCGACTCGGTGGACTGCAGCTCCTCGCCGGGGACCAGCTCGGGGCTGATCTCCGTGTCGAGGATCGCGGTGAGGATCCGCCCGGCCTCGTCGCCGAACTGGTCGCTGCTCACGACCCAGCGGATGAGGTGCTGGATGAGCGTCTTGGGCACGCCGCCGTTGACGTTGTAGTGGCTCATCTGGTCGCCGACGCCGTACGTGCACCAGCCGAGCGCCAGCTCGGACAGGTCGCCGGTGCCGAGGACGATGCCGCCGCGCTGGTTGGCGAGCCGGAACAGGTAGTCGGTGCGCAGGCCCGCCTGGACGTTCTCGAAGGTGACGTCGTACGCCGGCTCGCCGTCCGCGAAGGGGTGGTTCATTTCGCGGAGCATCAGGCGTGCGGTGTCAGTGATGTCCAGTTCGGCGGCTGTGACGCCGAGGGACTTCATGAGCGCGTGCGCGTTGTTTTTGGTGTGGTCGCCCGTCGCGAAGCCCGGCATCGTGAAGGCCAGGATGTCGGTGCGGGGGCGGCCCGCACGGTCCATCGCGCGGGCCGCGACGATCAGGGCGTGCGTGGAGTCGAGGCCGCCGGAGACGCCGATGACGACCTTGGGGCCGCCGATCGCTCCGAGCCGCTGCATCAGGCCGGAGACCTGGATGTTGTACGCCTCGTAGCAGTCCTGGGCGAGGCGCTCGGCGTCGGCCGGGACGAAGGGGAAGCGCTCGACGCGGCGGCGCAGCCCCAGGTCGGTGCTCGTGGGCGGGTCCAGGCGGAAGTCCACACGGCGGAAGCCCGCGGTCCGGCCCGCGTGCGTGCGGCGGTTGTCGTCGAACGTGCCCATCCGCTGGCGCTCCTGGCGCAGCAGGTCCAGGTCGATGTCGGCGACGGCGTGCTGGTCACCGAGCGGGAAGCGGTCCGTCTCGGCGAGCAGCGTGCCGTTCTCGTAGATCATGGTCTGGCCGTCCCACGAGAGGTCGGTCGTCGACTCTCCCGCTCCTGCCGCCGCGTAGACGTACGCGCTCAGGCAGCGGGCCGAGGCCGAGCGGCACAGCAGCTTGCGGTCCTCGGCGCGGCCGACCGTGATGGGGCTGCCGGAGAGGTTGAGGAGGACGGTCGCGCCGGCGAGGGCGGCCTCCGCGCTGGGCGGCACCGGGACCCACATGTCCTCGCAGATCTCCGCGTGCAGGACAAGACCTGCGACGTCCTCGGCCGCGAAGAGGAGGTCCGTGCCGAAGGGGATGTCCGCGCCCCCGATCCGGATCGTGCCGCCGCGCTCGTCGTCGCCCGCCGCGATCTGCCGCTTCTCGTAGAACTCGCGGTACGTGGGGAGGTACGACTTGGGGGCGACACCCAGGATGCGGCCGCGGTGCACCACGACCGCGCAGTTGTAGATGCGGTTGCGGTGGCGCAGCGGCGCGCCGACGACGAGGACCGGGAGGAGGTCCGCGGAGCCGGTGACGATGTCGGCCAGCGCCCCCTCCACCTCGTCCAGGACCGGGTCCTGGAGCACCAGGTCCTCGATGGAGTAGCCGCACAGGGCCATCTCGGGGAAGAGGGCGACGGCGACACCGTCCTCCGCGCAGCGGCGGCCCTGGCGCAGGACGGCCTCCGCGTTGGTGCGCGGGTCGGCGATGGCGGCGTGGCCGGTGCACGCGGCGACCCGCGCGAAACCGTGACTGTAGATCGACCGGAAGTTCACCTGTCCATGATGTCAACCGGGGCGGGGGCATGCGCGGCGGGGCTTGGCCACATTCCGATCGTGGCGTGAGCGAAGTGGTTCCGGTGGGTTCTCGTTCGGGGAGACTTCCCTGTGATTCCCGTACGCGCTACGGGAGTTGTGCGAGCGTCTTCGCGACGTGCACGGGGAGCACGCGGACAGGGGGAAGCGTGGAGATCAGGTTCTCGGCCCCGCAGGGCGAAGCGGGCGAAGTGGGCGACAAAGAGTTGCGGTTGCTGCGGGACTGGCTGGAGGAGGACGACCAGCTGCGGTCCGCGGGGGTGCGCATTGAAGGCGCGTACCAGGACCGGCCCGGTGCGATGGGTGACCTGCTCGAATGGTTCGGGGTCGCGTGCGGCGCGGCGTCCCTGGCGATCGAGGTGACGCACAGCGTCCGCGGCTGGTGGCGCAGCCGCGGGCACGAGGGCGAGCTGACGTTCGTCGTGCGGGGCGAGGACGTCGAGCGGATCGGCGGGCTGCTGCGCGACATCGGACTGCGTGAGGGCGGGCGTGCGGACGAGGGTGACGACGGAGACCCCCGATGACGGAGGTCGTGCCCGGCGAGGGCGGCGACCCGCATCGCGTCGACCCGAAGAAGTCCGCGTGTCTGCTCATCGGTGTCAACGACTACCGGCACGCGACGATGGAGCGCCTCGACAGCGTCGAGCGCAACCTGGAGCAGCTGAAGGCGGTGCTGCTCGACCCGGACATCGGCGGCTTCGAGACCGACCGGGTCGAGGTGCTCCACAATCCGGTCGCGGCCCGCCAGGTGACCGCCGCGATCGAGGCCGCGGGAAAGCTCGCGGCCGAGGACACGCTGATCGTCTACTACGCGGGCCACGGCATGCGCGACGGCGAGGACAACCGGCTGTTCCTGACGCTGCCCGACACGGAGCGGGGGCAGCCGGAGACCTGCGTCGACACCAAGTACGTACGCAAGGCCATCAGCCGCTCGCCCGCGCCCAGGACCGTGCTCATCCTGGACTGCTGCTACAGCGCCCAGTGGACGCGCGACGGCTCGATGTCCGGGGGCGAGAGCGGAGGCGAGGTCGCCGCCCGTTCCGTCCGCGACCTCAAGGGCCTCTATCTGATGGCCTCGTCGCCGCACAACCGCGCCTCGCACGCCCCCGACCCGGAACACTGCTCGGTGTTCACGGGCGCTCTGGTGGAGGTACTCGAGCAGGGCGACGCCGACGCGGGCGAGTCGATGCGCCTGAAGGACGTCTTCGAGCGGGTGCGTACGCGGGTCGAGGAGTGGGCGGCACGGCAGGAGGGGAGCGACGCGTCGGCCCCGCTGTCCACGGACGAGAACGGGCTCGGTGAGTACGCCTTCGTACGCAACGCCGCCCGCAGGCCCGCCCCCGCCCCGCCCGCCGCCCCGTCGCCGCCGCCGAACAGGGGGCGCGCCCTGGCCATCGGCATCGCGGTCGGCCTCGCGCTCGGGCTCACCGCCGGATTCGGCGCCCCGTACGTCGAGCACAAGCTGGACAAGCCCGCCCACCACGAGGCACGCGGCGCGTGCTCGCCCCGCGCGGCCCTGCTCGACCACTCGGACGCGCTCGACAAGGACGAGGTCGACAACGAGCCGGTGGCGGGTCTCTCCGGCCTCGCGTACGCGCCCGACGACCCGGAGCGGGTCTACGCGGTGGCCGACAACGACTCCACGCGGATCTTCCCGATCGAACTCCGCTCGCCCGGTGAACTGGCCCCGCGGGCGCAGCGGGCGCGCACCCTGCGCACGGCCGAGGGCGCCTCGCTCGGCGACTGGTTCGACGCCGAGGCCATCGCCGTGGAGAAGGGCGGGCGGACGGCGCTCGTCGCCGGCGAGACGGGCCCCTCCATCCGCCGCTTCGACCTGCGCACGGGCCGCCAGAAGGGTGACCCGCTGCCGCTGCCCAAGGCGTTCGAGATCTACCCGAAGGGCTCCGCGACGGCCGGTCGCACCATCGAGTCCATGACCCTGTCGCCGGGCGACAGGTACCTGTTCGTCGCGCTGGAGACGCCGCTCGCCGCCGACGGTGACGAACGCGGCCGCAACCTCCTGCGCATCCAGCGCTACGAGCGGCACGCCGACGGCCGCTTCGAACCCGACGTCCAGTACGCCTACCGGGGCGACGAGGGGCTCGGCCTCGCGGACCTCGTCGCCGTGTCCGAGACCCGGCTGCTCGCCCTGGAACGGCAGTACGTGGGCGGTCTGGGGAACGCGATCCACGTCAAGGACCTCGCACTCGCCGACGCCCAGAACGTGACCGACACGAAGCAGCTGTACGGGGCGCCCGCCGACGTCTACGTCACGAGCCGGGCCCTCTTCGACCTCGCCCGGTGCCCCGCGGGCAGTCCGGGCGAGGTGAACGCCGACGGGAACACCCAGTCGAACCCGCTCCTGGACAACGCCGAGGGCATGGCCCTCGGCGACACCATCACCACCGGCCACTACAAGGGCCGCAGGCACCTGCTCCTCGTGTCGGACGACAACCGCAACAAGGAGCAGACCACCCGCCTCTACTCCTTCGCCGTCAAGCTGTGAGAGGAGGCGGGGGTCGGGGCCGTACTACGCCAACTGCTCGAAGGTGAACGAGAATTCGGCCGGGCCGGGCGTCAGCCGGTACTGCGGGAGCACGCCAGGGCCGCACGACTGCGTGCCGATGCCCTGCTGTGAGTGGTCGAGGTGCACCCACAGGGTGTCGCCGGGCGTCAGGTCCGTGCGGTGGGTGGCCGCGTCGAGCTGCTGTGTCGTCCAGCGGCGGGCCGTGAGGGCGTAGGCGGGCTCGCCCTCGATGCGCAGGCCGCCGAGCTCCGCCCAGCGGACGTCGGCCCGCGCCCCGTTCTCCTGCGGTCGTACGTACGGGGTGTGCAGGGCGGCCACGTCCGACTCCCAGCGGCCGAGCCGCGCCGCATCGCGCGTGTCCGGGTACGCCTCGCCGGGGCCGCCGCCGAACCAGCGCACGCCCAAGTCCCCGACGGGGAGCCCGAGTCGGACGCCGAGCCGGGGCAGCGGGATCCGCCAGTCGCCCTCCGGCGCGACGGACACGGTCAGCCGCAGCCGCCGCTCGTCGGCCGTCCAGCGGTAGTTCGCGCGCAGGCCGATGTCACGGCTGGCCGGGCCGACCCGCGTACGGACGGTCAGCGCGGCGCCGTCCAACTCCACGCCGTCCACGCGGTGTTGCATACGGTGCAGGCCGAACTTCCGCCACAGCAGGCCGAGCCGCTCGCCGCTCTGCCAGCTCGCGCCGTCGTCGTTGTCCGTGGGGGCCCGCCATACGTCGAGGCGGGGAGCCGAGGCGAGTGTCACGTCGCCGATGGCGCGCAGGTCCCCGGTGCGGGCGTCGAAGGTGGCCGGGCCGAGCGTGATCACACCGTCGGCCGGCGAGGTGTGCCCTCCGAAAAGTGTCGCAGTGTTACGTACAACTGCGACACTATTCTGACCCCACGCCACCTCCCGGCCGTCGCCGTCCAGCGCCCGGACCGTCCAGTACCCGTCGCTCGTGGCGGGCGCCGACAGCTTCACGTCCGCGGTCTCGCCGGGGGAGAGCGGGGGCACGGTGAGCGTGCCGCGCTCCACGGCCTCGCCCTCCACCTCGTACGTCCAGTCGAAGGCCAGGTGGGACAGGTCGCGGAAGTCGTAGCGGTTGGTGACCTGCACGGTCCCGGCCGCCCCGTCGACGGCGATCCGTACGGGCTCGATCACCTTCTTGAACTCGATGAGCCCCGGCGACGGCGTCCGGTCCGGGAACAGCAGCCCGTCGCAGACGAAGTTCCCGTCGTGCAGCTCCTCGCCGAAGTCGCCGCCGTACGCGTACCCATGGCGCTCGTCGGCGACGCCGTGGTCGATCCACTCCCAGACGAACCCGCCCTGGAGACGCTCGTACTTCTCGAACAGCCGCTGGTAGTCGGCGAGTCCGCCGGGGCCGTTGCCCATGGCGTGCGCGTACTCGCACTGGATGAAGGGCAGCCGGCGTCGCTTCTCCGGGCCGCCGTCGACCCCCTGGCCGATCCGCTCGACCTCGGCGTGATCGGCGTACATGCGTGAATAGACGTCGGTGTCACGGCAGTTGATGTCGCCCTCGTAGTGCACGAGGCGCTCGGGGTCGCGCGCGCGGATCCACTCGGCCATGGCGGTGAGCCCGCGCCCGGTGCCCGCCTCATTGCCGAGGGACCACAGAACGATGGACGGATGGTTCTTGTCGCGCTCGACCGTACGGGCGGCCCGGTCGAGCAGCGCCGGGGTCCAGCGCTCGTCGTCGACCGGGTTGTCGCGCCAGCCCTGCTCGACGAAGCCGTGGGTCTCCAGGTCGCACTCGTCGATGACCCACAGCCCGTATTCGTCGCAGAGGGCGAGGAACGCCGGGTGCGGCGGGTAGTGGGAGGTGCGGACGGCGTTGATGTTGTGGGCCTTCATCAACTCGACGTCGCGGCGCATGGTTTCGAGGTCGAGCGCGCGGCCGTGCTCCGGGTGCCACTCGTGCCGGTTGACGCCCTTGAAGAGGATCGGCGTGCCGTTGACCTTGATGAGGCCGTCGGACAGCTCCACGGTACGGAAGCCGATCCGCAGCGGCACCCGCTCACCGGCCGTCGCGAGCTCGCCGTCGTACAGCCGCGGCGTCTCGGCCGTCCACGGCTCGACGGCGACCGTCACCGGCTCCCCGGTCGGGACGTCAACACCCAGCTCGGGCACGGTGATCCGTCCCGCCACATCGCTGTCGACGCGGAGTGTGCCGAGCCCGGTGGTGTGCTCGTACGAGGCGTGGGTGAAGAAGTCCCGGACGCCGCCGGTGGGGCGGTGCAGGAGTGTCACGTCGCGGAAGATGCCCGGCAGCCACCACTGGTCCTGGTCCTCCAGGTACGACCCCGCGGACCACTGGTGCACACGGACCGCGAGCACGTTGCCGGTGGGGGCGAGGAGATGGCCGACCTCGAACTCGTGCGGCAGCCGGCTCCCCTTGAACTCCCCGAGCTCCGTGCCGTTCAGCCACACCCTCGCGCAGGACTCCACCCCGTCGAATCGGACCACGGCCGAGCCGTCACCGGGCCAGTCACCGGGCAGATCGAAGACGCGCAGGTGATCCCCGGTCGGGTTCTCGTCGGGGACGCGCGGCGGGTCGACGGGGAACGGGTAGAGGACGTTCGTATACGCCGGCGCCCCGAACGCGCCGTCCCCCTGCATCACCCAGTGCCCGGGCACGGAGACGCTGCTCCAGCCGTCGGCGTCGTACGCAGGGGAGGCGAAGGAATCGTCGTGCGCATCGGCCGTCGCGGACAACCGGAAGTCCCAAGTCCCATTGAGGGAAACCGAGTTGGCGGACGAGTCGGCGTACCAGGCGCGGGGCGGGAGAGCGCCGTGGCCGGGGGAGGGGTCGGTTACGTAGTCGATGGACGTGGGCATGGAGCTCCTTACGTCGAAATCGGCACATTCAAGCCCCGCCGGCGATTGAGGCGCGGGGTCCGGGGCGGAGCCCCGTGGCGTCAACCCCGTTGCGGCCCAAGAACCCCTCCAGCGCAAACGTCGCCGCGCCAAGACTCACCGGATCCGTAGGAACCGGCGAAAGAACGATCTCCGCCGCGGCGAACGGCCCCGCGAGCGCATGCCGCCCCACCACCCCGCGTACCTCGCTCACCAGGGGACCGCCCAACGCCGCCGCGACCCAACTGCTGAGCACGACGACTTCGGGGTTGAGCAGATTGACGAGATCGGCGACGGCGGGCCCGAGATACCGCGCGGTCTCCCGCACCACATCGAGCGCCTCGGCGGAGCCCTCCGCGGCGGCCCGCCCGATCGCCTCGATGGTGGCGGTCTGGTCGTCGGGGTGGAGGAGCGGCGAACCGGGGTGCAGCTCCCGCAAGTTGCGCATGATGCCGGGCGCCCCCACGTACGCCTCCACGCACCCCCGGTCACCGCAGTGGCACGGCCGCCCGTCGAGAACCAGCGTGGTGTGTCCCCACTCGCCCGCGCTGTTGCTGACACCCCGATGCAGCGTGCCGCCGAGCGCGAGACCGGCGCCGACACCGGTGCCGAGGTTGACCACGACCGCGTCGTCCCGCCCGCGCGCCGCCCCGAACCACAGCTCGGCGACGGTGGAAGCGCGCAGCGGATTGTCCAGGTACAGGGGCACGTCGAGGTGTTGGGCGAGGAGTTCGCGCAGCGGTACCGCTTCGTGCCAGCCCCAGTTCGGGGCGTACACGCTGATGCCGCCCTGCCGGTCGACGAGCCCCGGCATGCAGACGCCGGCGCCGAGCACGGGCCCGCCGGTGTCGGCGTCGAGGACGGCCCGGACCGTGTCCGCGATCACGGCGACCACGTGCGCGGGTTCGTGCGCGCCGGGCCGCAGTTCGCGGTCGGCGCGGGCGACGACCCGCAGGTTCAGATCGAACCGCTCGGCGTGTACGTACGTCTCCGCGACGTCCACGCCGACGAGCGAGCCATGGCCCGCGTCGACCGAGACGAGGCCGCGCGGCCGCCCGCCCGCCGAGTCCACGAAGCCGCCCGTGACCAGGATCCCCAGGTCGAGCAGTTCCCCGACGAGCGTGCCGACGGTGGCCGAGCTGAGGCCCGTCTCCGCGGCCAACTCCTGCCGGGAGACGGCGGGTCGGTCGAGGCAGCGGCGCAGCACCTCGTACCGGTTCGCCGTCCGTATGTCGCGGGACATGCGCTTCATGCCGTCAGGCTAGGAGCGCCGCACGGACTTCGACAAGGGGTTGGAGAAAGGGCCTTCCGAAGTCGCGTCACGCACCCTTCTCACGCGCCGCGCGGCAGCAGCCCGCGCACGAACGCATTGCTGAACTTCCCTTCCGGGTCAAGACGTTCGGCCAGTGCGACGAAGTCCGCCGCATGCGGATACCGCTCGGCGACGCGCGCCGGATCCGCCGTGAACACCTTCCCCCAGTGCGGCCGCGGCCCGAACTCCCGCAGTCGGTCCTCCACCAGCGAGACGACCGGGAGCACCCGCTCCGTGTCCGCGACCCACGTGAAGTGGAACGCGACCGTGTCCCGGCCGTACGCGGGGCTCAGCCACTGCGTGTCGGCGGCGACCGTGCGCACCTCGCAGACCTGGACCACCGGGGCGATCCGGTCGCGCACCGCGTCGAGGGCGGCGAGGGCGGCCACGGTGTGCTCGCGCGGCAGCAGATACTCCGACTGGAGCTCGTCGCCGCTGCTGGGCGTGAACTCGGCCCGGAAGTGCGGCAGTCGCTCGTGCCAGGGCCCCGGCACCCCGAACTGCTCGGTGCAGTGCACGGCGGACATCCCCGGCACCGGGTGCTGCGCCTCGACGGCGGCCTCGGCCCACGGGAAGTCCAGCGCGTCCGGCATCCGCCGCTTCACCCACACCTGGTCGAAGCGCGGCCCGCGCCAGTCGGTGAACAGACTCACGCTGTACGCGGCGGACGACACGGCCGCGAAGTCGAGCCCCTGGAAGGGGAGTTCACGGAATACGTGCTGCGCGACATCGAAGGACGGCTCCACGTCCAGCGTCAGTGACAGCACCACACCGAGCGCGCCCAGCGAGACGACCGCGCCCTCGAAACCGGCATCCCCGCGCGCGAGCGTGACCAGTTCCCCGTCCCCGGTGAGGATCTCCACGGCCCGCACGGCCTCGGCCAGTGACCGGTTGCCATTGCCCGAGCCGTGCGTGCCGGTGGCCACCGAGCCGGCGACGGAGATGTGCGGCAGCGAGGCCATATTGGGCAGCGCGAGTCCGTGCCCGTGCAGCGCGGCGGCCAGCTCGGCGTAGCGCACACCGCCGCCGACCCGGACGGTGCGCTCCGCGGTGTCGACGTCGATCCGGCTCGGCAGCGCGCCGAGCGACACGAGCGCGCCGCCGCGCTCCGCGTCCACGTCGGCGATCCGGTTGAACGAGTGGCCGCTGCCGAGCACCCGTATGTGCCCGCTCGTGGCGACGGCCTTGCGCAACTCGTCGACGGTGGCGGGCCGGTGCAACCGGTCAGCGGCGAAGGTGATGTTGCGGGCCCAATTGGTGACACCTGACATGGGGAGGCCTCTCTTCAGGAGCGGATTGCCGAGAATTGGACCACGACCATCCAAGCCCCTGCGGCGATTGAGCAGCGGGGTCCGGGGCGGAGCCCCGAGTCCGCAACCTGACGGGTACCGCCGAACTACGGGTGACCCCACGGGAGTACCGTGCCTGCGCATGACGTACACCGACGACCACCGCACCACACACCGGCACCTGCGGCAGCACCCCCGCGCCGACCTGGAAGCGATCCTCGACGCGGGCTTCGTGTGTCATCTCGGGGTCATGGTCGACGGCGCCCCCGTCGTCGTACCGACCGTCTACGGACGTGACGAGCGGCGGCTGTACGTGCACGGGTCCGTGGCCAGCCGCAGCCTCGCGGCCGACCCGAACGCGGCGGTGTGCGTGACGGTGACCCACGTGGACGGTCTCGTCCTCGCCCGCTCCGTCTTCGAGCACGGTGTGAACTACCGCAGCGCCATGGTGCACGGGGTGCCGCGCATGATCACCGACGAGGCCGAGAAGCTGGAGGGCCTGCGCCGCCTCACCGAGCACGCGACCCCCGGCCAGTGGACGTACGCGCGGCAGCCGAACCGCAAGGAACTCGCCGCCACCACGCTCCTCTCGCTCTCCCTCGAAGAGGCCTCCGTGAAGATCCGGTCCGGCGCGCCCGACGACGGGGCGTCGGCGGACGCGGAGCTCGGCCTCTGGGCCGGGACCCTGCCGCTGAACGCCCGCTGGGGCGCTCCCACGGCCGATCCGCTGCTGCCCACCGGCATCACCGCGCCCGCCCATGTCGTGGCCCGAGCGGGGACCCGGCAAGGCTGACCGGCCACGCCGGGGCGTACCGTGAGGAGTCGGAACCGTAGAACAGCAGAAGGTCGAGGAGTAACGGGATGCAGAGCCGTACGGCGCTGGTAGAGGACCTGATGGAGCGCTTCCCGCACGTTCCGAAGGAAGCTGTCTTCAAGGAGGACCTGCTGCGTGGCGGCGTCGCCTTCGACGCGTCCGCGCTCAGTGACAACGAGGACGGCGAGGTCAAGCCGAAGTCGTACTTCATCTTCTCGTTCGACCACGGCACGCTCCCCGAGCTGGGCGAGGCCGCGCTGCGCCGCCCGCCCGAGGAGATCGTCCTCACAGGCGGCCCCTACGACCTGCGCCGCACGGTCGTCTCGGTCCGCGTGAACCCGAAGTCCCCGTACCGGGTCGCCGCGAACGAGGACGGCATGCTCGGCCTGTACCTCGACGGCAAGCGCATCTCCGACGTGGGCGTGCCGCCGATGCCGGAGTACTACCGGCACAAGCTCTCCAACGGGAAGTCGGTCATGGAGGTGGCGCCCACGATCCAGTGGGGCTACCTGATCTACCTGACCGCGTTCCGGGTCTGCCAGTACTTCGGCGCCAAGGAGGAGTGCCAGTACTGCGACATCAACCACAACTGGCGCCAGCACAAGGCGGCCGGGCGGCCGTACACGGGCGTGAAGGACGTCGACGAGGTCCTCGAGGCCCTGGAGATCATCGACAAGTACGACACCGCGAAGGCGTCCAAGGCGTACACGCTCACCGGCGGCGCGATCACGACGAAGGTCCAGGGCCTGGACGAGGCGGACTTCTACGGCCGGTACGCCAAGGCCATCGAGGAGTACTTCCCGGACCGCTGGATCGGCAAGGTCGTCGCCCAGGCGCTGCCCAAGGACGATGTGCAGCGCTTCAAGGACTACGGCGTGCAGATCTACCACCCCAACTTCGAGGTGTGGGACGAGTACCTGTTCAAGATGTACTGCCCCGGCAAGGAGCGCTACGTCGGCCGCGACGAGTGGCACAAGCGGATCCTCGAATCGCGTGACGTCTTCGGCGCGCGCAACGTGATCCCGAACTTCGTCGCGGGCGTCGAGATGGCCGAGCCGTTCGGCTTCAAGACCGTCGACGAGGCCATCGCCTCCACCACCGAGGGCCTGCGCTTCTTCATGTCGAACGGCATCACGCCGCGCTTCACCACGTGGTGCCCCGAGCCGACGACGCCGCTCGGCAAGGAGAACCCGAACGGGGCGCCGCTGGAGTACCACATCCGGCTGCTCGACGCCTACCGCTCGACCATGGACGAGTACGGGCTCTCCTCGCCTCCCGGATACGGTCCGGCCGGCGCGGGCCGGGCCGTGTTCTCGGTCAGCTCGTTCATGGACAGCCTCGCGCCCAACGAAGAGGCCATGGAGTTCTGAGTTACGCGGCTGCCTGCTCGCCGGATGTGTCCGTACCGGCGGCGGGCAGCGCGCTCGGCGCGTCGATCAGACGGCCGAGCAGGTCGGGACGGGCGGCGGGGGAGACGTCCGCGAGCAGCGCGGCCAGGACGGCGATCCGGGTCTGGCCCGCGCGCAGCGTGCCGCTGAGCACGGCGCCCGCGGCGACCAGGTCCACGGCGCCGCCACCGGTGTAGATCTCGGCGAGCGGGCCCGCGGATACGCGCGTAGAAACGGCGACGAGGACTCCGCGGCGTACGGCGGAGGACACCGCGTCGACCAGTTCCGGCGTCGCGTTCCCCGCGCCCGTGGCGACGAGCACGATGCCGCGCGCGCCCGCGGCGACGGCGGCGTCGAAGAGCGTGGCGTCGGCGTCGGAGTGGTGCATGACGATGTCGACGCGGGGGACCTCAGATATCACCGCGCCGGCCCCCGGCTGCGGCAGCGGGGCCGGGCGGCGCGGCTTGTGGCGCAGGTCGACGCGGCCGAAGCCGAGCCGGCCGAGCGGTCCCGCGGACGGGTCGGCGAAGGCGTCGGCCGCGAGGGTCTGCGTCTTCACGGTGCCGCGGGCCGCGTGCACCTTCCCGTCGAAGGCGATGAGCACGCCCAGGTCCCGTACGTTCGCGGCGACCTGGAGCGCGTCGTACATGTTCCCCGGGCCGTCGCCCTCGGCCTGGCCGAGCGGCTTCTGGGCGCCGGTGAAGACGACCGGGCGCGGGTCGTCGTGGTGCAGGTCGAGCAGGAACGCGGACTCCTCCAGGGTGTCCGTGCCGTGCGTGACCACGATGCCGTCGACGGCCGGGTCGGCGAGGACCTCGCGCACCGTGCGCAGCAGTGTCAGCTGGAGCTCCGTCGTCATCCGCGAGCTGTTCACGTTGAACAGGTCGACGACGGTCACCTCGACCCCCTCGGGCAGCGCGGCCGACGCCAGCACCGTGTCCCCACCGGCGTCGGCGGCGTAGCCGGTGCCCTGCCAACGGCTGGCGATGGTGCCGCCGGTGCTGATGAGGGTGATGCGTGCCATGTGACCTGCCTTGTGGGAGCGTATGTTCGAGCTACAGCAAGGATAAATCGTGATCTGCGCAATCGGATTGCGAATCCTGGCCGATGATCGCGGAAACCGTGGGGCATGATTGCGCCATGGACCGGATCGACCTGCATATCTTGCGTGAGCTCCAGGAGGACGGCCGCCTGAGCAATCAGGACCTGGCCGCACGCGTCGGGCTCAGCGCCTCCCCGTGCATGCGCCGCGTGCGTCAGCTGGAGAAGGACGGCGTCATCCAGGGCTATCGCGCGATCGTCGACCCGGACGCCGTCGGCCGCGGCTTCGAGGTCCTCGTCTCCATCGAGGTGCGCCGCGACCGCGCCTCCGTCGAGGCCTTCGAGCACGCGCTCCAGGACATCCCCGACGTCGTCGAGGCCTACCGCCTCTTTGGTAGCCCCGGCTGCCTGCTGCGCATCGCGGTCGCCGACCTCGCCGCGTACGAACGCCTGTGGATCGAGCGGCTCACCGCGCTCGACGGGGTCACCGAGGTGAACTCGCAGATCATCATGAAGCGCGTCAAGGAACCGAAGGGACTGCCGGTCTAGGCGATCCGGGAGACAGCCCCTTCGGCTCGGTCCTACTGCTCCCGCAGGCTCAGCACCAGCTCGCGCGGCAGCCCGTGGGTGTCGTGCAGATAGTGCAGGTCGTCCTCGCCCAGCGGGCCCGAGAAGCGCGGCCGCGACAGCACCTTCCTGCCGCGCTCCAGGAGCCGGTCGAAGCGCAGCTCCTCGTCGAGCAGCACCTGACGGACGTACGACGGGTCGACGTCCTGGCGGAAGTGGTCCAGGGTGTGCCGGATCAGCTCGACCGGCAGGTCCCCGAGCGTGCGGGTCGGTTCCTCGCGGCGCAGCACGGTCAGCACCCGCCGGATCAGCCGGCGCAGCACGTACCCGCGCCCGGTGTTCGACGGCCGCACCCCGTCGCCGACGACCACGACGGACGAGCGCAGATGGTCGCCGACCACCCGGAACGACGGCTCGTCCAGCGGCCACAGGCCCGGCAGCAGCCGCCGCCAAGGATCGAACACATCACACTCGAAGACGGACGACCGCCCCTGCAACAGCGACGAAAGCCGCTCAAGTCCGAGCCCGGTGTCGACGTTGCGCTGGGGGAGCGGCACCAACGAGCCGTCGTCGAGGCGCCGGTAACGCATCGTCACGTGGTTCCACACCTCCACCCAGCGCTCGTCCTTGGTCGGCGTCGACTGCGGGGGTGTGTCACCGGTCCACAGGAAGATCTCCGAGTCGGGACCGCACGGCCCGGTCGGCCCGTTGGACCACCAGTTGTCCTCGACGGTCTCCTCGACCGGCACCCCGAGCCGCTCCCACATGTCGCGGGAACCCGTGTCGGGCCCGGTCTGCTCGTCGCCGCCGAACACGGTCACGTACAGCATCCGCGGGTCGATGCCGAAGCCCTCGGTGAGCAGCTCGTACCCCCACTCCAGGCTCCGCGGCCCCTCGTAGTCACCGAGTGACCAGGTGCCGAGCATCTCGAAGACCGTCAGGTGCGTGGGGTCGCCGACCTCCTCCAGATCCGTGGTCCGCAGACACCGCTGTACGTTGACGAGCCGCCGGCCCAGCGGATGGGGGCGGCCCTCCAGGTACGGGGTGAGCGGGTGCATCCCGGAGGTGGTGAACAGGACCGGGTCGCCGGGCGGCGGCAGCAGCGTCGAACCGGTGATGCGGCGGTGGCCGCGGTCCTCGTAGAACTCGGTGAACGTACGGATGACGTCGTCGGTGCGCATGGGGTGACTCCTTGGTGAGGGAGGCACCGGAAGCGGCCGGGCGGAGCGCTGGGTGACAACGGAAAAACCGGCGGCCGTTTCCGGTCGCCGGTGGAAGAGGTGGGTACGTCAGGCGGCGGCAACCGGCGAGCTGGTCGCTCGCGCGGTCGCGGTGGTCGTGCGGTGCCCCATGACGTTCATGAGGCCGAGGATAACGCGGCCCGTCCCGCGGGGGCCAGGCATTTTCCGGGGCCGGTCAGTAGCGGCGCACCGCGCCCCTCGCCACGGAGGACAGCAGGGAACCGATGGCGATGCCGATCACGAGGTACACCCCCGCGGTGCCGAGCTTCGCCTGCCACGTCAGGCCGGTCGTGAACGGGAGCAGCACCATGACCGCCGTCGCGAGACCGATGATCCAGGCGAAGAAGCGCTCGGGCCGCGGGGTCGCCACGATCAGCAGGTTGAGGAGCGCGGTCGCGACGAGCGCCGCCACCGCGGCGCCGCCCGCGAGCGCCCCGGTGGTCGCGTTGCCCATCAGGCCGTCGCCCTCCGGCGCGAACACCGGGACGTCGAGCACACCCCGTACGAGGAGGAGCGCGACCACCGCCGTGAGGGCGGCGATCACGGCGGTCATCAGCCCACCAGCCCACAGCTTTCCGGCGTCGAGGCGGGGCTGCGGCTCGGGCGCGTAGCCGGGTTCGGGCGGGCCGTAGGACTGGCCGTAGTTCTGGCCGTAGGACTGCTGGCCGTAGGGCGAGTTCTGTGGTTCCACGATGAGGCTTTCCGATCGGGTTGCCGGGAGCGGCCTGCCTGGCCCGTTGCTGTCGGTGCAGTATCACCCGACCCCACATTCCCCGCATTTCGGCTGATTTCGTCCAGCCTTCCGCTCGTCCGGCACGAAGTCCTCGGCAATGCGGGGGACTTCATCACCCGTCTGGCGTCGTCCGTCTCGCCCGTCGGCGCCGCGGCGGTTCCCCTGGCATTCGACACAGCGCGCCGCGGGCGTGCCGACAAGGAGGCAACGGTGGCGGAGGACACGGCGCCCTTGGGGCCTGCCGAGCAGGCCGAACTCGCGCGACTGCGGGGCCGGGTGGCCGAGCTGGAGGCCGAGCGCGGAGGGGACCGGCGCCACCGGGGGCGGTCGTTCCTCGCCGTCGTGCTCATCGTGATCGGCTGCATCCTCGCGCCGCTCGGCATCGTCGCGTCGTGGGCCGCCGACACGGTCGGCGACACCGACCGCTATGTGGCGACCGTCGCCCCGCTCGCGTCGAACCCCGACATCCAGAAGGCCGTCGCGACCCGGGCCACGAACGAGATCATGACCCGGATCGACCTCCAGTCCCTGCTGTCCGAAGTGCCCACCAAGGACCGGCCGCTCGTCGAGAAGTCCCTGGGCAAGCTGGGTGACTCCCTGGAGGGCGCGGTTCGCAGCTTCGTCCAGGACAAGGCGCAGGCGGTCGTCGCCTCCGACGCCTTCGAGAACATCTGGAAGCAGACCAACCGCACGGCCCACAGCTCCCTGATGAAGGCGCTGACCGGCAGCGGAGGCGGTTCGGTCAAGGTCGAGGGCGACACCGTCACCCTCGATCTCGGGCCGCTCGTCGAGCAGGTGAAGCAGCGCCTCGTCGACTCGGGCCTCACCGTCGCGGGCCGGATCCCCGAGGTCCACACCGACTTCACGCTCGTCACGAACGACAACATCGGCAAGGCCAAGACGTATCTGCGGCTGCTCCAGGTGATGGGCAACTGGTTGCCGGTCATCGCCCTCGTCCTCGTCGCCGCGGGCGTGCTGCTCTCCGTACGCCGCCGCAGGTCGCTCGTGGCCACCGCGCTCGCGGTCGCCGTGAGCTGCGGTCTGCTCGGCATCGGGCTCCGCGTCTTCCGCGTCGTCTACCTCGACCGGCTGCCCGCGAGCGTCTCGCAGGACGCGGCCGCCGCGGTCTACGACACCATGACGCACTTCCTGTTCACCATGGTCCGCATGGTGGTCGCGCTCGGCGTGATCGTCGCGCTCGCCGCGTGGCTCACCGGGCGCGGCAAGCGGGCAGGCGTGGTGCGCGGGCTGTGGATCTCCGGCATCGACGCCACGCGGCTCACCGCGGACCGGGCCGGGTTCCGCACCGGGCCCGTCGGGCCGTTCGTGCGGCACTACCGGACGTGGATCGTCTGGATCCTGCTCGCGGGCGCGCTCCTCGTCTACCTGCTGTGGTCGTACCCGACCGGGTGGGTGGTCGTCGGGATCGCCCTGTGCCTGCTGTTCCTGCTGGCGGTGGTGGAGTTCCTGGCGGCGGAGGGGGTCGGGGACGGCCCGCCCACGCCGACCACCGTCTGAGGCGGGAACGGGAACGGTGATGACGATGACGATGGGGAAGGTCGACGCGGCCACGGTCCGGCGCATGGCGGACACCCTGTTCATCGAGCGCTCGTGGAAGAGCCCCGGCTCGACCCGGTTCTGGGGTCTGCTCGTGCTGGCCTCGGTGATCGCGGCCGCGGGCGTGGTGGGCGACTCGACGGCCACGGTGATCGGCGCGATGATCGTCGCCCCGCTGATGACGCCGATCCTCGGCAGCGCGCTCGCCCTGGTCCTCGCGGACCGCTCCCAGGTCGTACGGTGCGTGCTGCTCGTCCTCGGCGGGGCGCTCGCGGTGGTGGCGATCGGGATGCTGCTGGGGTGGATCGCGGCGCCGCCCGACGAATTCGCGTCGAACTCGCAGGTGTCGTCGAGGATCAGCCCACGCCTCATCGACCTGCTGGCCGCGCTCGCCACGGGCACGGTGGGCGCGTTCGCGCTGGTCCGCGCGGACATCTCCGACACGCTGCCGGGCGTCGCGATCGCCATCTCGCTGGTGCCGCCGCTGGCCGTCACGGGGCTGCTGATCACGGTGGGCCGGTTCCACGACGCGTTCGAGGCGGGGCTGCTGTTCGCCACGAACGTCGCCGCGATCGTGGCGACCGGGACGGTGGTGTTCCTCGTGTACGGGATCCGGGGCGCGGCCCGGGAGTCCGAGCGGTACGTGGGGGAGTTCCACGGTCGTACGTTGGTGGCGGTGGTCGGGGTCCTGGTGCTGATCGCGGTGCCGCTGACCACGGGAACGGTGTCGGTGTGGCGGGACCGGATCCTCGCGGCGGACGCGCGGCCGGTCGCCGAGCAGTGGGCGGCGATGGGGAAGTGGCAGATCGCGTCCGTGGAGGCGCGGCAAGGGGTGGTGGTGATCGGCGTCCTGGGCCTGCCGCCGCAGCCGGCGCCGACGGTGCTGCGCACCGCGCTCGACCGGAACGGCATGTCCGACGCGGACCTGGAGCTCCACCTCGTGGGCGGGCGTACGCATTGGTGTGCGGCCGGGGGCGTGACGTGCGAGGTGAAGGGGGCGTAGCGATACGCACCTGACGCTCAAGGTGGGTGGGCAAATCAAGCCCCTGCGGCGATTGAGCAGCGGGGTCCGGGGCGGAGCCCCGGGGGCGCAAC
This sequence comes from Streptomyces endophyticus, assembly GCF_035798155.1. NCBI lineage: Bacteria > Bacillati > Actinomycetota > Actinomycetes > Kitasatosporales > Streptomycetaceae > Streptomyces > Streptomyces endophyticus. The sequence goes on along the minus strand of NZ_JAOZYC010000111.1, from coordinate 14,664 downwards.
CCCGGGGCCCGTGGTCAGGACGGCAACCGCTCCAGAATCGCCCCGAAGCCCGCCGCAGGCGGAAGCGTGCCGAAGGCCAACCCCCGGTCCCCGGCCAGCCGGCTCGCACAGAACGCGTCGGCCACCGCGCCCGGAGCGTGCCGCACCAAAAGCGAGCCCTGAAGAACCAGCGCCGCCCGCTCGATGACGCGGCGAGCGCGAAGCTGCGCGTCCTCGGGCGAGGCCAGTTCGGCCTGGAGTTCACGCCACGCGGTGTCCAGGCGGGCATCCGCACCGGACGCCGCCTCGACCTCCGCCCGGAACGCCTCCAAGGACTCCGGCTCACGGGTCAGCGCCCGCAGCATGTCGAGCGCGTTGACGTTCCCTGAGCCCTCCCAGATGCCGTTGAGCGGGGCCTCCCGGTAGAGGCGCGGCATGCCTGACGCCTCGTCATAACCATTGCCGCCCAGGCATTCCAGGGCTTCCGCGACCGCCGCCGGCTGCCGCTTGCACACCCAGTACTTGCCCACCGCCGTGGCCAGGCGGAGGAACGCCCGCTCGCCCGCGTCCCCGCGCTGGGCGCGATCCGCGGCACCCGCGAGGCGAAGCCCGAGCGTCGTCGCCGCCTCCGACTCCAGGGCCAGGTCCGCGAGGACGTTCCGCATCAACGGCTGGTCGATGAGCTTCGCGCCGAACACCGAGCGGTGGCGGCTGTGGTGTGCCGCCTGGGCGAGCGATTCGCGGACGTGCGCCGCCGAGCCCAGCACGCAGTCGAGGCGTGTCATCGTCACCATGTCGATGATGGTGCGCACGCCCTTGCCCTCGTCGCCGACGAGCCAGGCCACCGTGTCGTCGAACTCCGGCTCGCTGGACGCGTTCGAGCGGTTGCCGAGCTTGTCCTTGAGGCGCTGGATGCGGAACGTGTTGCGGGAGCCGTCGGGCAGGACGCGGGGGACCAGGAAGCAGGACAGCCCGCCCGGGGCCTGGGCCAGGACCAGGAACACGTCGTTCATCGGCGCCGACGTGAACCACTTGTGGCCGCGCAGGCGCCAGGTGCCGTCCTGCTGCTCGACGGCGGCCGTCGTGTTCGCGCGCACGTCCGTGCCGCCCTGCTTCTCCGTCATGCCCATCCCGGCGAGCAGGCCGCGCTTGTCGGCGGGGGTGCGCAGGCCGGGTTCGTAGACGGTGCTCGTCAGCAACGGCTCGTAGACCTTGGCGAGTTCGGGTGTGCGGCGCAGGGCGGGGACGACGGCGTACGTCATGGAGACCGGGCACATGTGGCCCTGCTCCAGCATCGTGGCGAGCATGAAGGTGCCCGCGCGGGCCACGTGCGCGCCGGGGCGTTCGTCCGCCCATGCCGAACCCGCCGCGCCCGCGGCCACCGTGGCGCGCATCAGCGAGTGGTACGAGGGGTGGAAGTCGACCTCGTCGACGCGGTTGCCGTAGCGGTCGTGCGTGCGCAGCTCGGGCTCGTGCCGGTTGGCCTGGTCGGCCCAGAGGCGGGCCTCCTCGCTGCCCACATAGCGGCCGAAGCGGTGCAGCTCGTCGATGTGCCACTCGGCGCCCTCGCGGCGGACGCCCTCCAGGAGGACCGCGTCGTCGGCGGCGTCGTGGCCGGTCAACGGCGGTGCCTGGTTGGTCACTTCGTGCGTCACCGATGGATTCGAGTGCATGAGGGACTCCTCCAATGAGATGCGGTTCAGGCGGCCGGTGCGCCCGCGCAGCGCAGCGCCATGGCCGTGAGTTCGGCGATCAGCTCGCCGGTGGCGGACTCGTCGTGGGCGGCGAGCGGGCCGACGAGCACCTCGCCGATCGCGCCGGTGAGCGCGGCCGCGGTGATCTCGCCGTTCTGCTTCGGCAGCAGGCCGGCCGCCATGCCCTCGTGCACGACCTCGGCGAACAGGGTGTGGTACCGGCGCCGGTAGTCGATGCGCTCGGCGGCGACCTTGGGGTCGGCGGGGGCGGCGAGCAGGGCGTGCGCGAGGCCGCGGTTCTCCAGGGCGCGCCGGGCGAAGACCTCCACCCCGCGCCGGAGGCGGCCGACCGGGTCGCCTTCCGCCTGCAGCACCCCGCCGATCACGGTCACCTCCCGCGCCGCGGCACGCCGGAACACCTCGACCGCGAGCGCCGCCTTCGACGGAAAGTGCTGGTAGACCGAGCCCGCCGCGATCCCGGCGGCGTCGGCGACCGCCGTCACCGACGCCTGCGCCCAGCCCACCTCGGCGACGACGGAGGTGGCGCACGCGACCAGGTGCTCGCGGGCTGCTTCGAGCCGACGAATTTCGGCGGGGGTCTTGCGGTAGGCCATGCAAGCAGTGAACCATCATTCAGAGTTTCCCGCCATGGTCGATCCGTACCGGCTCGGTCCGCATCGACAAGGCCGTCAGGAGAACGTGATGCACCTCAGTGCCCTGCTGGACAGCGCTGTTCGCTCGGGCAGTACCAAGGAAGCCGTCGTCTACCGCGAACAGCGTTGGAACTACCGGGAGTTGGGCGACGCCGCGCGGCGTGCCGCCACCGTGCTGCGCGACGCGGGCCTCGGCCCCGGCGACCGTCTTGCCGTGATGACGTACAACACCCCGGCCTTCCTTTTCGCCGCCTTCGGTGCCTGGTCCCTGGGCGCGACCCTCGTGCCCGTCAACCACAAGCTGCAGACGGACGAGGTGGCGCGCCAGCTGAAGCACTGCGGTGCGCGCGTCGCCCTCGTCGACGCGGAGATCGGTGAGCGCGCGACCGCCGCGGACCCGGGTGTGCGATGGCTGGTCAGTCACCCGGACGCCCCGACCGACGAGCTGCCGGCGGACTCCTTCGAGGCGCTGCTCGCCGCCGCGCGGCCGTGGACCGGCGAGGAGCGCCCGGACAGTGACGTGGCGGAGATCCTCTACACGTCGGGCACCTCGGGCACGCCCAAAGGCTGCGTCCACTCGCACCGCACCGCCGCCCTGACCGCCGCGTACTCCGCGGCGACGATGTCGATGCGCGGTGACGAGCGCTTCCTGATCTGCATGCCGATCTGGCACGCGGCGCCGCTCAACAACATGACGCTCGGCACCCTGTTCGCCGGTGGCACCGTCGTGCTGCAACGCGAGTACGAGCCCCGCGGCATGCTCGAACTCATCCAGCGCGAGCGGATCACCGCGCTGTTCGGCGCGCCCATCGCGCTCATCGCCCCGCTCCAGGCGGTCCCGGACCACGCCGACTACGACGTGTCGTCCGTCCGCGCCTGGCTCTACGGCGCGGGCCCGCTCGACGCGGACACCGTGCGCCGCCTCATGAAGGCGTACGGCACCGAGAACTTCCAGCAGGTGTACGGGATGAGCGAGACCGGGCCCGCGGGCGCCTCGCTCCTCCCGGCCGAGCACGCGGACAAGGCGGGCGCGATCGGGCGTGGCGGCATGCCGGGCGTCGACCTGCGCGTCGTACGCCCCGACGGGAGCGACGCCGGGGCCGGCGAGAGCGGCGAGATCTGGCTGCGCACCGACACCCGGATGCTCGGCTATCTGGACGACGAGGCGGCCACCGCCGAGGTGTTCGCCGGGGACTGGTACCGCAGCGGTGACCTGGGCCGGATCGACGACGACGGCTATGTCACGCTCGTCGACCGGATGAAGGACGTGATCATCACCGGCGGCGAGAACGTCGCGTCGCAGGAGGTCGAGGGCGCGCTGCGGGGCCACCCGGACGTGCTCGACGTCGCCGTCGTCGGCCGGCCGCACCCGCAGTGGGGCGAGACCGTGGTGGCCTTCGTCGTGCCGCGCGAGGGCGCGGGCCTCGATCAGGCCGGGATGCGCGCGTGGCTGGAGGAGCGGATCGCCCGCTACAAGGTGCCGCGCGAGCTGTTCCTGCGTGACGCCCTTCCGCGTACGCCCTCGGGGAAGATCACCAAGCATGTGCTGCGGGCCGAACTGGCCTGAGCTGCGCGGCTGTAGGGTCTCGGCATGGCCGATGAGCAGGTACAGCAAGCGCGCAGGGGGCCGGGGCGGCCGCGCCAGGAGCATGTCACCAAGGCCGTGCTCGAAGCCGTCGTCGAGCTGGTGGCGGAGGAGGGCATGGGCGCGCTGACCATGGACGCCGTCGCGACCCGCGCGGGGGTGAGCAAGCCGGCCATGTACCGGCGCTGGCCCACCAAGCAGGACCTGATCATCGCCGCCGCCGAGTCCCGCGTCGGGACGCTGACGGTGCCCGACATGGGGGACTTCAGGGCCGAACTGCGCGCGGTCCTCATGGAACGTGTGCGTGCCTACCGGCAGCCCGGCGTCGGCCGTCTGCTCGCCGGTGTGATCAGCGCGGCGGCGGAGGCGGGCGCGGGGCGCGAGGCGTTCCGGGCGTACGTGACGCGGGTGACGAGCGAGACGCGGCATCTGCTGGAGCGCGGCATCGCGCGCGGCGACGTACGGCCCGACGTCCCGATCGTCGATGTCACGACGCTCATCGCGTCGTCCCTCGTCTTCCGGCTCGTCGCCGAGCAGCGGGCGCCGGAGAAGGAGCTGGTCGATTCCGTGGTGGACCTGATCGGCAGGGCGGTCGACGTCCGGCCGTGACGGACGTCCGCGTGCACTGATCCTCCGTCACATCCCGTACGTGCCCGGCGAGTTGTCGCCGGGTGCGGCTTTTGCGCTGCCCGCGGGCGCCTCGCGGGTGCCTCGCGAGCCCCGCGGGGCATTCCAGAAATCCATGGGCCCAGACCCCTTGCACCGCCGCGATTCAATATCGATACTGCCGGTTACGTAATAAGCGTTCGCTGTTGGGAGGGACCCCCCATGCACGACGTCGCGACGGCCCCCGTCGAGGACCCCAAGCCGATCCTGGACAAGCCCTTGATGCGCTACGGGCGCCGCGTCCTCGACCGGCTCGCGCCGGGCGCGGAGCAGGTGGCCTACAAGCTGTTCGAGGTCGAACCGCTCACCCCGCACTTCGGAGCCGTGCTCAGCGGCGTCGATCTGACGAAGCCGATCACCGAGGAGCTCGCCGACGAGCTGCGCGGGGCGCTCCCGGAGTGGAAGGTGATCTTCTTCCGGGGGCAGGCCGGCTTCACCGCCGAGAACCACCTGGCCCTCTCGGCCGTCTGGGGCGAGCCGGAGCCCAACCCGTTCTTCCCGAAGACCGGAACCGTGGGCCTGTCCCGGCTCGCCAAGGACGCCAAGGCCGCGGGCAACAAGAACATCTGGCACAGCGACCACTCGTTCATGGTCAACCCCTCGCTCGGCGCCGTGCTGCGCGCCGTCGAGGTGCCCGCCGCGGGCGGCGACACGATGTGGTGCGACATGGGCGCCGCGTACGACAACCTCCCCGACGACCTCAAGGAGCGGATCGAGAGCCTCACCGCGGTCCACGACTGGGAGGCCAGCTGGGGCGCGCTCATGAACGACGAGCAGAAGGCCGCCTTCCGCGCCAACTGGCCGCAGGTCGAGCACCCCGTCGTGGTGCGCCACCCGCGCAGCGGCCGCAGGACCCTGTACGTGAACGAGCCGTTCACCCGGTACATCAAGGGCTTGTCCGAGGAGGAGAACCGCGAGCTCCTCGACATCCTCGTGCTCCAGGCGCGCATCCCCGAGTTCCAGATCCGCTTCCACTGGGAGCCGGACTCGATCGCGATCTGGGACAACATCGCCGTCCAGCACTACGCGGTCAACGACTACTTCCCGGCCAAGCGCGTCATGGAGCGCATCGCCATCGCCGGAGTGCCGCTCTCCTGAGCCGGTCCCGGCTCGCACCGCCCGCCGGCTGTGGTGCGGGCCGGCCCCTCAACCACCCCTGTCCTTTCCTCCTGGAGGCCCCATGACCGCGGCACCGACCCTGCCCCAGCAGCCTGCTGGGGACGTCGAGGTCACACGTGGCAGCAGTGCCCGCGCATGGACGGTGACCGCGCTCCTCGTGGTCTTCATGATGGTCAACTTCGCGGACAAGTCCGTGCTCGGCCTCGCCGCCGACGAGATCCGCGCCGATCTGCACCTGAGCGCCACCCAGTTCGGGCTCGCCAACAGCGCGTTCTTCCTGCTCTTCTCCGTCGCCGCGATCGTCGTGGGGATGGCCGCGGACCGGGTCTCGCCCAAGCTGCTGCTCCTGGTGATGGCCGTGCTCTGGTCCGTGGCGCAGGTGCCCGCGGCCATCGGCGGGGGACTCGCCGTCCTGATCGGCTCGCGGATCTTCCTGGGCGCCGCGGAGGGCCCGGCCTTCCCCGTCGCCCAGCAGGCCACGCTCTCCTGGTTCCCCAACGACAAGCGGAACCTGCCCGGCGCGCTGATCACCATCGGCATCACGCTCGGCGTGATCATCTCCGCGCCGGGCCTGTCCTGGGTGATCCAGAACCACGGCTGGCGCTCGGCCCTGTGGGTGCTCGCCGGGATCGGCGTGGTGTGGGCCGTGCTGTGGTCGGTGTTCGGCGCGGACAGCCCGCGGGCCCGCGCCACGGCGACCACGAAGGCCGCCGCCGACTCCGCGCCCACGGTCCCGTACCGGAAGATCTTCGCCAGCCGTACGTGGATCGGCGTGACCCTCGCGTACTTCATGAGCTACTGGTCCGTGGCGCTGATGCTGGTGTGGATGCCGTCGTACCTGCGCAACGCGCTGGACTACTCGGCGTCCACCGCGGGCAGGCTGGTCGTCCTGCCCTGGGCCGTCGGCGCCGTCGTCCTGCTCGGGCAGGCCGCGCTCACCGGCCGGCTCATGCGGCGCGGCGTCGTCAGCAGGAAGGCCCGCGGCTGGGTCGGCGGATTCATGCTCGCGATCGGCGCCGTCTGCTGCCTCCTGACGCCGTTCGTCGACTCGGTGCCCGCGCAGACGGTGCTCGTGGCCCTCGGCTTCGGCTTCAGCGGCTCGTACGCCACCGTGGCCGCGACCACCGTCGCCGAACTCGCCCCGGCCGCCCGCAGCGGCGGCGCGCTCGGCCTGATGAACGCCCTCGTCACGGTGTCGGGCCTGCTCGCGCCCGCCGCCGTCGGCGCCCTCGTCGACGCGCAGGGCGACGCCGGCTACCAGCACGCCGTGCTCGTGACGGGAGTCCTCGTCGCGATCGGCGCCGTGCTCGCCTTCGCCCTGATCGACCCGGAACGCGACCGCGCCCGGTTGACCGGCTGAGCATCCGTCACGCAGCCTGCCCTTACCGGTGGTTACCCCCGGATGACATGATCGACGGCACGACCACCCCCCCATTCCCCCCGCGTTTCCAAGGAGTTGACCGTGAGCGCCGCAGCAGCACTCGACACCTCACCGCTGGACCAGGCCGTCCACGACCTGCGCGAGCACGCACCGTCCTGGACCGCGACCCCGCTGGACGAGCGCATAGCGCTCCTGGAGCGGACGCTCCCGAGGATCTCCGAGGGCGCCGCCGCGATGGTCGCCGACGCGTCCGCCGCCAAGGGCTACGCCGAGACCTCGGAGTGGGCCGCCGAGGACTGGATCACCGCGCCGTGGGCGCTGGCCCAGACGATCACCGCGTACCTGCACGTCCTGCGCCGCCTCGCCGCGGGGCAGGAGCCGCTCGACCCCAAGTCCGTGCGCAGCCACGAGGGCCGCACCGTCGTCGACGTCTTCCCCACCCTCACCTCCGACCGGCTGCTGCTCAACGGCTTCACCGCGCAGGTGTGGACGCTGCCCGGCACCACCCGCGAACAGGTCCTGGACCGCGCGGCGGGGGAGTACCGGGGGCGGGCCGCCGAGCCGACCGTCTCCCTGGTGCTCGGCGCCGGCAACGTCGCCTCGATCACCCCGCTCGACATCCTCCAGAAGCTGTACGCGGAGGGCGAGGTCGTCATCGCCAAGATGAACCCCGTCAACGCCTATCTGCGCCCGCACTTCGAGAAGGTCTTCGCCGAGTACGTGGACCGCGGCTGGGTCCGCTTCGTCGACGGCGGCGCCGCCGAGGGCGCGTACCTCACCGGGCACGAGGACATCGACACCATCCACGTCACCGGCAGCGAGCGCACCCACGACGCGATCGTGTGGGGCGTCGACGAGCAGGCCGAACAGCGCCGCGCCGAGGACACCCCGCTCAACGACAAGCCGTTCACCAGCGAGCTGGGCGGCGTCAGCCCCTGCATCGTGACGCCGGGCCCGTGGAGCGACGCCGACTTCCGCTTCCAGGCCGAGCACATCGTCACCAGCAAGCTCAACAACTCGGGCCACAACTGCATCGGCACGCAGCTCCTCGTCGTGCCCCGCGAGTGGGACGGCACGGAGAAGCTGCTCGCCGAGGTCCGCAAGGTCCTTGCCGAGCTGCCGCCGCGGCCCGACTACTACCCGGGCGCGGCCGACCGCGTCGCCAAGGTCACGGCCGCCCACCCGCAGGCCGAGAAGCTCGGCATCGACGACTCCTGCCGCGTCCTCGTGCCCGAGATCGAGGGCATGGACGACGTCATGATCACCGACGAGGTGTTCGCCAGCGCCCTCGGCGTGGTCCGCCTCCCCGGCGCCGACGCGCCGCACTTCCTCGCCGCCGCCACGGAGTTCGCCAACGACAAGCTCCCCGGCACCCTCGGCGCCACGCTGCTCGTCCACCCGAAGACGGAGCGCACCCACTCCGGCGCGGTCGCCGACGCGATCGCCGCGCTGCGCTACGGCACGCTGGGCGTCAACGTCTGGTCGGCCTTCGGCTTCCTGCTCGGGTACACGCCGTGGGGCGCCTTCCCCGGCAACACCCGCAAGGACATCGGCAGCGGCATCGGCTTCGTGCACAACGCGTTCATGCTGGAGGACATCGAGAAGACGGTGGTGCGCGCCCCGTTCGCGCCGTCCCCGCGCGGCCTGTTCACCGGCTCGCCCTCGCTCTCCCCGCGCCCGCCGTTCTACGTCACGAACCGCACGGGCCTGACCACGATGAAGCGCCTCACGGACTACACGACATCCCCGTCCCTCACCAAGCTCCCGCCCATCTTCGCGTCAGCACTGCGCGGCTGACCAAATCAAGCCCCTGCGGCGGGTATTTCAAGCCCCTGCGGCGATTGAGCAGCGGGGTCCGGGGCGGAGCGCCGAGGCGTAGGAGCGGACCGCCGCAACAAGACTCCGGCCGGTCCACCGTGTGGGGCGGTGGGCCGGCCGGTGCCACTCAACCGTTGAGAACGCGCGCCTTCTCCGCCGCGAACTCCGCATCCGTGAGCAACCCTTGCGCCTTCAACTCCGCAAGCGCCTGAAGCTGGGAAACCCGGTCCCCCCCACCGGCCACCGGCGGAGCCTGCTGCATCGGCGGAGCCATCCGCGCCTGCTCGTCCATCTCGCGACGCATGTCGCGATCGGCCATTCTGCGGTTCACCCGGCCCGAGACCGCGGAGGCGGTTCCGGAGATGACCGCGGTGCGGGCGATGGTGCCAAGGAGTCCGGGTCGTCCGAATCGTTGCGGCATGTTGACCGTCCTCTTCGTTCTCTTACGTAGGTGTGTCGTCAGGCCGTGGCGAGGGCTTCGATGGCCTCGTCGACGGACTCTCTCGGGATCCGCTCCAGCATCAGCACCTGTCCGTTCGAGTCGCGCACGGCCGTGCCGAGGCGGGCGGCCCAGGTGTTCTCCCAGGCCAGGACGAGCGCGGAGGACGAGGCCGGAAGGTTGTCGGAGACCGTCTTCAGGTCCTCGTCGCTGAGCAGGTCGAACCGCACGTCGGCGACCTGCTGGAACAGCTCGGTGACCTCGGGGTCGCCGAGCTCGACGACATCGACGGACCCGTCGGCCGCCTTTCGGATGAAGCACAGGTCGAGGATCCGTACGGTCCCGTCCTTCTGCAGGTCCCGCAGCGCGGGCGCGACATCGCCGCTGAAGCGGTTGCCGTCGAAGGCGAGCACGGCGACGTCCACCGGGCCGACGGTGTCGGCGTTGAGGCCACTGACCACGGGCGTACCTTCCCTGGATTGCCTTATCTGAATAAAACAGACGAAGCAGATGAAACGGACACTAGGGCGAGGGTACAGCGAGAACGGGCCCGGCGGCCCGGCTCACTGACGCGACGCATACGTGGAGGGCGGGGAGTACGCGGTGTGCGGGGGCTGCGAGTCCAGGAGTTCGGCCAGGCCCCGGCGGGTGGCGGCGAGGACGACGCGGTCGGTGGGCCGCAGCACGTAGTCGGGGTCCATCTCCCAGACGGGTCCGGGCGCCGGGTCCGACTCGTCCTCCTCCGGGGCCGTCCCGAGGTCGGTCCGCCGTTCGCCGGGCGCGGTGGAGTCGACGGCGACCACGCGCCAGGCACCGGCCCGGAACGACGCGGCGACCGTACGCCCCTCCAGGTGCGGATGGCCCGCCACGTCCAGCGCGGCGAACAGCAGCACACGGCGCTCGACCGGGATCGCGCCGAGCACCTGGCGGCCCATCATCGCCCCCGCGAAGGCGGGCGCGGCGAGGGTCGTGACGCTGCGGCTGCGGGTGAGGGCGCGCGGGTGGGCGGCGCGCAGCGTGCGGTAGACGGCGGTGGCGAAGGCGTCGTCGTACAGGCGCAGGCTCACCTGGAGGTTCGGCTTGACCGAGCGGGCGTAGAGCGCGGCCTCCAGGTTCGTGGTGTCGAGGCTGGTGAGGGCGAGGAACGCGTGCGACCTCGACACCTTGGCGGCCTCCAGGACGCCCTCGTCGCGTACGTCGCCGATGACCGTCGGCACGCGCAGCCGGCGGGCGAGCGGGATGCCGCGGGCCTCCGGGTTCTCCTCCACGCACACGACGGGGACGCCGAGTTCGTGCAGCCGCGCCAGGACGCGGGTGCCGATCTTGCCGAGGCCGAGCAGGACGACGTGCCCGGACAGGCCGCGCGGCGGGCGGCGCAGCGCGGAGGCCGTACGGAAGGTGCCCATCGCCTCCAGGACCGCGGCCATGAGTACGGGCAGCAGCAGCAACCCGGCGAACCCGGTGAGGAGTTGGATGATCTGCCGGGCCGCGGGCTCGCCGATCGCCGGGTCGTCGATGGCGAACAGGTCGAGCATGGTGAGATAGCCGGCCCGCCACGGATTCGACTCGGTCGTCGCCCACGTGGCGAGCGCGAGACCGAGTACGCAGATGACGAGCACGGCCAGGGACCAGCGCACCCGGCGCGAGAACAGCGAACCGAGCGGCAGGGCCCGCGCGGCGAGGCGCCGCGGGGGCAGTGCGCGTTCCGTCGGTGTGACGGTGTCGAGGACGACGCTGCCGCGCCCGACCGCCGCGGCGATCTCCTGGTCGTCCGGCAGCAGCAGCGGCTCCTCCTGGCCCGAGGTGTCCGAACCCTCCGTGTCCGACGGGTCGTTGTTCGACGAGGAGAGGATCGCGAGCGTGCACAGGCCGGGGGTGGCGGGGGCCAGGCCCCGGCCGCGCGGGGCGCGCTCGACCGCGCGCAGCAGCAGCCCGTCGGCCTGCACGACCTTGCCGGTGCCCGCCACGGCGGTCGCGGCGAGCGCGGGCGCCGCCGTGTCGGCGTCGGACAGGATGGTGGTGGACGTGTCGAGGCTCTCCGCGGCGAGGTCCGGCTGCGCGAGCGCCGCCGCCTGGTCGAGGAGCTGGGCCAGGTGCTGGCCGAGCTTCCGGTCGAAGAGCCGGATGACGAGGCGCAGGCGGGGATTGAGGCGGCGGGCCGCGAGCGCGGCGCGGATATTGGTCTCGTCGTCGTCGTGCACCAGGGCCAGCGCGTCCGCCCGCGCCACCCCCGCCTCCGTCAACACGTCCTCGCTGAGGACCGCGGCCTCCATGACGCGTGGCGCCTGACCGGCGAGCGAGTCGTCGTCGGACGGCGCGAGCCGGCCCATCGCGGCCTGCACCCGGCTCAGCAGCGCGGCGGCCCGCATCCGGCCGCCGCCCTGCGCGGGTTCGCCCGCGGCGCGCGTCGACGGTACGACGATGGTGACCTGGGTGCGGTACAGCTCGCGCAGTTCGGTGCCGAGCCGCTCGGCCAACGCGTCGTCGCCGCACACGACCATGTGCCGGGGCAGGGGCGCCTGTTGGGATTGCTCGGGCTGTTCGGGCTGCTGGGGCTGGTGGGGGAGTGACACCGTGTCATGGTGCGTGTTCGATGTGTGCGGCGTCCACCGACACCGGGGTCGACCACGTGAAAAACCGGTGGCGGGTGCATGGGTGCTGTGGTTATCGTCGTCGGCGTAGGGGTGGCCGAGGCCGCCGTGGAGCGTGCGCCGAGTGCGTGATCGAGGAGGTGTCGACCGATGGCTGTCGTTACGACGGGCGCTGCCCGCATCCGGAAGTTCATCAAGTCCACCTCTGTGGCCACCGGCTGACCTCACCCTTTTCTCCGCACTTCCTGCGCCGGGGCCACCCTTTGAAGGGTCACCCCTTGTCTTCCCTTTCTTCTGGTTCCTCTGGTTCCACTTCTGGTTCCACCACCACCTCCGCTCTCGATGCCTACGGCTGGGATGCCGACTGGGCGGACGCGTTCGCCTCCTACGCCGAGCGCGGCCTCGTGCCCGGCCGGGTGCTGCGCGTCGACCGCGGGCGGTGCGACCTCGTCACACCGGAAGGGGTCGTGCACGCCGACACCGAGTACGTCGTGCCCCGCGACCCGATGAAGGTCATCTGCACCGGCGACTGGGCCGCCGTCGACCCGGCCGGCGCCGACCCCCGCTACGTACAGGCGTATCTGCCGCGCCGGACCGCCTTCGTGCGCTCCACGTCCTCCAAGCGGTCCGAGGGCCAGATCCTCGCCGCGAACGTGGACCACGCGATCATCGCGGTCTCCCTCGCGGCCGAGCTCGACCTCGGGCGGATCGAACGGTTCCTCGCCCTGGCCTGGGAATCGGGCGCGCAGCCGCTGGTCGTCCTCACCAAGGCCGACCTCGTGCCGGACCCGGTCGGCCTGTCGTATCTCGTCTCCGACGTCGAGACGACCGCGCCCGGCGTGCAGGTACTGCCCGTCAGCGCGCTCGACGGGGACGGCACCGAGGTGCTGCGGGCGGTCGTCGCCGACGGCACGTCCGTGCTGCTCGGCCAGTCCGGGGCCGGGAAGTCGACGCTGGCCAACGCGCTGATGGGCGCGGAGGTGATGGACGTACAGGCCGTCCGTGACATGGACGGCAAGGGCCGGCACACCACGACCACCCGCAACCTGTTCGCCCTGCCGGGCGGCGGCGTGCTCATCGATACGCCGGGGCTGCGTGGGGTCGGCCTGTACGACGCCGAGGCAGGCGTCGGACAGGTCTTCGCGGAGATCTCGGAGCTGGCGGAGGACTGCCGGTTCCTGGACTGCGCGCACACGGTCGAGCCCGGGTGCGCGGTGCTGGCCGCGCTGGAGGACGGTTCGCTGCACCAGCGCCGTCTCGACAGCTACCGAAAGCTCCTGCGTGAGAACGAGCGGCTCGCGGCGCGGACGGATGCGAGGTTGCGGGCCGATATTCGGAAGGTGTGGAAGCAGCGGGGGGCGGAGGGTCGGGCGGCGGTGGAGGCTAAGCGGGGTGGCCTCCGGTAGCTCGTTCGGCCTGCCCCGGGGTTGCGGTCTCGGGGCTCCGCCCCGGACCCCGCTGCTCAATCGCCGCAGGGGCTTGATTTGGCTCACCCGCCGCAGGGGCTTGATTTGGCTCACTCGCCGCAGGGGGCTTGAATCGCCGCGTCCGATTTCCGCCAGCTGGGTGGGGTGGGGCGCGGCACACTTGAGGCGTGATGACCGATGAAGACACGCGTTATGAAGCCGTCCGCAGCCGTGACGCGCGGTTCGACGGGGAGTTCTTCTTCGCTGTCGAGACCACCGGGATCTATTGCCGGCCGAGCTGCCCCGCGGTCACCCCGAAGCGGCACAACGTCCGCTACTACGCCACGGCCGCCGCGGCCCAGGGCTCGGGCTTCCGGGCCTGCCGCCGCTGCCGCCCAGACGCGGTACCCGGCTCGGCCGACTGGAACGTGCGGGCCGACGTCGTGGGCCGAGCGATGCGGCTCATCGGCGACGGCATCGTCGACCGCGAGGGCGTCGGGGGGCTCGCCACCCGGCTCGGCTACAGCGCCCGCCAGGTGCAGCGCCAGCTCACCGCCGAGCTGGGCGCGGGCCCGGTCGCACTCGCCCGCGCCCAGCGCGCCCACACCGCGCGCGTCCTGCTCCAGACGACCCCGCTGCCGGTCACGGAGATCGCGTTCGCGGCGGGGTTCGCGAGCGTGCGGCAGTTCAACGACACGATCCGCGAGGTGTACGCCCGCACCCCTACGCAGCTGCGTGCCGAGGCGCCGGACAACCGCCGGGCCGTGGCTCCGGCCGCCGGAATCCCGCTGCGCCTCGCCCATCGCGGCGCCTATCAGGCGGGCCCCGTCTTCGACCTGCTGGGTTCCGAACTCCTCGACGGAGTCGAGGAGTTGACCGGGCGGCCCGGCGCCCGCAGCTACCGGCGCGCGCTGCGGCTCCCGTACGGCACTGGTGTCGTACGCGTCGACGAGACCACGCACGACCAGCCCGGCGCGCAGGCCGAGCATCGGGGAGGGTGGCTGGACGCGCGGCTCCAGCTGACCGATCTGCGCGATCTGACCACCGCCGTCGGCCGGCTGCGCCGGCTCTTCGACCTCGACGCCGACCCCTACGCGATCGACGAGCGGCTCGCCCTCGACCCGCGGCTCGCGCCGCTGGTCGCGGCCCGGCCGGGGCTGCGCTCGCCCGGTGCCGCGGACCCCGACGAACTGGCGCTGCGCCTGGTCGCGGGGCCCGCGGAGGCCGCCCGGCTCGTCGAGCGGTACGGCAAGCGGCTCGACGCGCCCAGCGGCACCGTCGACCGGCTGTTCCCCGCCCCCGACGACCTCCTCGACACACCCGTCACCACGCG